>DATEKK010000124.1:0-66856 GCA_035277485.1 Gemmatimonadaceae bacterium
TTTGTGACACCACATCACACCCCGTCCGCGAGGTTACCATGGTCCGCCGTCGCCTTACCCTACTTGCTCTTGTCGTCGCTTCCGCGGCGCTTGCCGCCTGCGCCTCCCCCACGGCGCCCACCAGTAATGCTTGTCAGACGAACGCCGGCAGCGGAATCTGCCTCGCTCGCTGAAGCACCGGAGTGTCGTTCATGCGAGGTCGCGAGTTGCAGCTCGCGACCTCGCTTTTTTCACCCCGACACGCCGGCAAGCGAACGCATTTCGTGAATTGCTTCCGCTACTTGCGCCACCTGTCGCGAAGGATTCGTGACTTGGGTGGTACGCGAGACACTCGTTTCGCGACCGGACAACATCTCAGATAGAAGCTGTTCCGCCTTAATCAGCACTTCGTTCGCTTGGATAGACGACGCAGTCGCTATCGCGCGCGATAGCCAAATCTCGGCGCGATCATGGTGGCCGAAAACCCGATAGCCTTCACCGAGGTAGTACTCGAAATCTGCCTGTAGTGCCGGAGGCAGCTTTTCATCCGCGAGCTGGCGACGATAATGCTCGAAGACCGTCTCCTTGTGATCAAACGCGGCACCTTCGAGCAAATTGAGCGTTGCGACCCAACGGGTGTAATTCTCCTGTGCAGTGGCTGCGAGCACGAGGTTCGCGTCACGCGAGGCGTCGTGTAGCCCGAGATCAAAGAAGGTAACGGCCAAGTCAGCGAGAGCGCGATCCTTCGCCGCCTGATTCTCGTAGGAGCTAAGTGCCTCGTAGATATACGCGACCGATCCCTCGAGGTCGCCGCGTTTTCTCGCCACCACGCCTCGATCATGCAGCGCAAAGCCGCGGATCTCTTTTAGGCCGTTTTCTTCGGCAGAGTCGATTACGGAGTCGAGGATCTTTTCGGCCGCTGGTAGATTTCCGCGCGCCGTCATCACGTTGGCTTCTGCAATCCGTGCCTTGTGCACGTTGGCCACGTCGCCTGTGAACGCCGCGACTTCGGCCGCCGCCGCGTACGCACCGCGCGCTTCGCTCCACTGCGCCAGCACGCGCATGCACGCGCCTAACTGCATGTTCGCCGCAATCACGACATCCGTGTCCGCCGCCGGCTCCGCGTTCTGCAGCACGGTGCGGTACACGTCAGCCGCCAACGCCCACTTGGCATCGAACTGCAACGCGCGCGCGTACGCCATGAGGCGCGGCGCCACGACCGCTACACGGGCGTGACGGGCCAGCTGCATCGAGTCCACAAGACTCGTCAGCAGCGCCCGCACACTACTCCCCGCATCGATCGCCGAGATCGATTCACGCACGCAACGCAGACCCCACGAGTCCAACGACACCGCACTCCCGCCTTCCATCACCCAGTCGTCGAACAACCGCAGCGTCAAAAGCCCGGCGCTCGTCGTGCGCCATTCGGCACACGACTCGTTCTCGCAGCGCGCCAGCGCTTCGAAGAATGCGTAATGAGGGAGCTTCACCTGTGAGCGTCCCATTCACTTTCCTCCAATCCGTCGGTCGTTCTGCCAAGAGCGACGCCCAACTTGCTTCCGAGTATCGGCTGAAGCAAGCACAGTTTTAGGACATTGAGGGGTCATTTTAGGACAAATTTCTGAGCCGACCGCGCGATCAACTCGAAAATGCACAGCTTTCGTGACACTGTATAAAAAGACGACAAACACATACCCTCCGAATCTCGTGCGCCGTTCGTCCGCCGTCCCTAATCATTATGTGCGCGGCTCATTGCTCTCGACCGCTCGAAGCGTTGGTGGCTCCTCCAACCGTCGTCGAGCTGTCTCCCATCGGCTGGCCAGATGCCACATAGCGGCTGCCGCTTCGATCGAGTTGGTCCAACAGCCGTTCTAACGCGTCACCAAATACCTCGACCCGCGGCAGGCGAAGCGGGTCGAACTTGGGGTCGAACGGACTCCGGGCTGGCCCACCCGTCACCTCGAGTATCGCGTCGAAGCGATAGGTGATTACGCGTCCGCTCCTCGGATCGCGCCACGAGCCACTGTGCGCCAGTTCGTGGTTCTTGGGCCAGATGCCAAGCGGAAGCGCGAAGGTCCGCACGCGATAGCCTGGCACGGCAGAGTCGATCGCCATCGCGCCGCGCGCAATCTGCTCCTGCACGACCTCGTCCGAGTACTTCGATAGGTTCGCGTGCCACAGCGTGTGATCGCACAGCTCGAAGCCCTGGTCGGCCAGGAATCGCACCTTGAGCTTCCGCCACTCCGTCTTCTGACCCTCGATGCCACGCTCACCAAAGAACGCGTGACCCGCTGCTGCCCCGGGCAGCATGCAGAACGTCGCCTTGTTCGCCCAGTCCGGATGGGTACGGTGAAAGTCGAGCCAGATGCCGATCGCGCTATTCGGGTCGACCTCGAGCGTGCCGTCGTGATCGATGTAGCGGAACTGTGATGGCGACGCGTCGTCGAAGGTGAACACCACCGGCGACATCCCGGCCGGTAGCGTGATTTTTCGATCGATCAACTCGGCAACCGTTATGGGGCGATAGCCTCTCTCATAGAGAAGCTCGAGCTGTCGCTTGAAATGTCCGCGCTCGACGGTCCATCGAGCATCGGAATCGCCAATGACGTGATACTCGAGGATGGGAATCCGGCCCAGCTCGTTGGCGGGGCGCGGCCGTTTGATGTGATGGTGCCCGCCAGGAGCCGTTCCGCCGGCGAATGCCGAAGCGACAACGAGCGCGAGGCGAAGTGCCGAGTACATGGTAGGGGGTCCGTGGGGGCGCGAAGGATATTCGCTGCCGTCAAAGAAGTCTACGGTGAGACGTGTTGCCTGGAAACCGCAGACTGTGCCTGTCGTAGTGAAAAATGAACGCGGGCAGGGCCCGCCTGTCGGTGCTGCATGGTATGAAGATCGAGTCCCGTATGAAGCAACGGTGGCATGCGTTCTTCTCGCGCATGCTTGGCGAAGTCGGGTCGGGCGATCCGCACTGGCTGCGACGCCACTGGCGCGCGTTCGCGCTGGCGAACCTTGCGGTGCTCGCGATCGTGGTCGGCGATGCGTGGCTGTACACGTGCGGGTTCGATGGCTGCCCGTCGGGCGCGGCGATCCGAGCGTACCAGCCTCCGGAAGGCAGCCGAGTGTTGGACCGCTCGGGGCGGCTGATCGGACGGCTCGAGGACGTCCGCCGGATCGATGTGCCGCTGGCGCGCATTCCACGTTTCGTGCGCGAGGCGTTCGTCGCGACCGAAGATCGCCGATTTTATCACCACAAGGGTCTCGACTGGCACGCGTTCGCGCGCGCCACGGTGCGCGATGCGGCTGCGTTAGGCGTGCGAGAAGGGTTCAGCACGATCACCATGCAGGTGGCCCGCAACAGCTTTGCATCCGTTGGCGCGGGCCGCACGCTCAGGCGGAAGCTGCTCGAGCTGCGCATGGCGCGGCTCCTCGAGCGGAATCTCACCAAAGACCAGATTCTCGCGCTGTATCTCAACGTCATCTACCTCGGCAACGGGACCTACGGTGTCGAGGCGACGAGCCGCGATCTGTTCGGCAAGAGCGTCTCGCGCCTAACGCTCGCCGAGGGGGCCCTGCTGGCGGCGCTGCCGAAGGGGCCGTCGGTGTACACGCCGCGCCATGATCTCGAGCGTGCGCGCGCCCGGCGCGATCTGGTGCTCTCCCTCATGGTCCGCGAGGGCTACGTGAGCGCCGCACGCGCGGCGGCGGCGGCGAGCGAGCCGATCGAGGTCGCCGAGAACGAGTGGCGTCCGGAGGATACGGGTTCCTGGGTGGTGGGCGCGGCGCGCGCGGTGCTGGACTCCGTGTTAGGCCACGACGCCGAATCGCACGGCGACGTGACCATCTATACCACGATCGATGCCCGGGCCCAACGGGCGGCCGAGCGCGCCGTTCGCAACCAGGCCGCCTCGATTGCCAACCAGGTGGGTGAGGACGGCAGCGATCCTGTCGAAGGCGCGCTGGTCGCGCTCGATCCGAGAATGGGCGACATTCGGGCGCTGGTTGGCGGTCGGCGCTATCAGAACGGCGCGTTCGATCGCGCGCTGGCCGCGCACCGGCAGCCGGGTTCGGCCTTCAAGCCGTTCGTGTACGCCGCTGCGTTAGGCGCCGGCTACACGCCGGCCACGTTGGTGGACGACGCCCCGGTGGACGTCGAGCAGGACGGGCGCGACTGGACGCCGGCCAACTTCGGCGACGAGTACGAGGGGCGGATCACGATGCGCCGCGCCATCGAGCACTCGTCCAACGCGGCCGCCGTGCGGTTCGGGCACGCCGTCGGCGAGGCGCACATCGTGTCGCTCGCGCGCGCCAACGGCATCACGAGCCGGTTGGCCCCCGTTCCCTCCATCGCGTTAGGCGCCCTGGAAGTGACGCCGCTCGAGCTCGTGACGGCGTACGCGCCGTTCGCGAACGGCGGCAACCGCGTCACGCCGCGGCTGGTCCGGCGCATCGAGGGACCGGGCGGGAAGGTACTGTGGTCGAACGACGCGGCGCCGCCGGTGCCGGCGCTCGATCCGCGGGATGCGTTTCAATTGACATCGATGCTCGAATCGGTGGTCAACGACGGCACCGGACGCGAGGTCCGGTCCCTCGGGGCGCGCGGCCCGATCGCGGGCAAAACCGGGACGACGAACAACGGTGCGGACGTCTGGTTCATTGGCTACACGCCGTCGCTCGTGGCGGGCATCTGGTTCGGGTACGACACGCCGCGCTCGTTAGGCGAAGGCGCGACCGGCGGCCGCCTCGCGGCGCCCGCGTGGGCGGAGTTCTACGAGCGCGGGTGGCCGCAAGGCGCCCGCGACGCACCGTGGCGGCCGCCGGCGGGACTCGTGTCGCGCGTCATCGACGCCGACAACGGCGACCTCGCCACGGCCTGGTGTCCGCACACGCAGCTCGAGTGGTTCCGGTTGGGCACGGAGCCGACGATGTACTGCCCGGACCACGGCGGCCCGTCGTTAGGCGCGCGCATCCTGGGCGCCATCAAGGAACTCTTCCACTACTGACCGCGGGCTCTTGGCACGAGCGCGGGCGCCTGCAGGCGGCCCTGCCGGTGGGCATGGAACCGCACGGCCAGGCGCCGACGTTTGTCGGCAGTGAGTGTGAAGACTTCCAAGACGGTTAGCTTTTAGCGCATGGCAGGATCAGCTCGACGCCTCCCACCGGAGCGGAGCACAAACCCGACGTGGGGTCAGCGCATGGCGGCGCTCCGCTACGTGCCGCCGTTGCTGCGCATGGTGTGGGGCACCCATCGCACGTTCACGGCGACGATGGCCGTGCTGCGTGTCGCGCGCGCGTTCGTTCCCGTCGCGACGCTCTGGATCGGCAAGCTCATCATTGACGCGGTCATCGCGCTGCGGCGCGATCCGTCCCATCTGTCTTCGCTCTGGAAGCTGGTGGCATTGGAGATCGCGATCGTCGTCGCGGGCGAAGTGCTGGCCCGTGCATCGGCGTTGGTCGAAAGTTTGTTGGGCGATCTCTTCTCGAACTACACGAGCGTGCGCTTGATGGAACACGCGGCGACGCTCGACCTGCAGCAGTTCGAGGACCCTGCCTTCTACGACCAACTCGAACGGGCGCGCCGCCAGACCGTGGGGCGCATCGGGCTCCTGGCGGAGCTGCTCTCGATGTCGCAGGACACGCTCACGCTGGCATCGTTAGGCACCGCGCTCCTCGTGTTCAGCCCGTGGCTCGTGCTGCTGCTCGCCGCGGCGGTGCTGCCGTCGTTCATCGGCGAGACGCACTATGCGTCGCTCGAGTATTCGCTGCTCTACCGCTGGACACCCGAACGGCGCCAACTGGACTACCTGCGGTACCTCGCGGCGAGCGACACGAACGCCAAAGAAGTGCAGATGTTCGGGCTCGCGCAGTGGCTCACGGACCGATATCGCATCCTCGCCGACCGGTTCTACGAGGAGAACAAGCAGCTGTCGATCCGAAAGGGCATCGTGAGTACGGCGCTCTCGGTCCTCGGGATGCTCGGCTACTACGGCGCGTACGTGATCATCCTGCTGCGGGCCGTTGGCGGGGTCATCTCGATCGGCACGCTGACGTTCCTCGCCGGATCGTTTGCCCGCAGCCGCGACATCATCCAGCGGCTGCTCATTTCGGCGAGCGACATCTACGAGCAGAGCCTGTACCTCAAGGACATGTTCGACTTCTTCGACATGCGGCCCAACATGGTGTCGCGCCCGGGAGCGCCGCCGGTGCCGGAGCCGGTCCGCCAGGGCTTCGTGTTCGAGGATGTCGGGTTCCAGTATCCGGGCAGCGACCGGTGGGCCGTCAGGCACGTGAATTTCACGCTCCGTCCGGGCGAGCGGCTCGCGTTCGTGGGCGAGAATGGCGCCGGCAAGACGACCGTGACCAAGCTCATGGCGCGCTTGTACGATCCGACCGAGGGCCGCATCCTGCTCGACGGACTCGATCTCAAGGAGTACGACCTGCAGTCGGTGCGGCGCGCGATCGGCGTGATCTTCCAGGACTTCGTGCGCTTCGACATGCGGTTCGACGAGAACATCGGCGTTGGGCACATCGATCGCGTCCGCGACTATCTCGATCGCGTCGGCTCGACCGATGTCGCGATCGAGTCGGTGCCGCCCGAATGGTCATTCGATTCGAGTCCGGCGACGCTCAGGCGGCCGCGAGAGAATGGACATGCCGTCGAGCCGGTTCCGGAAGTGCTGACGACCGCCGCGGAGCAGTCGTTGGCATCGGTGCTGCTGCCGCGATTCGGCGAAGGATACCGGCAGATGCTTGGACGCCGGTTCGATGGCGGGGTGGACCTGTCGGGCGGCGAGTGGCAGAAAGTCGCGCTGGCCCGCGCGTACATGCGCGACGCAAAAGTGCTCATTCTCGATGAGCCGACGGCGGCGCTCGATGCGCGCGCCGAATACGAAGTGTTCGTGCGATTCTCCGAGCTGGTGGCGGGTCGAATGGCGGTGCTCATCTCGCACCGTTTCTCGACGGTGCGAATGGCGGATCGCATCATTGTCCTGCAGCACGGACAAATCGCGGAAGAAGGCTCGCATGCCGAGCTCGTGGCGCGCGGCGGACTGTATGCCGAGCTGTTCCGGCTGCAGGCGGCCGGATACCAATGAGCGCCGGCGTGTGAACTGAGCGGTTTCCGCCGTGAAGCCGGGCAGCGTTCTTGCGCACGCTGCCTGCCATGCATCGCCACGAACACGATGAAAACAGCGCGCCCAATCAGGCGCGGACCGTCAAGCCGACGGATCCCAACGCGCACCTCGCGCACGGCGTGGAGGGCGCGGAGCCTCCGTTAGAACGGGAAGGCGCGCACGATGGTCGTCGCGACACGACGGCCGCTGGTCTTCGATCCATCTACGAGACCGCGCACTTCGGCTTCAGAGAAATGGGGCCCAGGCGCGCTGCGCGCACGCTGCTCAAGTTGAATCAGAAAGATGGTTTCGACTGTCCGAGCTGCGCGTGGCCCGATCCCGATGGCCACCGAAAGCGCGCCGAGTTCTGCGAAAACGGCGCGAAAGCCGTGGCGGCCGAAGCGACGACGGCGCGCTTGACGCCCGACGTGTTCGCCCAACACAGCATTGCATCGCTGCTCGACTGCCGCGACGTCGAGCTGGACGGCCTGGGCCGCATCACGAGCCCCATGGTCAGGCGCCGTGGATCGGATCGATACGAGCCCATCTCCTGGGCGGATGCGTTCGCGATGATCGGCGATTACCTGCGCGCGCTCGATTCGCCTAACGAAGCGGTGTTCTACACGTCCGGGCGCGCGAGCAACGAAGCGGCGTTCCTGTACGGGTTGTTCGCCCGGCAGTTCGGGACGAACAATCTCCCCGACTGCTCGAACATGTGTCACGAGTCGAGCGGGACCGGACTGAGCGAAGTCATCGGATTCGGCAAGGCGACGGTGCGCATCGACGACTTTGCGGCGGCCGACGCGATCTTCATCATCGGGCAGAATCCGGGGACGTGTCACCCGCGCATGCTGACCGAGCTGCAGAAGGCCGTTGAGAACGGGTGCCGCATCGTGAGCATCAACCCGCTCATCGAGTCCGGGCTCATGCGATTCGAGAATCCGCAGAAGCCCCTCAATCTGCTCGGAGCCGCGACGCACCTGGCGTGTCTCTTCGTTCCCGTGCGCATCAACGGCGACGTGGCGGTGCTCAAAGGCATCATGAAGGAAATGCTCGATGCGGACGAGCGCACGGGCGGACGCGTGCTCGCCCATGACTTCATTGCGCATCACACGGAGGGCTTCGACGCGTTCGCGGCCGACATTCGCAGCGAATCGTGGGATCGCATCGTGGAGGAGAGCGGTGTGTCGCGTGAGGTGCTCCGCGAAGCCGCCGACGTTGCCATCACGTCCAAGCGCATGATCTGTTGTTGGGCGATGGGCATCACGCAGCACAAGAACGGCGTGGCCAACGTCCAGACGATCGTGGACCTTGCCTTGCTGCGCGGCCACATGGGGCGGCGCGGCGCGGGCGTGGCTCCGATCCGCGGGCACAGCAACGTGCAGGGCGATCGGACGGTGGGCATCTGGGAGAAAATGAGCCCGGAGTATCTGGCGTGCCTGGCGAGCGAGTTCCGCTTTCAGCCGCCCGAGAAGCACGGCTACGACACCGTCTGCGCGATCGAAGCGATGCACCGCGGGCAGGTCAAGGTGTTCGTCGGGTTAGGCGGCAACTTCCTCGCGGCGACGCCCGACACGAACTACACGTCGGAAGCGATCCAGCGGTGCGCGCTCACGGTGCAGATCTCGACGAAGCTCAATCGCGGCCATCTGATCACCGGCGAGCAGGCGCTCATTCTCCCGTGCCTGGGCCGCACCGAGATCGACATCCGTCCCGGCGGCGAGCAGTTCGTGACGGTCGAGGACACGACCGGCGTCGTGCACATGTCGAAGGGGGTGCTCGAACCGGCGTCCGAGCTGCTGTTGAGCGAGCCGGCGATCATTGGCCGCATCGCGAAGGCAGCGTTAGGCGCCCGCACCACGGTCGACTGGGACGCGCTCACGGACAACTACGACCGGATCCGCGAGCACATCGAGCACGTGGTGCCCGGGTTCACGCAATACAACGAACGCGTCCGCCAACCCGGCGGTTTCTACCTGCCTAACGCACCCTATCAAGGCAGGTTCAACACGCCGTCGCGGCGCGCCCGCTTCACGGTGCATCCGATCCCGCACCACGAGCTCGCGCCGGATCAGCTGCTGCTCACGACCATCCGCAGCCACGACCAGTTCAACACCACCGTGTACGCGGAGAACGACCGGTACCGTGGCATATCGAACGGCCGCCGCGTGGTGTTCCTCAATCAGGCCGATATCGATCGATTGGGCTTCGTGCGCGACCAATGGGTCGACATCGTGAGCCACTTCGAGTCGGAGACGCGCCGCGCGGCGCGGTTCAAGGTGGTGCCCTACGAGATCCCGCTCCGCTGCGCGGCGGCCTACTTTCCCGAGACCAACGTCCTCGTTCCGATTCGCAGCGTGGCCGACAAGAGCAACCAGCCTGTGTCGAAGTCGATCGTCGTCAGCCTCGAGGCGGCGTCTTCACGACCCGACTGAGCTCGTGGCGCACTGCTCGATGAGCGAGACGACTTCATCGAACGTCGTCCGCGCGTGATCGCGCGCGTACCAGGCGCGAATGTACCGGTAGCGCTCGGCGGATGGCATCGCGAGACCGACGTCCATCACCCAGCGCTGCAGCTCGCGCGGCCTGGGGCCCCACCAGCCGCACTCCGCGAACTGGTCGTCGAGCACCATCACGACCGGAATCGAACGAGAGCCGTTGGTGAGGTGCGCGTCCATGATGTCGGGATTGGCGTCGCGCGCCAAGAGCCTAACGTCTAACCGGTCGGCCTCTTCGGTCAGGCGAACGAGCGGCGGCACGAGGTTGACCGCGTCCCCGCACCAGTCTTCGACCAACACGAGCAGATGGCGGGGACACCGCACCGCATTGACGCGGTCGACGGCGCCCGGCGGAACCGTGGCCAACCGGTAGACGTCCCGCCACAGATCCTGATTTTTCCGTGCGACGGTGACGTATTGCTCGAACGTGAACGCGGCGTCGAACCGCGACTTCCAATCCATCATTCGGAAAGTCGCTACTCCTGCCGCGCCACTGGGGCGGTGTCATCCCGCAGGACGTAGCCCGATCCGCGCACGGTGTGGATGAGGGGATGCTCGCGATCCTCCTCGAGCTTCTTGCGCAGGTAGTTGATGTAGACGTCGACCACGTTGGTGAGCGGATCGACCTGTTGGCGCCACACGTGCTCGCTGATCATCTGACGAGACACCGTGCGTCCCATGTTTCGCATGAGGTACTCGAGCAGCGCATACTCTTTCTGCGTCAGCTCGATTTCCTTTCCGGCGCGCTCGACGCGACGCGAAATAGGATCGAGCGACAAGTCGCGCACACGCATCACTGCGCTTTCCGCCGTAAGGCTGGACCGGCGCAGGAGTGCCTTCACGCGCGCCAAGAGCTCGGCGAACTCGAACGGCTTGGGCAGATAGTCGTCCGCGCCAGCATCCAGACCGCTCACCTTGTCCGACACGGACGTGCGCGCCGTGAGCATGAGCATCGGTGCCCGAAATCCGCGCGCTCTCAGCTCGCGAGCGACCTCGACGCCGTTTTTCCGAGGCAGACCGATGTCGAGGATCACGAGGTCCGGTGAATGATCGAGCGCTTCGAGCAGCCCGGCTTCCCCGTCCTGCGCACTTCGAACCGTGAATCCCTCGCCGCTGAGGATGCGTTGCAGTACCGACAGCAGGTCGCGATCGTCTTCGACGACGAGAACCGATGGAATTCCGTCCGAATGCTCGGTCATAGTGCTTACATATAGCTTCGTGGCCACGCAAAGCCAAGCAGTCGGCTTGATCGTTGATGCGCGTCGACTATTCTTCCGCCCGCAAGAACGTGATGCGCGACACATCAGCCGGTGTGCTCGAGTGCTGCGGGGAGCGTGGCGTTCCGCCGCATCCGTCGCGATCCGCAACACCCATGTCGCTCGATCGAAACAGGGATCGTGCGGGACACGTTACGATAGGATGCGTGCATTACTCGGAACTTTCGTGCGCGCACTGTGTTGGATCGTAAGACGAGGGTCGTTTGAGGAACGGCCCCGCTCTTGCCTTAGTGTTGTTACCGAGTGGTCGAGATGCGAGTGCATCGGTGCGTTGGCGCATCCACTCCGAATCTCCCGCTCACTGGAGGGACGATGGACTTCCTCGTGATGCTCGAGGAATGCTCCGACTCGACGCCTGTGTTGGCGCGAGTGGACTCTGTGCCGGCGCAGATGACGCCTGAAAACCGCCAGCGGGATATCGTGACGCTGTACGGAACGCCGCGCACCGAATCGCTTGCGCTCGCAATTGCGGCGGCGATGGAGAGTCGTCGCACGACGGACGATGACTCGGGGGCGTTCCGCCACCTCGGGGTGTGGCCCGAGCGTGGGGCTGTGGGAGACACAGCCTGGCGCGACGAGACGACCGGCGAACTCGTCACGCGAGACCTGAACATTCCGCTCGATGTGCTGCGCGGTGTTGCCCACCAGGTGCTGGGCCAATGCGGATCCGCGCTGCAACGACTCGTCGCGGGACTGTCGATGCCGGACTGGCCGGAAGGAGCCTGGCGCGCGATCAGCATCACGTTGGAACCGGTCGCGGAACCTGCGCGAGGCGCGCTGAACAAGATCGACGAGCTCCTCGACGTATTCCGCGAGTCGGATGGACTAACCTACGAGTACGAGGGTGACTAACGCACCGTTCTCTGTCAGACCGTAAGAGCCGCTGTGCGCGGCGCGGGGTCGTCCTTCGGGACGACCCCGTCGTGTTTTTGTCGGACCTGTGTCACGGTCCGCGGGTGCTCGGCATCCCGTTCCCTTGACGACGCGCGATGGACTGCGCAGGGTAGGGCTGGAGGTGGACCATGCCGAGTTCATCGGGGCGCCGGCCTGCCCGTCGTTCGTCCGGGGTCGAGCGTCTCTTCGAGGATGACATTGGCCGGCTCTGGAGTGCCGGTCGCACGTTCACGCCTCAAGGCGGTGAGGCGGTGCTCTTCACCTGCATCGGGAACTCTCGCGAAGCGCCGCGCGCGATCGCATGCCCGGCCGAGTTCCATCTCGTCGACGCGACGGTCGACGAGCTGCGTGGTCTCCTTGGACGGGCACCGCGCATCGGGGTGCTCTAGGCCGAGTCGGGCTCCCTTGCTACGCCCCGGGACCGTGGGCTAGCATAGCGAAGGGGAGAGATCGTGACCGGGACGGACCCGGCGCGCCATCACCATGACCGCTTCCCGGCGTCGCCGGCGCGGTGAGGGGACCGACAGCGGAGGAGCCTACCATGCGGGAGTACAGCAGCTCGGAGATCCGCAACGTGGCGGTCGTTGGACACGGAGCGAGCGGGAAGACCACCCTGGTCGACGCGCTCGCTTTTGTTTCCGGATCCAGCAAGCGTCACGGTTCGGTACGTGATGGTACGGCACTCACGGATTTTGCGCCTGAGGAGATCGAGCGAAAGTACTCGATCAACCTTGGCTGCGCGTACGCGGAGTGGATGGATGCCAAGATCAACCTGATCGACGCGCCGGGATATCTCGATTTCCACGGCGACGCGATCTCCGCGCTTGCCGCTGCGGACGGCGCGCTCGTGGTGGTCAGCGCCACGGCCGGCGTCGAGGTCGGCACCGAGAAGATGTTCCGGGAGGCGGTGGAGCGAAAAGATCCGGTGCTGTTCGTCGTCTCGCTGCTCGACAAGGAAAACGCCAGCTTCGACCGGGTGTACGACTCGATCAAGAGCCGCCTAACGAGCAAGGTGATCCCGGTCGAGATTCCGGTGGGCGAAGGCGCGGCGTTCAACGGCATCGTCAACCTGTTCTCGCGCAAACTCCATAGCTACAAGAAGGGCACGAAGACGGGTGAGTACGACGAAGTGGACGTGCCGGAGGACCATCGGGCGCAGTTCGACAAGTACTACCAGGAATTGATCGAGACCATCGCGGCCACCGACGACTCGATGCTCGAGCGGTACCTGGAGGGCACGGAAATCAGCCGGGACGAAGCGATCGCGGCGATGAAGGAGGGAATGAAGCGAGGCGAGCTGTTCCCGCTCTTCTGTGTGTCGGCAGAGCTGACGTACGGAACGCGCGCCCTGCTCACGAAGGTCGTCGAGCTCATGCCTTCCGCGTTCGAGATGGAAGAACTGCACGCATTCACCGGCGCCGTTGGCGATCGGACGATCGAGATTCACGCCCGGGACGACCAGCCGTTCGCCGCTTCGGTTTTCAAGACCCTAACGGAGCCGCACGTCGGCGACGTCTCGTTCTTCCGCGTCTTCTCCGGGGCGGTGGTGAACGGACAAGAGGTGTATAATGCGAGCCGCAACATATCGGAGAAGCTCGGTCACCTGAGCGTATCGCAGGGCAAGGATAGGACTGAGGTTCCGCGCCTGCACGCCGGCGACATCGGCTGCGTGGCCAAGCTCAAGAACACACACACGAACGACACGCTGTCGACGCGCGAGCAACCCATCCGTCTGCCCGACATCCGCCTACCGGAGCCGTTAGTCACCTTCGCCGTGCACGCGACCGCGCGCGGCGACGAAGAAAAAGTGCAGCAGGGGCTGCATCGATTGCACGACGAGGACCCGACCTTCACCACGCATTACGATCCCGAGACGCACGAGACGATCGTCGCCGGCGTGGGCGAGCGCCATCTCGAGGTGTCGATGGCGAAGCTCAAGCGGAAATTCGGGGTCACCGCGGAGCTCACGAAGCCGCGCATTGCGTACCGCGAGACGCTCAAAGGGAAAGGCGAAGGCCAGGGCCGTCACAAGAAGCAGACGGGCGGCCGCGGTCAGTTCGGCGATTGCTGGGTGCGCCTCATGCCGCTCCCGCGTGGCGAGGGCTACATGTTCGACGATCAGATCGTCGGCGGTGCGATTCCATCCAAGTTCATCCCGGCCGTCGACAAGGGAATCCAGGAAGCGGCGGCCCGCGGCGTGCTCGCCGGGTACCCGATGGTCGACTTCAAGGTCGAATGCTTCGACGGCTCGTACCACTCGGTCGACTCGAACGAAATGTCGTTCAAGATGGCGGGGATCCTGGCGTTTCGCGTCGTCGCACCCAAGTGCAAGCCGGTGCTGCTCGAACCGTTAGACGAGCTGGAAGTGCGAACCCCCGATGGGTTCCTGGGCGACGTGATGGGCGACATCTCGTCGCGCCGCGGCCAGATCCTCGGCTCGCAGCCCGCGGCTGACGGGTTAGGCACCGTGGTGAAGGCGGTGGTGCCGCAAGCGGAGATGCATCTGTACGCGACGCACCTCAACTCGATGACGCACGGCTACGCGACCTTCACGCGTCGCTTCCGCGGCTACGAGGAGGTGCCTGCCGAGGCTGCGCAGCGGATCATCGCCGACGCCGCCAAGCCCGAAGAGCTGGTGGAAGCGTAAGGCGCGGAGATCCGCGCCTTACGCACGGGGTCACCCGTTGACCGACTTTCTGCGCCGCGCCGGCTGCTTCCGGCGCGGCGTTTTGCCGATCTCGATCGGCACGATGTCCGGCGAGTCCGCGTCGGAGGCGCACGCCGCCGCCGGAAGGGGAAGGCGCGGCTGCTTGTACACGAACCGTTTTCCTTCGTAGTTGCGGAACACGACTTCGTCGTCGGTGATCTCCTCGACGTACTCGGGGAGGAGCGGCACCTTTCCGCCGCCGCCGGGCGAGTCGATCACGAAGTGCGGGACGGCCAGGCCCGACGTCCAACCGCGGAGTGCGCGAACGATTTCGAGACCTTTCTGCACCGTCGTGCGGAAATGTTCGCCGCCGGCCACCTGGTCGGCCATGTAGATGTAGTAGGGCCTCACGCGCGCCTTGAGCAGGCGCTGCATCAGGTCCTTCATCACGCCCACGTCGTCGTTCACCCCGCGCAGCAGCACGGTCTGGCAGCCTAACGGAACGCCGGCGTCGGCCAATCGCCCCAACGCCTCGACCACTTTCGGCGTCAGCTCGCGCGGGTGGTTGAAGTGGGTGTTCATGTACACCGGATGATACTTCCGCACCATCTCGCAGAACTCGGGCGTGATGCGCTCGGGCAAGTGCGATGTCACGCGGCTGCCGATGCGGATGATTTCGACGTGCGGAATGGCGCGCAGGTTCTGCAACAGGTACTCGAGGCGACGGTCCGACAGCATCATCGGATCGCCGCCGCTCATCACGATGTCGCGAATTTCGGGATGTGCGCGAATGTAAGCGAAGGCGGATTCGTACTGATTGAGCGGAATCTTTTCCGGGTCGCCCACCTTGCGGCGGCGCGTGCAGAACCGGCAGTACGACGCGCACACCGGGCTCACGAGAAACAGCACACGATCCGGATAGCGGTGCGTGATGTTAGGCACCGGCGAGTCCGCGTCCTCATCGAGGGAGTCGATGATTCCGTCGTGGATGTCGAGCTCCTGCACGGTGGGGACGTACTGGTTCCACATCGGGTCGCCGACGGCGGTGATCTGCTCGAGCGCAGCCGGCGTGATGCGCATCTGGAAATTGTCGAAGGCGGGCTTGAGCGCCTCTACGTCGATCGCGTCACGACCGAATCGGTCGGCCAATTGCTCCAAGGTGGCGATGCTGTCTTCCTTCAGGATGCGTTGCCACTCACTCATGGTGATTCTGCTCCCCGCCAAGTTGGCGAGCGTGTGATGATCGAAGTGGTGCGTCGGGGTCGATGGAATGCGGGAGGTGTGGGCACACGTTGCGTGACGCCTTCGATCGACCTCGGTGAGTGAGGACGCGTCGCGACCGGACGATGGCTAGAGACGTCGCGAACGCGACGGACAGCCGGTACGTCGACGCAGCAGGAAGGGATTCGACTCGCATTCCGGGGTGAAGGCGCCGAGGAGCGAGTCGGGAGGTGAGAGGACTCGATGCCCAACTCGCGACCGGCGGACGACGCCGGCTCGCGCGCATCGAGTCCCGTCTACCTCGGGGAACGTCCATGGGTCAGCGCTGACCAACCGCGACGAGCTGCAGCGCCGCAGCGTCACTGACCTCGGGTATGACACCGGACAACCGTTGGGCCAAGCCCCACCGCGCATCGACATTCACGGCGCTGCGCGACAGCGCGTCGTCGCAGATCGTGCGGATCAGCGCGCCGTAGTCGAGACCGGCGGCGGCCGCCATACGCGCGAGTCCGGCATCGCACGCGATGTCGGGGTTCGCGTTGACTTCGAGGATCCACGGCTGACCATCCTGATCGATGCGCATGTCGACGCGGCCATATCCGGTTCCGCCGACGAGCCGCCAGGCATCGAGCGCGACGTCCTTGATTTTGTCGCTCAGCGGCTCGGGAAGATCCGCGGGGCACATCGGCACGGCGCCGACGTCTTCGTCACTGCCGGCGACCCACTTCGATCGATACGAGACGATGCGCCACATGCGCTTTGGCAATCCGTCGAAACGAATTTCCGAAATCGGCAGCACCGTGTTGCCGACGATGCCGACGTTCACTTCGCGTCCGTCGATGTAGCGTTGGACGAGCACCTCGTCCCAGCCTTCATGCATCGCTTCGACGCGTGCGGCGAGCGCGCGATTGGTGCGAACCACCGAACGTTGCTCGACGCCGACAGACGCATCTTCGGCGGCGGGTTTGCATATCGCGGGGAAGCCGACGGCCGGCACCGGCGCGCCGCGATGCACGACCGCGAACGCCGGCACCGGCAGGCCCGCGCGCTCGAGGAATGCATTCACCACGTGCTTGCGCAGGCAGAGACTCGCGGTCCACGACGAGCAGCCGGTGAACGGCACAGCGAGTACCTCGAGCGCAGAGATGATCGCTGGCTCGAGTGCGGCGACGCCGTCGAGTCCTTCGCACATGTTGAACACGAGATCGAACTTGCCGCGGCGCATGCGCTCGACCCAGCGTCCGTCCGGTTGGGCAGGGAAGCGCGTCACCTGGTGGCCGTCGGCAACGAGCACGGCCTCGATCGCTTCGAGCGTCTCGAGGATCGCGAGGTCTGCCGACTTGCCGAGCGCCGATGCTCCATCGAATAACAGGGCGATCTTCATGCGCTCCTCCAACTCGTGATGAGCGTCAGTCGCCGAGATGCGCCGGATGGCGCGCGTCGGGATGACGCGCAACTTCCGCAATCGACGCGGTCTCGCATGCGACCTCAGCTCGAGGCCGCCGCACGCGCGACGCTCGTCCGGCGCCGGCGTGCAGCGTTGCTCGGCAGGGAAACGCCCTGCCGATCCGCGGCGTGTCGCACGCACGTCTGAATGAGCTCGTCGTAGCTCATCCCGGCGGCGCGCGCAGCCTTGGGAAAACACGAGTTGTCTGCGGGATCGGGAAGAATCCCGGGAAGCGGATTCACCTCGACCACGTTGGGCACGCCTGCCGCGTCGAGTCGCACATCGATTCGCGACCAATCGCGACAGCCGAGCACGTGGTAGGCGGCGAGCACGACTTGTTCGATCGTGCATCGCAACGCTTCATCGATCCGCGCAGGGCACTCAAAAATCTCGAGGGGTCGCTCCGGCCGGTCCCACAGCCACTTCGCTTCGAATCCGTAGACCGGGAGCGATCCGCTTGGTAATACATCAAAGTTCATTCCGACAATCGGCAGCACGTGCGCCTGGCCGCCGTTGCCCAACACAGCGCAGGTGAACTCGGCGCCGGTTAAAAATTCCTCGATCAAGACTGGTTGCCGATAACGCTCGAGCAAGAATGCGACCTGTTCGCGCATCTCACTCGCGTTGCGGCAATAGTTCCGTTCGGTAATTCCTTTCGAGGAGCCCTCGTGCACCGGTTTGACGAACACCGGAAAGCGGAGTGCTCCCGCGCGACTATTTGTGTCGTGCATCACTCGGAACGGCGCAGTGGGAATGCCGTGATACGCGAGACATTCTTTTGTGCGCGCCTTGTCCAAGCACAACGACAGCGTGAACGGATCGGATCCCGAGTATGGAATCCCGAAAAACTCACACATGGCCGGGACGTGCGATTCGCGGTTCACGCCGCGAAGACCTTCCGCCATGTTGAACACGATGTCCGGCCGCTCAGCCCGGAGCCGCTCGGGGAAATCTGCGTTCGCTTCGAGTCGTATGACTTCGCCTAAGTCAGAGAGCGCGTGCTCGACGGCGCCGATCGTCTCCCTGCTGTCCCACTCGGCGAACTCGTCGTCGGTACTGGGAGGCTCGTCGTCGGCGCGGGGCTCGTCATCGCCTGTCCGCGCTTCCTCGTCGTCCGGTTTCTGATTGTAGGCGAATCCGATCCGCGCCATTCGATCCACTCACGTCGACGGAAAATCGCATCACGTGTGCGCGCAAAATAAGAAACGCGAAATCCTTGCGCAATGCGTTTCTTTCATCCGCGCGTCATCGTGACGCGCGGTTCACACCTTATGGTAGGCGACGCGCGCCGCCTCACGACGATCGGCGGCCTCGTAGATCTCGAAGTCGGAAAAGAGTGCCGGAGCTTCGGCCGTGAGCACGCGGAGCACGGCGACCGCGGCGCGACGAATTTCTAACTCGGCGCCTTCGCTCGAGCGCAGCTCCAGCATCGTGCGCCACGCGCGCGCGTTGGCCGTCACGACGATTTTCGTCTCGGTCGAGTTTGGAAGCACACCGCGTGCGCCCTCGCGCGCCATTTTCCGGCGATGGACTTTGTCGGCGACCCATGCGTAACGCTTCATGAGCTCTTCGACCAGCATCACGTAGGTCCGCTGTGCCGACTCGATCTGCTCGCGCCACGTTGTCTCGAGGCGCTCGTCGCCAATGATCGCCGGCGGCACGACGAAGTTTGCTTCGGACTCGTCAACATAGCGCTGCGAGAGCTGTGAGTACGCGAAACCCGCGCGGTGGCGCACCAGCTCGTGCGTGAGCGAGCGGCTCACGCCCTCGAGAAGCAGTGAGTACGTCGCGTGCTCGAGAACACTGCCGTGTCCCTGCCGCTTGATGTTCTCGATGTATTCGCGCGTCGACCGGCTGGCCGGGTTGCGCTGGCTCATGTAGCAGAGGCGTCCGGCGAACTCCGAGAGTCGCTCGCCATCGGTCGACTCGCCGATCCAATTCACGGGCAAGTGAGACGGCTCCGCGAATGTGGGACGCGCGAGCAGCGTGATGGTCGGCTCGTGGATGTAGACGGGCATCGTGTTGCGACTGGAGAGTTGCGGGCGGACCGAGGCGAGCGGAGGAAACTTAGTCAGGCAGGTGGGTCGCCGAAACCATGTCGAGGCGAGACGTCGCGTACGCTCGCTCTCGCTCGACTGTATCGAGCGCGGCGCGCGCCGGCGCCGGCAGCGGCGTGAGCGACGGATCATACTTGATCTCGCCGAGCGCGCGCTGTCCGGCGACCGGAACCTTCACGCCGGGATTCAAGATGCCGTCGGGGTCGAACGCGTTTTTCACTTGGGCGAAGAGATCGAGAACCCAGGCAGGCCACACGCGCGGGAGGAGCGGCGTACGAAGACGTCCATCGCCGTGCTCGCCGGTCAGCGTGCCGCCGAGCGATGCGGTGAGCGTGACCACGTCGTCGAGGAGACGTTCGACGCGCGCGCGCCAATCGTCGCGTGTGACGTCGACGAGCGGATTTACGTGCACGTGCGCGTCGCCGGCGTGACCGAAGATGACGCCGCGAATGCCGACGGCATCGAGGGCGCTGCGGATGCCGCGCACGTATTCGGGCAATCGGTCGGGAGGCACTGCGCCGTCTTCGATGAACTGCATCGACTTGAGCGCGGGGTCGAGTCGATTGAGAATCGGACTGGCCACGTGGCGCAGCGACCACAAGTCGCGCTCGGTCTCGACGTCGAGCGCGAGTCGCACCGACGACGCGCCCGATTCGTCGAACGCCTCCTGGAGCGACCTCGCGCTCGCGTTCGCCGCGGATGCGCGGTCACCTTCGACTTCGGCGAGCAGCACGGCTTCGACATCATCGTCGAAACGAATCGTGCCTCCTTGGGCGACGACGTCGAGGAATGTTCGATCGAGGAGCTCGCACGCCGACGCGCCGGCGTCTCTCGCGCGCACGGCGGCGCGCACCGCGCTCTCGAGGCTCGTGAAGGTGGCGAGCAGGCTGGACGTAGCGGCCGGCACCGGGGCCAGCGCCAATTCGATGCCCACGAACATGGCGAGCGTGCCTTCGCTGCCGACGAGCAGGTCGATGAGCTCACCACTCTGCGCGAAATCATGCAGTGCGTAGCCCGACGAATCCTTGAGCACGCCCGCGTGCGCGGACGCAATCGCGCGCGAATGCGACGCGATCGACGGCTGGACCTGCTCTAAGAAGCGTTGCACGGCGGCGACGTCTCTGGGCGGCGGCGCGCCGCGCCGGACCACCGCGCGCCGACCGTCGGCGAACACGCAATCCAGCGCGCGAACCCAACGCCGCATGGGTCCGTAGCGCAGAGTGTGCGCGCCGGCTGCGTTAGTCGCGACCATCCCGCCAATGGTGCAGAACGCGCTGCTCGATGGATCTACCGGAAGACGCAGCGCCTTCCGTTGGGCAGCGGCATCCACGGTATCGCGGATCGCGCCCGGCCCAACGGCAAGCGATCGCGCTGCCGCGTTCACGGCGTGGATGTCGCGCTGCCGGCTGAGGTCGACGATGATCTCGTCGCCGACTGCGCCACCAGCCATGCCGCTGCCGGAGCCGCGCGGAATCAGCGCGGCGCGCGTTCTGCCTGCCCAACGGACGAGCGCCGCGACCTCGTCCGGCGTGCGCGGCACGGCGACTGCCTCCGGAACCGCGCGTGCGATGCCCGCGCCCTCGCTGTAGGCGGCGCGGGATATCAAATCCTTTATGAGCTGCGGCATCGCTTGTCTCGATGCGATCGGCCCGCCTAGAGGCCGAGCTCGTTCACGCGCGGCGGATCGACGGTGTAGTCGTAGAAGCCCTTGCCGGACTTTCGACCATACATGCCGGCGAGCACCATGCGCTTGAGCAACGGCGGCGGCGCGTACCGCTTCTCTCGGTACTCGTCGAACATGATCTCCGCGATCTTGTACGTGGTGTCGAGTCCAACGAAGTCGAGCAGCGTGAACGGGCCCATCGGATAGCCCGTGCCGAGCATCATGCCCTTGTCGATGTCCTCGACCGATGCCACGCCGTGCTCGAGCTGGTTGATCGCGTCCACGAGATACGGCACCAGCAGCAGATTGACGACGAAACCGGAATTGTCCTTGGCGGCAATGGGCTCTTTGCCTAACTGACGGGCGAACGCGTACGCGGTGTCGAACGTCGCATCACTCGTCGTGACCGTGCGCACCACCTCGACGAGCTTCATCACGGGCACCGGATTGAAGAAGTGCAGTCCCACCATCTGACCCGGGCGCGTGGTGGCGGCGGCCATGGCCGCGATCGTGAGGCTCGAGGTATTCGAGGCGAAGATCGTGTGCGCCGGGCAGAGGCCGTCCAGCTCCTTCCACATCGCGTTCTTCACCTCGATGTCTTCGACCACCGCTTCGATCACGATGTCGCAGTCGGCGAGGTCGCGCAGGTTTGTCGTGAACGACAGCCGCGACAAAGCGGCGTCGCGATCGGACTCGGTCACCTTCCCTTTACTCTTTTCGATGGCGCGAGCAAAGCTCTTTTCGATGCTTGCCTTACCGCGCTGGCAGAGCGCGTCCGACACCTCGCGCACTTTGGTGGTGAATCCGCTCTGTGCGCACACCTGCGCAATGCCGGAGCCCATGAGTCCGGCGCCGAGCACGCCGACGGTCTTGATGTTGGTCATGAGGACGATCGATTGAGGTGAAGATCGGGCCCGTTAGTCCGGGCTAAGTGCGCGCGTGCGCAAGGTCAGCGCCATACGTCGAGCGCCGAGAGAACGCTCGGACGCGGCGGCGGGCTGTCGCCGCGCTCCAGGCGATCGAGCAGCTGCTCCAACGCCAACTGCGCGCGGTTGACGATGGGCGCGTGGCTCCGTGCAACGAAGTAACCGCCGACGAGCGCCGCCGCAGCGGGGATGATGGCGACGGGGACGAAAAATCCAAGAACAACGAGTGCCCCGGTGCCGAGTGCTCCGAAGCCGGCAGCGGCCGCGCCGGACGCCGCGCGCTCCAATCGAACATTCGAGAGATCCGCCTCGAGGCGAACCAAGACTCGCTCATTGTCCACTGGTACCACGGTCGCGCCCACCTCACGCGTGGGTCGCAGGTAATACCCGCGACCACTCACGTTGAGCAACCGTCGCATCTCGCTGAACAAACCGGGACGCGGCTCCCACAGCATGCGGTCCGGCAGACGGCGCTTCACCTGCAACGACTCTTCGCGCTGCAGCCAGATGTCCAGCCGCTCGAGCGTCTGCGCGGCGGTTCCTTTGATCGTGCGTGATGCGTGGACGTGGGCGGGACCGAATAATCGCGCGGCCAATCCGCTTTCTTCCGGCACCTGCGCGCGACTCCGCTCTTCGGCCAGCGCCTGCTTGAGATGCTCGGGCGATAGACCGACTTCGCGCGCGACCTCGATCAGTTGGTCTTCGTTGAGCGCGGCATCGGCGGGGTCGGCGTCCGCCGCCTGCAACTCGGCTGCGCGCGCCAACACCCGCTCCATCGCCGCGCGATCGAGCGGCTGTCGTCGTGCGGGCAGCCCGCTCTCATCCGCCATGCATCACTCAGGTGCCGCTCAGATCCGAGTTGAGCTGAGTCGTGAGCTCTTCGGCAATCGTCGGCCGAAGCGGAAACGCCTTTTCGATTGCCGCCACCTCGGCGCCCGGCGTGTACGAAATGTGCGCCAGGTCGAGGTAATACCGCGCGTATCCGATCGCGAGCTCGGGCGCGATCTTCTGCAGAAGCTGCAAGCCGCCTCTGACCGCCGCCGGGCTGGTGTACCGGTCCGCGACGCCTTCCTTCTTTTCAGCCGGCGTCGTGTTGTCGTTCACGGCTGCGTTCGACACCGGCGACACGGCCTCGTGCGCGAGCACGTACATCGCCTCGACGGCGCGGCTCACGCTGTCCGGGAACGTGACCGCGATCGTCGGGCCTCGTCCCGGCTCGCCTAACGTACGACCCTCGCCGCCGAGCGGCAGCGACAGCAGAATCTCGCCGCGCGACTGTCCCGACTTGGTGAGGAACTGCCGGAATTTCGCGAAATACGTTTGCGTCCACAGCGAATCGACCGCGGCGAACACCGCGGCGCGCTGCGACTGCTGCGCCTTCCACCAGTTCGCATAATACTTCGCGTTCTCGTCCTGCATGGCTGCCGTGAATTTGCGCAGCCACTGACGCTCGGCCGGCGTCGAGTACGAGGCCTGAATGATACCGAACACAGCTCGCGAATCGGGGTCCATCATCTGCCGTGGCGAATTGACGCGGCGCGCCGATTCCTCAGGGCCCGCTGTGGTTTTCAAGTACTGGTCGATCGCCTTCTGTGTGGTTTCCCACGAGCGGAAGTAGAGTCCGAGAAATTGTCCGCCCACCAAGCGCGAATCGGAGTTGAGCTGGGTGCGGAGCGAATCCTTATCGGTATCGAGCAGCGTCGTAATGTTCCCGCGCTTCTTGAAGGCTACCAGCGAATCGGTGTAGCCCGGCTTGAAGTAGGGAATGAGCGTGGTGTCCTTCTGCAGCAGCGCGTAACCGTGCAACCAGAGATCGACTTGGTACCGCGTACTCATGCGCCACGTCAGATCGGGGCGCACCGCGAGTGGCTCGGCTGTCGCCTCGGGATTGTTCTGCGATGACGCACACGCGACGGCGACGGACGTCAACAACCACAGTGCAACGACACGAGCGGAAGACGCTGAAATTCGGCTCACGGGAATGGATCCGGTGCTAGAGTGGCATGACGCGCCGTTGGAGCGCGCATCATACAAAGGCCTCAATGATCACAGCGATTCCCTGTCCGCCGCCGATGCATGCGGACCCAAGGCCGTAGCGCTTTCCGACAGCTCGCAGAGCGTGGATCAAGTGCGCCGTGATCCGCGCGCCCGACGCGGCGAGCGGATGGCTCATCGCGATCGCGCCGCCGTGCACGTTGAACTTCTCGCGCGGAATCTCGAGCTCGCGCTCGACGGCGCACACCTGTGGCGCGAACGCTTCGTTCACCTCGATCAAATCCATGTCGTCGAGCGACATGCCCGCCTTACGGAGCGCGATGCGCGAGGCGGGTACGGGTCCGATGCCCATGATGGTCGGATCGACACCGGCCACTCCCCACGACACGAGGCGGGCGAGCGGCTTCTTGCCGTTTTTCGCCGCCCAATCCGCGCTGCTCACCACGAGCGCGCCCGCACCGTCGCCGATGCCCGACGCGTTGCCGGCCGTCACGACGCCATCCGCTTTGAACACCGGCTTGAGCTTCGCGAGCCCCTCGAGTGTCGTGTCCGGCCGCATGTGCTCGTCGCGGCGGAACTGCTCGACCTGACGCGTCTTCGGATTCTTTACCGGAATCGCAATCACTTCTTCGTCGAACACGCCGGACTCCCATGCCGCCCGCGCGGTTTGCTGCGAGCGCAGCGCGTATTCGTCCACGCAGCCGCGATCGAGCTTGTATTGTACCGCCAGCTTCTCCGCCGTTTCGGCCATGGCCAATCCGGCGACTGGATCCTTGAGGCCTTCCCACAGCGAGTCTTCGAGCGGCGGCATTTTGCCGAGCGGGAGTCCCCAGCGCAGGCCGCGCGCGATGTGCGGCGCTTGCGACATCGACTCGCCGCCTCCCACCAGGCACAATTCGGCCTCGCCTAACAGAATCTCTTCGGCGCCGTTGACGATCGCCTGGAATCCCGATCCGCACAGGCGGTTTACCGTGAGACCCGGCGTCTCGTTGGGGCAGCCGGATCGTAACGCGACGTGACGGGCGAAGTAGATCGTGTCCGACGTCGTCTGCATCACGTTGCCGAAGATCGAATGCTGAATCGCGCCAGGCTCGACGCCGGCCCGTTGCATGGCCGATGTCGCGGCATGAACGGTGAGGTCGATCGCGCTGAAATCTTTGAGGGTACCGCCGAAGGTGCCGAACGGCGTCCGGACCGCGGACAGGAATACCACATCACGGGCTTGGCCCTGGGTTTTCACGGGGTCTCCGATGGCGAATATCTGTGGCTGAAAGATGGCCCGTCACCGAGACGGTGGGAACTGCCGTGGCAAGCGTCCGGACCGTGCCGCTATTTGGCTCCCGCCTCGCGCACGTGACGAGCAATCCACTCGCCAACCTCGCGCGTTCCCATGTTCCCGCCGACGTCAGCCGTACCGACCCCCTGGCCTAAGGCCGCGAACACGGCCTGCTCGACCGCTCGCGATGCGTCGTTCGCGCCGAAGTCGGCGAGCATCATAGCCAGCGTGAGAATCGCGGCCATCGGGTTTGCTACGTTCTTGCCCGCGAGCGGCGGCGCGCTCCCGTGCACCGGCTCGTACATGGTTACGCCACCGGGGTGGCGATTGGCGCTCGGCGCCAGCCCTAAGCCGCCCACCAGCATCGACGCGAGATCGGAGAGAATGTCGCCGAACAAATTGCCGGTGACGATCACCTGAAACGACTCCGGCGTGCGCACGAGGTCCATGGCCATCGCATCGATGTAGCGCGTGTCGCGTTGGATGGCCGGATACTCGCGGCCGACTTCCTCGAAGACGCGACGCCACAGGTGATGTGCCTGGATCGCGTTCGCCTTGTCGGCCATCGTGACGCGCGTCTTGCCGTGGTCCGCTGCCCACTTGAAGGCGTAGCGCACGATGCGCTCGACGCCTTTGCGCGTGTTCAACTCTTCGGCGATCGCGATCTCGTCGGGCGTTCCCTGCTTGAACGTGCCACCGACGGACACATAGAGGCCCTCGGTATTCTCGCGGAACACGACGAGATCGAGATCGCGCGGGGTCTTCCCCTTGAGCGGCGTTAGGCGTTCGTCGATCAAGCGCGCCGGGCGTTCGTTCACGTACAGGTCGAGCTGGAACCGCATACCGAGCAGGATATCGCGCGCGTGCTCGTTGCCGGGGACCCGCGGATCGCCCAGCGCGCCTAACAGAATGGCGTCGAAGTCGGTGCCGAGGCGCTTCATGTCGGCGGGCGCGATGGTCACGCCGGTCTTGAGATAGTGATCGGCGCCGTGCGGCAGTTGCTCCACCTCGATGCCGGGCGCGAACACGGCTTCGACGGCGGCGAGCGTGTTGAGCGCCTCGCCGACGACTTCGGGTCCGATCCCGTCGCCCGCGATGACCGCGAGGCGCCGCCTCATGGGACGGCCGGGTGTGTGGTGTCGCCGGACGCCTTGCCTAACCGGCCGGTGTCGGCGCGCGTCGACTCGGGCGGCGTTGGGCTGTGACTCACGGCGGACGGATGCGACAAGGTGTACACGTACGCGGCGAGCCGCGTGAGCTCGGAGTCGTCGAGCATTCCGGCGTATGCGGGCATGGCGACCGAGAATTGTCGGGGGGTGGCGACACCGCTCGCGATCACGCCGCGAATGCCCGTGAACGAGCTGTCACCGTTGAGCCAGGTGGTATCGGTGAGATCGGGGCCTAACTTGGCCGTGCCGCGGCCCAGTCCGCCGTGGCAGGTGAAGCATCGGCCGCGGCCGTGATACAACGCGTAGCCCGCGGCCGAGTCGCCGGGCTGAATTACGACTGGTGCGGCGGGCGCGACGGCGGCGCTCTCGAGTGGGACCGGCGGTGCGACCGTCGCGGTGCTTTCGGCGTTCGAGGGTCCGGCGAGCGGCAGCGCGGCCGCGGTGTCGACCGGAACGTTGCTGCCCTTCTTTTCTCCATGACATGCCGCGAGCGCCACGGACAACACCATGCACATCGCGACGTGCCGCATTACGACGTGGCGATGCCGCGACCGCACGTGATGCAGAATTTCCAACTGATCTCGAGCTCCGTTCCACACGCAGGACACCGCTGGATGGTGAGATTCTGTCCGCAGTGTGGACAGAAGGCGACGCGACGGCCGTCCGGCAAATTGCCGCCGCAGTACCGGCAACTGCTGTCGCCCCGAGATGACGTGGACGTCGACGCCGTTGCGCTGGCCGTCGGTTGAATCGTCGTGGCAACGCTCGTGCTCGACCCGCGGGCAGCCCACGAAGGACGAGGCGACGCTGGAGACGGCGATGCTGACTCGCGCGGCGACGGGCTGCTCGAGACGCCATGCGGCACGGCGCTCGAGTCGACCATCATTTCATCCGCGCGCTGTTGGGCGCCGGCGAGCAGTACAACGCGCGACGCGGCGAATTCACGGAAGATGGCGGTGTTCGGGTTGGGCGTCGCGAGCTCGGCTCGTATCGCGCCGGCCATCGCGTCGTCAACTGCGAGGAAGCCGCGCTCCCCCGTGAGCAATCGACAGAGGGCTACCTCGTAGTCCTGGTTGGTCTCGATCCCTGTCTCGCGCCGGTTATGACGGTACGGAATCAGGTTCTGGTAGAGCTCCGATACCTCGAAATGATGCGACAGGTAGGCCGGATAGCCGTTACGTATGTTCTCCACGAGACGTCGAAAGAGCCGGTCGAGATCATCCATATCCGATTCCACGAAGAGGTGGGACGCGCGCTCCTGCCAATTATAGGCGCCGCGGCCCGCGCTCGCGCAAGGGCGTGCGTTCGACGCCGGAGTCATCGAACTGTATAGCACATCATCGGTCCCGCGGCTGGTCACTCGCGTCACTGCACTGATTCTCGCGGTGTTCGGCCTGGTGCCGGTCGCGAACCTGCTCGCTCCCGGCTCGCTGCCATGGTGGTCGGACGTCGTGTCGTTGTGGGTGTTCGGCGGCGCGTGCGTGCTCGTGGTGGCGTACCTCGTGGCGCGCGCGTTGGGCGATCGCGCGGAGCGCATTGGTTCGCGCGCGCGCGAGCTCGTCATGGCGCCATCATCGCGCACGTTCCTCGCGGGGGTGTCGATCGCGGGATTTCTCCTCGCCGCCGGCGCGGCATGGTATTGCTTCAACCGGCAGCCGCAGTCGATCGACGAGATGGCGCAGCTCTGGCACGCGCGCATGCTGCTGGCCGGTCACCTCTCGATACCCACCGAGCCCGATCCCGCGTTCTTCTCGGCGATGAACGTGGTGGATGCCGGCGGCCGGTGGTACTCGCAGTTTCCGGTGGGCGGGCCGGCGGTGCTGGCTGCCGGTCTTGCGTTGGGCGCAGTGTGGCTCGTGAATCCGCTGCTCATCGCGTTCACTGTTCGCAACGTCTACCGCTTTGCCCAGCGCGCGTACAATGAGCCGTTCGCGCGGGGCGCCACGCTGCTGCTCCTCGTGGCGCCCTTCTTCATTGTCATGGGCGCGAGCGAGCAGAACCACGTGCCGGCGCTCGCGTTCGCCACGCTGGCGCTCGCGGCACTGCCGGCGTGGACCTCGGCCGCGTCGCGCCGCGATGCGTTTCGCCAGGCCGCGATCATCGGTTTTGCGTTAGGCGCGGCGGCGACGGTCCGTCCGCTCGACGCTCTGGCGGTCGCGGCCGCGATCGGACTGTATCAACTGGGCATCCTCGTCCAGGCCAAACACCGGTGGGCGGAGATCGCGGTGCAGTGTGCGGCCGGTGCGCTGCCGGTCGTGCTGCTCATGTGGGCGAACGCGCGCACGACGGGTGCGCCGCTGCGATTCGGATACGAGGTGATGTGGGGCGCGAATCACGGCCTCGGGTTCCATCCGAGCCCGTTCGGCGATGCGCATACGCCGCGCCGGGCGCTCGTGCTCGCGTCGCTGTACCTGATGAAGCTCGACATGTACTTGTTCGAGTGGCCGATCCCCGCACTCGTGGCACCGATCATCGCGCTCGCGTGGCTGCGGCGGCCGACGACGTGGGATGCGCTGCTCGCGATCCTGATCGTCGCCGTGTCAGGCTCGTACGCGCTCTACTGGCACAACGGCCATTTTCTCGGCCCCCGGTTTCTCTACAGCGTTGTACCTGCGTTCGTGCTGCTGACGGCGCGCGCGCCTGGCGCCATTGCGGATCGCACCGGTTCCGTTGGGCGAACGATGGCGTATGCGGTGATTCCGCTCGCGATCGCATGTGCGCTCACCGGATTGTCCGGTCCCGTCGGCATCCCGGCGCGGCTCGCCGAATACCGCGGCGGCCAGTGGGAGCTCAAAGAGGACATCGCCGCGCAGGCGCGCGATGCGCACCTCGTCCATGCGCTGGTGTTCGTGCACGAAGGATGGGGCGCACGACTCATGGCGCGCATGTGGGCGCTCGGCGTGTCGCGCGCCGACGCCGAGCATCTGCTCGCCACCTCAGATGCGTGCGCGCTCGAGCTGGCGACGGAAGCGGAAGAGCGCCACCCGCGCGCGGACACCCTTGGCCTGGCCGCGCGCCTCGGATCCGCTACGCCTAACGCAGCACGGCGCGAGCTCCGATTACGCGGCGACGTCACGCCCGATGTCACGCTGCGTTTTGCCAGTACGGCGGCGCTCCCCGCACAATGCGTCGATGAGGCGCAGGCCGACTCGATCGGCATGAGTCTGTATCCGCCGTTTCTCACCCTGAACCGCGTGGGAGCGGACGGCCGCGTGGGCGGCGATGTCGTCTACGTGCGCGACTTGGGACCGCGCAATGCGGAGCTGCGCGCACGATTCGGTGATCGCACCTGGTACCGCTATCGTCCGCGTCAATCGCCGGCGGACACCAGCCCGCCGTTCGCGCGTTACTAACGCAGCGGGCGCGCGCGCGCGGCGATCACGTTGGCCAAACCGGCAGACGCTCCTGCGCACGCGACGACAGATGCGCACGCGCGATGTGGTTGAGCGCCGCGACGCCGTCCCGCCACGTGATCTTTTTTCCTTCTTCGTACGTGCGACCGTAGTAGCTGATCGGTACCTCGAACACGCGCGCACCCATCTGTGACAGCCGCGCGACGATCTCGGGCTCGATGCCGAATCGCGAATTCGTGAGGTGCATCCTTCGGAACGCGTCCATGGTGAACGCTTTGTATCCGACCTCCATGTCCGTCAGGTTCAGATTCGTGAACATGTTGGACAGAAGCGTCAGGCCGAGGTTGCCCAGGCGGTGCCAGAAGTACAACACGCGATGCGCTCCGGCGCCGCCGAATCGCGTACCCACCACGGCGTCCGCCTGGCCATCGAGCATCGGCTTGATCATCGCCGGGATGTCGGTGGGGTCATACTCGAGATCGGCGTCCTGAATGATCGCGATGTCGCCGGTCGCGTGCTGCCGTGCGGTGCGAATGGCCGCACCCTTGCCGCGATTCTCGGGATGACGCGCCACGAGCAGCGCGTCGTTTGCCGCTTCGGCCCGCCGTTGGAGCCGCTCGTGCGTCGCGTCGTTAGACGCGTCGTCGACCGCGACGATCTGGAGACCCAGGCCCAACGACTGGAGGCGGCTCCGTTGGGCGAACACCGCGTCCAGCGTGCGTTCGATGGTGGCTTCTTCGTTGTAGCAGGGAATGAGGACGCTGAGAAGCGAAAATCGCTGTGCGGGCATCGGGCGCCGGAGGCGGTGAGGGACGCGTCAATGTCGTTCGAGACTATCCATCGTTTGATCCGCGTTGGATTTGATGGATGAGCGCGTTTTCCCGCCCGCGCGCGCCACCAGGCGTGTCACCACATCATCCTGGTTCACCTGGGCGTCCGACCAACCCAACCAATAGCCCAACGCGACACCAAGCGCCAATAATACCACGACCTTCCGCATCGGAGCTCTCCCGAGACTGGATCTCAGAAAAGACTCTCAGTCGGAACAGCCGGTAACTCGCGTGCCGGTCTGAAGCTCGCCAGATCGGGCATGGGGTCGGGCGCGATCGTCACCCGCCCCCGCGCACGTTCCGCGGCGAGCCACGCGTCGAACTCCGAATCGACGATACCATTCGATCCTAACTGACGCGCGGCCGCGCGCGTCGCCAGCACGTTCGCGTACTCGTTCTGCGGGTGTCCCGCGTGGCCGCGCACCCATCGCCACGCGACGCGATGCCGCCGCGCCGTTTCCACGAGCTCGCGCCACAGCGCGACGTTTTCGATCGCTCCAGTTTTTCGACGCCAGCCACGGCGCGCCCAGTCGTACACCCACGACGTCATGCCGTCGACCAGATAGCGTGAGTCGCTCGTGAAAACTATCTGGTGCGCGGACCCGTCGATGCCCACCAGGCGCAAGCCTTCGATGGCCGAGCGCAACGCCATGCGATTGTTGGTCGTGGCGGGCTCCGCAAGCCAGTAATCGCGACGGACCGGCTCGTGACCCTCTGCGCGCGGGATCTCGATGAGTCCGCCGGCGCCGCCGGGATTGGCCCCTTCACGACCGTTGCCGAGGCATGACTCGTCGGCGTAGATGGCGATGAGCTCTCGGGCGATCTCGGCCTGGGGCATTCGTGACGGCGAAGACTGGCGTCCTAACGGACGACGTGGAGGGTGTCGATGTCGTCGAGCGAGAACGCGAGCGCGTCGCCCGTGGTCGGGTTGCGCGCCTCGATGACTTCGTGGCGGCCATCCGTTCGCAGGCGAAGCGGAACGATCACATATTCGGTACCGCGCCGCATGACGACGACTCGTGTGGCGTTCGCGATCGCGTTCTCCAGCGCATCGTACTGCGCCGGGGTCAGGTGCGCCATGCCGGCTCCTCATCGCGCGCCCACGATTGCGCGAGCAGCGCGAGCACGCGCGTCGCGCGCTCGATCTCATCCACCTCGATCCATTCCGCGGCCGCGTGCGCCCGGGCGATGTCGCCCGGGCCGTAACAGATCGCGGGGACGCCCGCCTCGTTGAGCAGCGCGGCGTCCGTCCACGCGCTGAGTCCCTCCACGCGCGATGCTTCGCCGGCCGATTGGAGCGCGCGCGACAAGCTCCGCACGACCGGCGCATCGGTTGCCACGTCGCTCGGGTTCTGCGAGAGATCCAACGTGACCTCGGCGTCGAACGACGGACGCCGGGACCGCACCCGCGCGCATGCCGCGCGCAGCTCTTGCACCGCCTGTGCGGGCGTCTCGCCGGGCAAGGTGCGCCGCTCGATACGCAGCGTGCACCGGTCGGGATACGTCGACATGCCTAACCCACCATCGATCATCGACGCGTGCCACGACGCGCGGCCGAGCAGCGGATGCGTGCGCTCGGAGAGCTCCCCCGATTCGAGCGCGTCCAGTTCCGCCAGCAGAAGTCCCGCATGGCGGATCGCGTCGATTCCCACATCGTATCGGCTGCCGTGCGCCGCGCGCCCGTTGACCGTGACCGTGCTCCATACGAATCCGCGGTGCGCGGGTGCGATCGCCAAGCGCGTCGGCTCGGTGACGATCGCGGCGTCGGCGCGCACGCCGCGCGCGATCACCGCGCGCGTACCGATGCTGTCCCACTCCTCACCGGCCACTGCGGTAATGATCACCTCGCAATCGAGGCCGCCGTCGGCGGCGCGAGCGGCCGCCGCGCACATCGCCGCGACGCCGCCTTTCATGTCGGATGAGCCGCGTCCCCAGAGCGAGCCGTCGCGTTCATCGGCTGCAAATGGCGCGTGCGTCATGCCATCGATGCCGACGACGTCGAGGTGGCCGTTGAACATGAGGGTGCGGCCGCCCGCCGGTCCGACGCGCGCCACGACGTTCGGCCGGTTAGGCGCGGCGTCGTGCACGTCCACCGCGAAGCCCCATGCGCGCAACACCTCGGCGAGCGAACGCGCGACCGCTCCTTCGCCCGGCGCACCGGGCACGAGCGACGGATTGCGCGAGTCGATGCGCACGAGCGTGCGCGTGAGGCCGACCGCATCGCCGCGCGCCACCGTCATGCGGGCACCGCGACGTCGACGAGTCGCGCCCCATCGGTGTCGATCGTAAAGGTCAGTGGCACCGCCGCCGACGCCACCGCCGCGCGCACCGCCTCGACGGCGGCATCGGGCGCGATCACGAGCACGCTGCCCCCTCCCGATGCGCCTAACGCTTTGCCGCCGGTCGCGCCCGCGCGCCGGGCCACCTGGAGCAAGTGCTCGATGCCGGGTGTCGAAATGCGCTCGTGCAAGCTGCGCTGGAAGCGCCAATGCTCGTCGACTAACGCAGCGAGCTCGTCGATGGACCCGTGCTCCAGCGCCGCCGCCATGAGCGCCGCGAGCGCTTTCATGCGGCGCAGGGCGGTGGTCACCCGCGGCTCGCGCGCGCGATACGCGTCGATCACCGCCGTAATGGTGTGACCCGAGATCCGCGATTTACCGGTGAAGCCTACGATGCAGCGCCGCTCGAGCTCGGCACGGCGCGCCGGTGAGAGGGCGATGCGACGCGCCTCGATGCCGGTGCCGAACCGCAGGTCGAGGGCGCCGCCTAACGCAGCCGCGTAATGGTCCTGGCTGCCCCCCGGCACGCGCAGCCCCTCGGTTTCCACCGCGCGACTGCGCTCGGCGAGGGAAGTGGCATCTGGTGTCTCGCCGCGCCACGCCGACAGCGCCGCTTGAATCGCCACGCCGGCCGCGGACGATCCGCCCAACCCCGCGCCGCGCGGAAAGTCGTTGCGCAAGGACAAGAAGACGTTCGTGATGCCTGCGCGCTCGAGCGCGGCGCGCGGCAAGGCCTGGTCGTCGTCGTGCGCATCCACGTGGAGCCCAACGCCTCGCTCGGCTAACCGAGCGGTCGCGTAACGCGCAATCGCGAGATTGCACACACATCCGCCTTCCTCCTGCGGGTACGGCGGCACGTCCGTCCAACCGCCGCCGAAATCGATCCGCACCGGCGCCCGCGCCGTGACGTCACGCACGGTTCAGCTCGAACGACGGCATGCGAGGTGCCCTGTGAGAGCAACGACGAGAGCCAAACCGTCGGAGCGAGTGCATATTCATCAGGCAGCGGGGTTCGCGGCGGAGGAAAACGAAAACTAGTCCGTGCCCGCTCGATTGCCAGACTGCTGAGTGCCGGCCATGATAGTGCGTCCAGTCCTTTCGTGCGAACGCCAGGTGCCCGATGCCAGACCTCTCGCGATACCTCGTTGATCGCACGCTCATCATGTTGTCGAACCGGGAGCCGTACGAGCACCGGTTCGTCGAGGGTACAGGCGGCGAGCGCGCTATCGAGGTACGACAACCGCCGGGCGGACTGGTTTCCGCGCTCGACCCAACCATGCAAGCGACGCATGGCGTGTGGGTCGCATGGGGATCGGGCAGCGCCGACAAGACCACAGCCGACGCACAGGGACGCCTGCGTGTGCCGGTGCAAACCAGCGCGTACGCGTTGCGACGCGTCTTCCTCGATCCGGGCGAAGTCGAAGGCTTCTACCTCGGTTTCGCGAACAGCTCTCTCTGGCCGCTGTGCCATTTGCTCGTCCAGCACTTTTCGTATCGCGACGAGTTTTGGGAGCGCTATCAAACGGTGAACGCGAAGTTCGCTCGCGCCGTGGCCGACGAGATTCATCGCGCGGACAAGACGCCCATCGTGTGGATCCAGGACTATCACTTCGGTCTCGCCGCAGCGATGATCCGCGAGATCGTCGAGCCGCAGCTGCTGCATCAGTTCTGGCACATCCCGTTTCCACCTGCCGACATTCTCCGCCTGCTCCCGGTGGACGTCGATGAAGCGCTGCTCCGCGGCCTTCTTGGCAACGATCTGATCGAGTTTCACACGGAGCGCTACGCGCTCAACTTCCTCGGCTGCGTGGCCGAATTCATTCCTGAAGCCGAGATCGATGCAGAGACATTCACCATCCGGTTCGACGGCCGCGATGTGGAGATCGGTGTGTACCCGATCAGCATCGACGTCGATCGATACGAGCGCATGGCGGCAACGCCCGTGAACACGGCGCTCGCCGAGCGCCTGCGCTCGCGCTATGCCAAAAACGATTGTCGGTTAGGCGTCGGCGTGGACCGCGTGGACTACACGAAAGGCATTCCCGAGCGGCTGCGAGCACTGCGCCTGCTCTGGGAACAGCACCCCGAAATGCGCGAGCGGTTCACGTTCCTGCTCGTCGCCACGCCATCGCGCTCCGAGATCTCCGCCTACCGGTCGCTGGAAGAGGAAATGGTGCGCGGGGTGCTGGAGATCAATGCGCGATTCCGCACGCGCACTTGGACGCCGATTGTACTCGTGCACGAGAACGTGAGCGCCGAATTGCTGGCCGGAGTGTATCGTGCGGCCGACCTCTGTCTCGTGTCGTCGCTGCAAGACGGCATGAATCTCGTCGCCAAGGAATTCCTGGCGTGCCAGATCGAGGAGCGCGGCGTGCTGGTGTTGAGCCGATTCACCGGTGCCGCAGAAGAGATCGACGGCGCGGTCCTCATCAATCCGTTCAACATCGACGGCTTCGTCGAAGGCATTCGCCGCGCCGTGAACATGGGCGACGGTGAACGTCGCGTGCGGATGCACCGCATGCGCACGCAGCTCAGAAGCCGCACGATCTTCGACTGGCTCGCGGCGATACTCAGCCGGACCGAGGCGATCATCGCCGAGCGAGCGCAGGAGACGGGCGCGGCGTGACGCGTGCGCTGCTTCCCGTCGCCGCCGACGTTGCCGCGCGGCTCGCCGGGACGCCGCTCGTGTCGATGCTCGACGTCGATGGCACACTCGCTCCGATCGCGCCCCGCCCGGACGATGCGGCGGTGCCTCCCGACACGAGACGTTTGCTTGCCGCGCTGGCGACCCATCCCGGCGTGACCATCGCATTCGTGTCGGGGCGCGCGGCAGCCGATGTCGAGCGTCTCGCCGGTGTTCGCGGCGCCTGGATCGTGGGCAACCACGGCTTCGAGATCGTGCACCCCGACGGCACGCCGCTCACCGACGAGTCGTTAGGCACCGCTCGCGACGCGATCGCAGCGGCCTTGCGCGACGTGGCGGACACGGTGCTCTCGATGCCGGGCGTGCTCATCGAAGACAAGCACTGGACGGCGAGCGTTCACTTTCGCCTCGCGTCGCCGTCGGTCGCAGCGCCGCTGCGCGACACCGTCCACCGCGCGGCCGCCCGCCATGGGCTCCGCGTGATGGAAGGCAAAAAGGTGCTCGAGATCCGGCCTGACCGCGACGTGAACAAGGGCACCGCCGCGCTCACGCTCACGCGGAAGATTCTCGCCGGCCGTCCGGGATCGGTGCTCTACGTTGGCGACGATGCCACGGATGAAGACGCCTTCGCCAGCTTGCGGGCGCAGCTGCCTGCCGCCGTCACGGCGCGCGTGACGCACGACGACGCGGCGCGCACGGCCGCCGAGTTTGCGCTCGATGACACGAGCGCCGTCGCACGATTTTTGGGTTGGCTCGCAGCCGCGCGCGGCATCCGCTTGGCCGGCACGTCGTGACTCAGTGCTTTTTCTTCGCGGCCTTCTTCGCGCTTGCCTTGGGACGAGACGCAGCCGATTGCTTCTTGGCGGCGGGCCGACTGGCCGCATGTGTTGGGCGCGCCGTCTTCGCTGCCTTGGCGGCCGGTTTGGCGTGTGAGGCAGCGTGCGCGACCGGCGGCTTTTCGGGTGCGGCCGGCGGCGCGGGTTTCTTTGGGGGTGGCGCGATCATCGGTGCGGCAGGAGGCAGCGCGGTGGCTGCCTGCTTTCCGAGCGGTTTGCGCTTACCGTGCGCCTCTTCGGCTTCGCGAATGATCCGGTCGGCTTCTTCCTGAGTCATCTGTCCACGACGTACCATGTACTGCACGATGTCGCGCGCGCTCTCGATGGCGAAGCCGGCGATGCCGGCGGCGGCGTTGATGACATCCTTGATTGCTTGCGCGATTTTGCTGCCCGCTTCTTGACTGATTTCCTGCGCCCTTAGCGCCATTTCGGCGACAGTGTCGCGCGCATCGGTGCTTCGATGACCTGGGGCACGCCGGGGGACGCCCGGCTGAGCTGGCGGTGTGGCGGCCGGTGGCGCATCGGAGGCCTTGGTCTCTGCGGCTTGCGGCTTGTCCACCATAGGTATGGTGCGCTCCCTATCGGGCAGTGAGGTGAGGCAGCGTAATGACGTTGCGGGCAAACGAGGGTCGGGTCGCGGCCGCATGGGTGCGCCACCGTTCCTGTCCGAGCCGCTGGGTTAGGCGCCGGTAAGTATATGATTTTACGGTAGCTACGCAAGTCATCGACCGTGCGAAATGCACGACGGCGGTGTCCGACATCTTCGATTTAATCGTCATGCCTGGTCAGATTTTCAAAGCATTATAGCGTCTATATGAAGACAGTAATGCATCAATTACTCGAAGGCGTCAACGTCCTTGATCTGAGCAGAGTCCTGGCCGGCCCGCTCTGCACAATGATGCTCGGCGACCTCGGAGCCAACGTCATCAAAGTCGAGCGACCAGGAGCCGGCGACGACACCCGCGCCTGGGGACCTCCGTTCGACGACCGCGGCGAAAGCGCCTACTACCTCAGCATCAATCGCAACAAAAAAAGCGTCGCCGCGGACCTCAACGCCGAACGCGACCGCGCACTCATTGAGAGTCTCATCGAGGGCGCGGACGCTGTCGTCGACAACTTTCGACGGGGCACCCTCGAGCGGTACGGACTCGATCCTCGCCGGTTTCTCGCGCGCCTTCCGCGACTCGTGTGGTGCACGATCACGGGTTTTGGATCCGACAGCGACCGACCGGGCTACGATTACGTGGTGCAAGCCGAGCGTGGTTGGATGGCCATCACGGGCGAGCGCGACGGACAGCCGATGAAGGTCGGCGTTGCGTTGGCCGACGTCATTGCGGGCAAGGATGCCGCGATCGCGACCTTGGCCGCGCTGGTCGCGAGCGCGCGCACGGGCGAGGGACGCCACGTCGTGACGTCGCTCGCGCAAAGCGCCACCTCGGCGCTGGTGAACGTGGCGCAGAACGCGCTCGTCACCGGCCGCGATGCCGCACGGTGGGGCAACGCACATCCGAACCTCGTGCCATACGAGCTGTTCGAAGCCCGGGATCGTCCCATCGTGATCGCCGTCGGCAACGACGTCCAGTGGCGCGCCTGCGCCCGCGCGTTAGGCCTGGACGACATGGTAGATGACCCCGCGCTCTCCACCAACGCCGGGCGCATCGCCCAGCGCGAGCGCGTCGTGCAGGCCGTCGCCGCGCAGGTGCGCGAGCGGACAGCGGCTGAGGTATCGGCCGCGCTCGATCGCGTTGGCGTGCCCTGCGGCGCGGTCCGAACGGTGCTCGAGGCACTCCGCGACGCCGGCGGGTCCGCGCTCACCGGCGTCGCGCCGTCCGTACCCGGCAGCGTGCGCTATCCTCCGCCGCGACTGGACGAGCACGGCGCCGAGATCCGGGCCCGCCGATGGGCGGTGTTCACGTGACTAACGGAAGGCGCGGGTCGCGCCACACACGGTAGGTCGTGCGCTACATCGGCAACAAGACGCGCCTGCTTCCGTTCATCCTCGAGACGGTCACCGCACTCGGCATCGGTCCAGGCGCGGCGCACGACGCGTGCGCCGGGACCGCTGTCGTCGGGCGTGAGCTCAAGTCGGCCGGCTGGCGCGTGGCGTCGAGCGACATCATGACGTACTCGTACGTCTTCCAGCGCGCGTATGTCGTGTCGCAGCGCGTGCCGAGTTTCGCCGACTTGCGTGCCGGCGATCCAGACGTGCGTCGCGCGATGCGCTTGCCGCGCTTTCGCGACGCCGTGGCGCGTCGCGGTCCGAGCGCGCTGTCACTCGTGTGCGAATATCTCGCGCGATGGCTCGAGCCCGAGCGCGGGTTCATCGCGGGCCACTATGGTCCTGCCGGCGGCCGGATGTATTTCACCGACGACAACGCGATGCGCATCGATGCGATCCGCGCGCGCTTGCACGCATGGCACGGCGAGGGATTGATCGGCGACGACGCGTTCTATCTGTTGCTCGCCGCGCTGATCGAAGCGGCCGATCGTGTCGCCAACACGGCAGGTGTGTACGCCGCGTACATCAAGTCCTGGCAGCCCAACGCGAAACGTGCGCTCGATCTAGAGCCGCGCCAACCGCTCCGCGGAGCGCGCGGATCGACCGCGCACCAGGCCGATGCGCAGAAGGTGGCGAGCCACCTCGGGTCACTCGAGCTCCTCTATCTCGACCCGCCGTACAACAGCCGCCAGTACGCCGGGTACTACCATATTCCGGAGATCATCGCGCGCGGGTGGTTTGAAACGACGCCGGTCATACGCGGCAAAACCGGCCTGGTTCGCGATGCAACCGGCAGCACGCGCAGCGCGTGGTGCTCGGCGAAGGGGGCGGAGCGAGCGTTGCGTGATCTGCTCGCTGCAACCGGGGCGCGACATGTGCTGGTGAGCTACAACTCGGAGGGTCTGCTCGGTGAAACAGTGCTGCAACGCGTGCTGTGCGAGGCTTCCGTCGACGGACGCAGCCGCCGATTCGTTCGCGACTACCGTCGCTATCGCGCCGACAGCGATCACGCGAAGCGACGCTACCGAGTGGATGCCTTACGGGAGCTTCTCTATCATGCAAAACTTCGGTAGTCCTTCGGGACGTTACGTTCGGCCATTCTGCTCGTCCCACCAGCATGGCGACCCTCGTGCGACCGATCCCGAGTCTGTCAGGACTGTCCAGAGGGCGTATGAAGCGTTACACTAGCGGCGTGAAAACGACCTCAGTGATGGTTGCGCCTCGCGCCTCGGATTCGCAGGAAGCGGATCATGAAGTGATCGGGCGAGTGCTTGCTGGTGATCGCAATGCGTTCGGAATGCTGATCAGACGCTACAGCGATCCGTTGTATCGGCACGCACTCGGCATGACGGGAAGTCCGGATGTCGCCGAAGACATCCTTCAAGCGTCATTCATAAAAGCGTACCAGCATCTGGCTGAGGTGCATGGGCGTTTCGATGCTTGGATTTTCCGGATCGTGGCGAACGGGTGCAAGGACTGGCTCAAGAACATTCGCCGTACGCATCTGAGCTACGAGGAGGATGATCAGCCCTCGGCTTTTGCGACGCCGGAAGAAGAGCTTGACCGGACCGAGCTGCGGTCGGATCTGGATCGCGCATTGGCCCAGCTGGCGCCGTCGCTTCGAGAGGCTTTCGTCATGAAGCACGTTGAAGGCCGGTCGTACGAGGAGATGGCCGATCTGTTAGGAACTACTGTCGGGGCACTAAAGATGCGCGTGCACAGGGCACGCGAGGCGCTCCAGGTCCTTTTAGAGGAAAAATACGCCTGATGCTCGATAACCTTGATCCCCGAGAGCGCCGGAGCGAAGACACGCCCAAGTCGCGTGAGACTTCTGCGGCGCATCCGCTGTCCGATCGCGAGGTCCCGTTAAACGGTGACACCCGGACTGCGACCCTGAATGCGTGGCTCGACGGCGAAGTGCCGGAGAGCGCAGCCCGCGCCACCGCCAACGCGCGTGACGTGGAGTTCTGGCTGCGCATCGAGAAAGAAGTCGAAGTGCGCCGCGAGGCGAAGACGCCGGTGCACGTGTACCGTCAGATCATGGAGGCGCTGCCCCAGGATGTGCCCGCCGCGCTGCCGTGGTACAAGAAGCAGGTGACGGTGAATCCGATGGTAGCGATGGCGGCGACGGCTGGTGCCGTGGCGGTCGGCATGGCGATCGGTGCGGCGCTGACGAAAGGCCGCTGAGAGCCGTTCAGAGTACGAGAAAGGCGCACGCTCGACGCGTGCGCCTTTTTTTGCGCGTGGCGGCCCAAGCCTAAATATGAATGGCGTGACCCGAGACGCCTAACGCTGCTTCCTTCGTGGCCTCGCTCAATGTGGGGTGCGCGTGGATCGTCGTGCCCACGTCCTCGCTCGACGCATCGTACGCGAACGCCAGCGCGAGCTCGGCGGCCAGCTCCGACACTGTCGGTCCGATCAGGTGCGCGCCGAGCAGGAGGTCGGTCTTGGCGTCGGCGATGAGCTTGACGAAGCCGGTCGTTTCTCCGGCCGTGCGCGCGCGGCCGTTGGCCGAAAACGGGAACCGCCCAACGCGATACTCGCGGCCGCTTTCTTTCACCTGCTGTTCCGTTAGGCCTATGGCGGCGATCTCCGGCCACGTGTAGACGATGGACGGAATGGGCCGGTAATTCATGTGCGTGCGCCGGCCGGCAATCGTCTCCACGGCGACCACCCCTTCCTCTTCCGCCTTGTGCGCGAGCAGCAACCCGCCCACCACATCGCCGATGGCGTAGACGTGCGGCAGGTTGGTCCGCATCTGCGCATCCACGATGACTTCGCCGCGCTTGCCAATGGCGAGTCCGAGCGCGGACGCGTCGATCCCCGTGAGCGACGGCTTGCGCCCAACGGCAACCAGCACGCGGTCGGCGGTGAGCGTCTCTTTGGCACCGTTGGACTCGACGTCCACGCGAATGTGATTGCCGTCGCGGGTGGCGCCGGTGACTTTGGTGCCGGCGCGGATGACGAGTCCCTGTGCGCGGAATACTTTGTCCGCTTCCTTCACCACGTCGGCGTCGTTGCCGGCGAGAATCGTCGGCAGCAGCTCGACCACGGTGACCTTCGCGCCTAACCGGCGCCACACCGAGCCGAGCTCGAGTCCGATGACGCCGCCGCCGATCACGACGAGATGGTCGGGCACGTCGTGCATGGCCAGCGCGCCGATGTTCGACAACACGCGGTCCTCGTCGAACGGAAGAAACGGCAGCGCGATCGGGACGCTGCCGGTCGCGATCACGACATCGCGGGCGCGATACGTCGTGGTCGATCCGTCCGCGGCGCGGACCTCGACCACATTGCCGGGCCGCAGCGTCCCGCGACCCTTCGCCCACGTGACGTTGTTCTTCCGGAACAGGTACTCGATGCCGCGCGTGTTCGCCGACACCACGCGGTCTTTCCGCGTGAGCATCGTCGGGAGGTCGAGCGTCACATCGCCCACTTTCACGCCGTGGTCGGCGAGATGCGTGCGCGTGAACTCGAAGTGCTCGGACGACTGCAGCAGCGCTTTCGATGGGATGCATCCGACGTTGACGCAGGTGCCGCCCAAGGTGGCGTCCATCTCCACACATACGGTGGAGAGACCGAGCTGCGCGGCGCGAATCGCGGCGACATACCCGCCGGGACCGCCGCCGATGATGACGACGTCGGGAGAGAGCGTATCAGCCATTGCCTAACCAGTGAACGGGAGGCGCGCGGGCGATGTTCCCGCGCGCCCGTGCGCGGTCAATCGACGAGCATGGCCGCGGGATCCTCCATCAACTCCTTCACGCGCACGAGAAAGAGTACGGCCTGTTGGCCATCGACGAGGCGGTGATCGTACGACAGCGCGATGTACATCATGGGCCGGATGACCACCTGGCCGTCTATCGCCACGGGGCGATCCTGAATCTTGTGCAGACCCAGGATGCCGACCTGCGGATAGTTCAGGATCGGCGTCGAAACGAGTGAGCCGAACACCCCACCGTTGGTGATCGTGAACGTGCCGCCGGTGAGGTCATCCATCGTGAGCTTGCCGTCGCGCGCACGAGCCGCCACCCCGGATAGCTGGCGGCTGAACTCGATCATGCCCAAGCGATCGGCGTCTTTGATGACCGGAACGACGAGTCCCTGATCGGACGCGACCGCGATACCGAGGTTCACGTAGTGCTTGTAAATGATGGTGTCGCCGTCGATCTGGGCGTTCACCACCGGATAGGCGTTGAGTGCCATCGTCGTGGCGCGCGCGAAGAACGGCATGAACGTGAGCTTGACGCCGTGTTGCTTCTCGACGCGTTCCTTGAGCCGCTCGCGAACACCCATCACCGCGGACATGTCGATTTCGTTGAACGTCGTCAGGTGCGCGGTTGCGTGCTGCGCCTGCACGAGATTCTCGGCGATGCGCTTGCGCCGGGTGGTCATGCGCTCGCGCGTCTCCCGGCCCTGTGCAGCGGATGCCTGCGTTGGGCGAGGCGCGGGCGACGGACCCGGCGGCGCTGCTGGATCCGCCGGCGCGGATGGCGCGGCGCTCCGTTGGGCGGCCACGCCATCGCCGTGCGCTTCGATCACATCACTTTTGGTGACCATGCCGCCGCGGCCCGTGCCGGCAACGGACCCAAGGTCGACGCCGGCATCCTCGGCGACGCGACGCGCAGCAGGCGACGCGCGCGTGGCACTCGGAGGAGATGGCGGCGCCGGTGCCTGTGTTGCTGTCGGCGCAGAGGGCGATGCGGTCGCGGCCGCAACGGTCGCTGCTGCACGCGGCGCCGCTGCGGCAGGCGTGGTGGCGGTCTCGTCGATTTGGCCCAGCTCGTCGTCCACCTTCACGACGTCGCCTTCCTGGTGGAGACGCTTCACGAGCGTGCCAGCTTTCAACGCCGGTACCTCGACGGTGATCTTGTCGGTTTCCAGCTCGACGATTGTATCGCCTTGCGCAACCGTGTCGCCCTCGCGCTTCACCCAGCGCGCGACCGTCGCTTCGACGATCGACTCACCGAGCGGCGGCACTTTGATCGAAATCATCGCGTTGACACGTGTGGTAGAACGGTGTTGGCGTGCGCGTTGCTCCGCGCAAGAGCCCTCGGTAGCATTCAGACTCCAAATATAACCCGACCACATCATCGTGCGAGCACTCACCATCTCGGCGCATGGAGGACTCGACCGTCTCGAGTTGCGCGACATTCCTGCTCCGGAATTGCGCGCGAGCACGGACGTTCGCGTGCGCGTGCAGACCGCGGCGCTCAACCGACTCGATCTGTTCGTGCTGGAAGGTCTGCCCGGCATCACGATCACGCCGGACTGGGTGGTGGGATCGGACGGAGCCGGCATCGTGGATGCCGTTGGGCCCGACGTGCAGGACGTCGTCGTCGGCGACCGCGTGCTGATCCAGCCGGGTATCAGCGATCGGACGTGCGAGTACTGTCGCGCGGGCGAGCAGTCCCTGTGCATCGCCTACAAGATCCTCGGCGAGCACATGCCGGGAACGTGCGCCGAGTACATCGTAGTGCCGGCGCCCAACGTGCGGCGCATTGCGTCGACGGTTCGGTGGGACGTGGCCGCGGCGCTGCCGTTGGCCATGTTGACGGCATGGCGGATGATCGTGACGCGCGCCGCGGTGCGCGAGGGCGATCTCGTATTGATCTGGGGCATCGGGGGCGGTGTGGCGCTCGCGGCACTTCAGATCGCGAAACTCCACGGCGCGCGCGTGTGGGTGACGTCGGGCAGCGACGCCAAGCTCGAGCAGGCGCTTGGGTTAGGCGCAGACGCGGCGTTCAACCATCGCACGCAGGAGGTGGCGCGCGAGGTCCGCGCGCGCACGGGCAAGCGCGGCGCCGATGTGGTAGTGGACACGGTTGGTCGGGCAACGTGGGGCCAGTCGTTGCTCGCGTTAGGCAAGCGCGGGCGGCTGGTGACGTGCGGTGCGACCAGCGGGCCGATGGTCGAAACCGATGTGCGCCGCCTGTTCTGGAACCAGTGGTCGATCCTCGGGTCGACCATGGGCAACGACCGCGAATTCGACGCCATGCTTCGCGCGTTCGAGCGGGGGCACCTGTCGCCGGTGATCGACTCCGTGTTCCCGTTGGGCGAGGCCCAAGCGGCGTACGAGCGGCTCGCGTCGCCGGAGCACTTCGGCAAGGTCGTGTTGCGGGTGAGCGAGGCCGGCTGACATGCGTTTTCCCCTCGAGACCCGTTACGCGGATTACGATTCGAAAGGGCATGCCAACAACGCGGTCTACCTCACGTACTTCGAGATGGCGCGGCACCGCGCGTGGGTCGACTGCATGCACGGCGACGCGGACTTCCCGTTCATTGTCGCGGAAGCGACCGTGCGCTACGTGAGCGAGGCGATGATCGGACAGCCGCTCGACATCGAGATCGTAACCAGCGAGGTGCGCACCAAGGCGTGGGTGTGGTCATATGTCATTCGGGCGACTGAGGACGATCGTGTCGTCGCGGAGGGGCGCACGGTGCAGGTGATGTACGACTATGCGGCGCGTCGCACGGTGCCGATACCGGCCGAGTTCCGCGAGCAGCTGTCCACGATATGACGCGCGTCGAAGAGCTGATCGTCGTGCCGGCCACGCCGGCGCAGGCCATGCGCGCGCTCCTCACGGTCGCGCGCGCTCACGACTGGATGGCGCCCGACGTCCATCTCGTGCCGCGGACCTCGTCTCCAGCGTTAGGCACGGGCGATCACTTCGCGCTCGAGCTCTTTGGCGGCATGCGATTCGAGTACGTGATCGAGGCGACGAGCGACCGCGAAGTGGCGCTGTCATACGACGGGCCATGGAGCGGCGAGGAGCGGTGGAGCTTCGTGGCTGACGGAGCCGAGACGCTGGTGCGTCGCTCGTATGAGGTGCAGAGCGGTTCGCCGCTGGCGGCCTTTGCGTGGGGCACCGTTGGGCGCGCTGTGGTTGCGATGCACATCCGCTACGAGTTGTCGCGGTTCCGGTCGGCTGTCGAGCGGGACCCGGGACCACGCGGCGAGATCGAGGCGCCATCGGGTCCATTGCATTCGATGCCGCGAGATCCCTCCGTTGAGAGAGATAGCGCCACCCATCCGTCATTCCCGGTGGACGATGGCTGACCGGGCGCAATACGACGCCACCGAACAGGCCGGCATCCGCGATGCGTTCGTGCGCGGTGAGATGCCGGTGTGCCCGCGGTGTCACGTGCCGATGACCACGCGACCGATCGGTGGGGGGTCGTTCGGTTTAGGCTATGCGCGGCGGCGAGAGTGGCTCATCTGTCCACGGTGCAGGCGAAGTGCGATCTTCGACGTGCGTCGCGGGACGCGTAACTAACGGCGGCTCTCCCTGGATGCGTGAGCGCTACCGTGTAAGTTGGTGAGCATGGACACAGGGGCGCCGGTTGCATTTCTCGGGTTGGGCGCCATGGGCAAGCCCATGGCGAGCCGCCTCGTGGACGCCGGATATCTCGTCACGGCGTGGAATCGGACGGCGGGTCGCGCGGATGAACTGATCAAGCGCGGCGCGCGCGTGGCGGACCATCCTCGCGATGCGGCGGCGGGGTCGCGCGTGATCGTGCTCATGGTGTCCGACCCGTCGGCGGTGTCGGCTGTGTTAGGCGGCGATCGCGGCGTGCTCGCCGGTGCGCGCGAGGGGAGCACGGTGGTCAACATGTCGACCATCGGACCGGCGGATTCGCGGCGATTCGCCGAGCAGTGTCGCACGGCGGGCGTGCGCTACATCGAATCGCCGGTGATGGGCAGCATTGGCCAGGCGAAGTCGGGAACCTTGGTCGCGATCGTGAGCGGCGACACGACGGCGGTGGCGGATGTGTCGGGCATGTTGCTGGTGATGGCCAAGCAGATCATCCGTGCGGGCGAGATCGGACAGGCGAGCACGCTCAAGCTCGTGATGAATTTGCTCGTGGGCGGAACGATCGAGCTCCTCGCCGAATCGATCGCGGCCGCGCAGCGGTCGGGTCTCCCGCTCGAGTTGTTCCGCGAGACGCTCTTGAGCTCCGTGCTCGCGTCTCCGTTCGTGGGCTACAAGTCGCCGCTGCTCTTCGAGCGACGATACGACCCGCAGTTCAGCACGCGGCTCATGCTCAAGGATCTGGATCTCGTGCTCGCGAGCGCGGCCGAGCATGGGCTCGCGCTGCCGGCGACGGCGATCATTCGGGAACAGTTTGCGCGCGCGGTGGCGGCGGGGTTAGGCGACGACGACGCGGCCGCCGTCCGTGAGGTGGTGGACGGCGATGGGAAGGCTCCGCGCGCGCGTCGCTGAGGGGGCGCCAGCCGCGGCTGAGTCAGCTTCGTAACCGGCGCGCCTACAACGGCTTAGATTGTCCCGCCGCGGTTGTCCAGGGGCTCCGCACGGATTAGATTTCTGTGCTATGACCTCCCCCCGTTCTTTCTCCTCCGCCGTACCCGCATGACCGCCCCAAACAATCGCGAACGGATCGTTTCCCGGCTCATCGACGAAGAGATCAAAGAGTCGTTCATCAACTATTCGATGAGCGTGATCGTGTCGCGCGCGTTGCCGGATGTGCGCGATGGACTCAAGCCCGTGCATCGCCGCGTGCTGTACGCGATGAACGAGCTCGGCCTCGTGCCGGGCCGGCCTTACAAGAAGTCGGCGACGGTCGTCGGCGATGTGTTAGGCAAGTACCACCCGCACGGCGACATCAGCGTGTACGACGCGCTCGTGCGCATGGTGCAGGATTTTTCGCTGCGGTACCCCCTGGTGGACGGGCAGGGCAATTTCGGATCGGTGGATGGCGACAACGCGGCCGCGTACCGATATACCGAAGCGCGGCTCATGGCGCTGGCGACCGAGCTCCTGGCCGACATCGACAAGAACACGGTCGACTTCTCGCCTAACTTCGACGACCGGCTGCAGGAGCCCAAGGTCCTCCCCGCCGGATTCCCGAACCTGCTGGTGAACGGTTCGTCGGGCATCGCGGTGGGCATGGCGACGAACATCCCGCCGCACAATTTGCGCGAAGTGGTGAACGCAGTGGTGCACGTGATCGACAACCCGGAGGCGACCTCGGGTGAGATTCGGAAGTTCATCAAGGGGCCGGATTTCCCGACCCGCGGATACATCTACGGTCGACAGGGGATCAAGGACTACCAGGAGACGGGTCGCGGCCGGATCGTGATGCGGGCGCGCGCGGTAATCGAGGAGAAGGAGTCCTCGAACAAGTCGCAGATCGTCATCACCGAGATTCCGTACCAGGTCAACCCGATGAAGCTGGTGGAGCAGGTTGCTGTACTGCACCGCGAGAAGAAGATCGAGGGCATCGCAGACCTGCGCAACGAGTCCGACCGCGACGGCATGCGCGTGGTGATCGAGCTCAAGCGCGACGCGATCCCGCGCGTGGTGCTGAATCAGTTGTACAAGCACTCGCAGATGCAGACGACGTTCGGCGTCATCAACCTGGCGCTCGTGCCCGACGCGAAGACGGGCCAGTTGGTGCCGAAGGTGATGCCGCTCAAGGAGCTGCTCGAGCACTACATCACGCACCGCCACGACGTGATCGTTAGGCGGACGCAGTTCGATCTCGACAAGGCACTCGAGCGCGAGCACATCCTGGAAGGGCTCAAGATCGCCGTCGACAACATCGACGAAGTGATCAAGCTCATTCGGAAGGCCGAGGACACGCCGCAGGCCAGCGCGCAACTGCAGCGGCGGTTCAAGCTCTCGGAGAAGCAGGCGGACGCGATCCTCAACATGCGGCTCGCCAAGCTCACGGGCTTGGAGCGCGAGAAGCTCGAGGAAGAGCTCACCGAGGTGCGCGGGCAGATCAAGGATCTGCGCGCGATTCTCGCGTCGCGCGACCGGCGCATGAAGATCTTGAAGGACGAGCTGCACCAGATCGCGGCCAAGTTCGGCGACGAGCGTCGCACGGAAATCACGAGCGATGAAGGCGAGTTCACGATCGAAGACTTGATCGCCGAAGAAGACATGGTGGTGACCGTGTCGCACTCCGGCTACATCAAGCGCACGTCGGTGACGACATACAAGAAGCAGCGGCGCGGCGGGCGCGGGAACAACGGACAGGCGCTCAAGGACGAAGACTTCATCGAGCATCTCTTCATCGCGTCGACGCACGACTACATCCTCTTCTTCACCGACGACGGACGCTGCTACTGGCTCAAGGTGCACGAGATCCCGCAGGCCGGGCGCGCCGCGAAGGGCAAGGCCGTCGTCAACCTGATCAACGTGTCGGCCGATACGACCATCTCGGCCATGGTGCCGGTGCGCGAGTTCAGCGAGTCGCAGTATTTGTTGTTCGCGACGCGGCAGGGCACGGTGAAGAAGACAGCGCTCTCGCAGTACGCGAACCCGCGCACGACGGGCATCAAGGCGATCAAAATCGAACCGGACGATCAGCTCATCGACGTGCAGGTGACGAGCGGCAACAACGACATCGTGCTCGCGACGCAGCACGGATTGTCGATCCGGTTCCACGAGCAGGACGTGCGCGAGATGGGGCGTGACACCACGGGTGTGAAGGGCGTCGAGCTGCGAGAGGGCGATGTGGTGAAGGGAATGGTGGTGATCAAGCGCGAGGCGACGCTGCTCGTGGTGACGGAGAAGGGGATGGGCAAGTGCTCGCCGATCGACGAATACCGCGTGCAGAAACGGGGAGGTAAGGGCATCATCACGCTCAATCGCACGGACAAGACGGGCGATGTCGTGGCGCTCAAGGAAGTGCTGCCCGACGATGAGCTGATGTTGATCACCAAGCACGGCGTCGTGATCCGCATGCCGGTCAAGGGCATTCGCGTGAGCGGCCGCAACACGCAGGGTGTGAAGCTCGTCAATCTCGACGAGGGCGACCGGGTGTGCGACGTGGCGCGTGTGGTGATCGAGGATGATGAGCAGGGCGGCGGCGATGAAGGCGAGGAGCCGGTAACGCTCGCGCCGGAGGAAGAGGAGTAGCGGCAGCGCACGCACCGGCGGAGCGCACAGGCGGCTCGTTTCGTGCCTCTGGCGGGATCGGGTGTCCCATAGCAGAGTGCAAGCATGACGTCGATCGCGCCGTCTCCCAGCACGCGTCTCGTTAGTCTTGCCGACATCCGCGCGGCCGCGTCGGCACTGCGCGGCGTGGCGGTGCGCACGCCGTTGTTGCCCGCCGACGAGCTCGCCGCGACGGTGGGGCTCGAGGCGGGCGAGCTGTTCGTGAAACCCGAAATGCTGCAGCGCGGCGGGGCGTTCAAGTTCCGCGGCGCGTACACGTTCCTGTCGCGGCTCAGTCCCGAGGAGCGCTCGCGCGGCGTGGTCGCGCCGTCGTCGGGGAATCACGCCCAGGCGGTTGCGTTAGCCGCGCGCCTCTTCGGGGTGCCGGCGACGGTCGTGATGCCGACGACGGTCACGGCGGCCAAGCGCGCGGGCGCCCAACGGTTAGGCGCGCGCATCGAGCTGGCCGGCACCACGACGGCGGACCGGATGGCGCGCGCGGCGGAGCTGGTGGTGGCGGAAGGGCTCACGCTCGTGCCGCCCTACGACAACCACATCATCATCGCTGGACAGGGCACCACCGGCCTCGAGATCGCCGAGGATCTGCCTAACGTTGGGACGGTGCTCGTACCCGTGGGCGGGGGCGGGTTGAGCGCGGGCGTGGCGACGGCGATCAAGGCGTTGGTCCCGCGCGCGCGCGTCATCGGGGTCGAGCCCAAGGGCGCACCGAAGCTCACGCGCGCGCGGGAGCAGGGTGCGCCGGTGCGTCTGGCGAAGACATCGGGTTTGGCCGACGGTCTCTTGGCGGTCGAGATCGGGTCGATCCCGTTCGCGCACCACCAGGCGTACATCGATGACGTGGTGCTGGTCGATGATGCCGCGATGCGCGAGGCGGTGCGCTATCTGCTCGACCGCCTCAAGATCGTGGCGGAGCCGAGCGGCGCCATCACGATCGCGGCGCTTCAGGCGGGGCTGGTGGTGCCTGACGGTGTGACGGTGGCCATCCTGAGCGGGGGCAACTTGGAGTGGTCGGGGCTCCGCGAGCTACTGGCGGATGGATAGGGCGCGCATTCTGATCGCCGACGAGGACGACGTCCTCGCGCGCACCATCTCGTGGCTGCTCAAGGAGCAGGGGTTCGACGTCACCGTTACGTTAGGCGGTGAGCGCGTGATCGAGGCGCTGGCCGAGCACGAGCCCGATCTCCTGATGCTGGACGTGATGATGCGCGGCGTGGATGGATACGAGCTCCTGCACCGCATCAACGCCGACGCGCGGTGGCGCGACATGCCGGTGCTCGTCGTGTCGGCGCTCCCCACCGATGAGGCCACCGCCCGCCTCCTGAGCCTCGGCGCCACCGATTTCGTGAGCAAACCGTTCCACGTGCGCGAGCTGCTCGCGCGCATCCGCATGCAGTTGCGCGTGCGGCAGGAGCTCCTGCACGCGCGGTCGGCGCTGAGGTCCACGGAGGTCGAGCTGGACCGCGTCCGCGCGGAAGCCGAAAACCGCCGGAAGATCGTCGACATCCTGCACGAGGTCACGGGCGACTTCTCGTCGGAGGAGCTGTACCATATTCTCGTTAGGCGCGTGGCGCGCGCGCTGGATATCTCGCATTGTTCGTTGGTGCTCGCCCGGCCGGGCGACCAGGTGGGCGTCGTGGCCGCGGCGTACGAGGCGCCGGGCCTCGCGCACCTCGAGATCCGGCTCGAGCGCTATCCGGAAATTCGCGCGGCGCTCGAGACGGGCGAGCCGGTGTTGATCGAAGACGTGGACGCGAGCGCGCTCTACAACGATGTGCGTCTCGACTGGGCGGCGGCCGGGACGCTCGTGCCGTATCGGTCGGTGGTCGCGCTGCCGTTCCGTCTCGACGGCGAGCAAGCCGGCGTGATCTTTTTGCGGACGCTGTTGGACGAGCCGCCGCTGGCGCGGTCCGACGTCGAATTCGCGGATACGGTGGTGCGCGCCGCCGTGGCGGCGATCCGGCGCGCGCAGATGATCGAGTCGACGCGCGCGGACAAGGCGCGCTTCGAGGTGCTGGCGCTCACGGACCCGCTCACGCAGACGCACAACCGGCGCGCACTCATGGAGCGCCTAACGTCAGAACTCGAGCGTGCACGCCGGTATGCGTTGCACCTGTCCGTGTTGATGGTGGACCTCGATCACTTCAAGGCGATCAACGATTCGTACGGCCACGTGGTGGGCGACGAGGTGCTGCGCGGTGTGTCGCGCGTGTTGCAGCGCGAGGCGCGCGCCGTGGACGTGGTGGCGCGCTTTGGCGGCGAAGAATTCGTCGTCGTGCTGCCGGAGACCGGCGAGGAGGGCGCCGTTGCGTTAGCCGAACGCATTCGCGCGCGGGTGGAGGAGACGCCGCCGGTCACGGGCGGTGAATATGGGTGGCTGCGCGTGACGGTCAGCATCGGCGTCGCGACGGTGCCGTCGCCGCGCGTGAATTCGCCGGAAGAGTTGATCGCGGTGGCCGACGAAGCGCTGTATCGTGCGAAGGCACAGGGTCGCAACCGGGTATGCTCGTGACGCAGGGCACGTACTGCCCAACGTGCGGTGCGACGTATCCCGAGGAGGCGCGCTTCTGCACGCGCGACGGGACGCGCCTCGAGCCCGTGTCGGTTTCACCGGCGCCATCGCCCAAGCCGAACGAGGCCGTGGAGACGCCGGGTCGCGCGCCGTCGCATGCGCGGGTATTCGAGCCCGTGCATCCCGAGGAAGCGCGCGCCGCGCGACAGAGCCGGCGGTCGCGGTCGTCGGCCGCGGCGGGCGCGGTTCCGGCGACCGACGTTCGTGAGCCGTCCGCCGAATTGGCGCAGCTCGTTGGGCAGACGTTGGACGGCCGCTATCGGATCGAGGAGAAGGTCGGCGAGGGCGGCATGTCGTTCGTGTACCGCGCGACGGATGCGAAAACCGGCGACACGCTGGCGATCAAGATGTTGTCGCCCGCGCTGAGCCGGGACGACAACGCCATGGCGCGGCTCCGGCGCGAGGCGGAGCTCGCGGGCAAGCTCGCGCACCCGAACGTCTGCCACATCATTCGGTTAGGCGAAGCGCCCGGCGGCATGGTGTACGTGGTGATGCCGTACATGGCGGGCGAGCTGCTGTGCGACCGCGCGATCCGCGAAGGACAGCTTGCGTTAGGCGTGGTGTCGCAGTTCGTGTCCGAGATCGCGGCCGGCCTCCACGCGGCCCACGAGCTCGGCATCGTGCACCGGGACTTGAAGCCGGAGAACGTGATGCTCTGTCCGCGGCCCGACGGCACGACGCGGGCGGTGGTGATGGATTTCGGGCTGGCGAAAGAGCGCCGCGTGGGCGCGGAAGTCCGCAAGCTGACGGCGACGGGTATTGTGTTAGGCACGCCGGAATTCATGAGCCCGGAACAGCTGCGCGGGAAGCCGCTCGACGCGCGCAGCGACATCTACTCGCTGGGTCTCATGACGTACGAGCTGCTCACGGGGCAGCTGCCGTTCAGCGGAAAGACGCAGCAGGACATGATGATTGCGCGCCTCAAGGGCGACCCGATGCCGCTGCGCGCCATGCGTCCCGAGCTCGGCTTCTCGGCCGCGGTCGAAAAGGTGTTGCTGCGGAGTCTGGCGCGGGATCCCGGCGACCGGTACGCGACGGCACCGCTGTTCGCGTCGGCGTTTGCCGCGGCGGCGCGAGAACGCTAGCGAAACCGGGCCCGATCGCTGTGGGACGGCACGAAAACGGCTGGTTGCTCCTCTAGCCAGCCCGTCCGAGCGGCGTTGCCGGGCGCGGTTATACGTCTCTAATTTGAGCATATGCAACGCTTCGCGGCTTTCGATCCGCCGGAGTACACGGCGTGGACGCGTGTCGATGCGGACGTCGATGCGTTTCGCGAGACGATTGCGCGCGATCGCGCGCGCGCCGAGGTCGTGGAGGCGCTGAATGACGACGCGCGGCTCGCGCTCTATCGCGGGCTGGTGCGCAACCGCCTGACCGACGTGGCGCTCAAGCGCATGGTGCGGCAGGGCGTGATCTCGAAGGCCTGGTTAGGCACGGGTGAGGAAGCGGCGACGATCGGCCCGGTACACGCGCTCCGGCGCGGCGCCGACGCGGCCCGGCGCGCGCAGCGCGACGTGGCCGCGCCGATGATTCGGAACGGCGGCGCGTGTCTCGAGATGGGCATGTCGGTGGCGGACACACTGCGCGCCTACATGGGGACGGGAGACGGTCCGTCGCACGGGCGCGATGGGCACTACGGCGACCTGGCAACGGGCGTGCTGCCGCCGATCAGCCACGTGGGCGACATCGTGCCGGTGGTGACGGGGATCGCGCTGTCGTTCCGGCTGCGCGGGCAGGACGCGGTGGCCATGACGTGGATCGGCGACGGCAGCACGAAGGCCGGCGTGGCGCACGAAGGGATGAATTTCGCCGCGGTGCAGCGGGCGCCGGTGGTGTTCATCATCCAGAACAACCAGGTGGCGTTAGGCACGCGCCTCGAACAGCACCACGCCGCGGCGGGGCGCGGGAACTTCGCCGACTGGCCGAAGGCATACGGCATGTGGGGCGGCGTGTTCGATGGGAACAACGTGCTCGACGCGTATGCCGCGGCGGCGCTGGCGGTGGCGCGGTGTCGGCGCGGGGAGGGGCCGGCGCTCCTCGTCGCCGAAACATTCCGCATGGGCGGTCACGCGACGCACGACGAAGCCGAGGCTCGGCACACGTTCGCGCCGTCGCTGTTCTCGACGTGGGGCCGGCGGGACCCGGTGGCGCTGTACGAGGAGTATCTGTGCGACGCCGGCATCGCGCGCGGGCGCCTCGAGGCGATCGCGGCGGGTGCGGCGGCGGAGGTGGAGCGCGGGGAGGCGGAGGCCCTGGAGAGCCGGTCGTCGCGCATGCCCGCGGGGGCGAGCGCGCTCGACGGTGTGTACGCGGAGACGGATTCCTAACGGAAGGTCGGCGCGGGAGGCATGATGCGGCGATGGCGGTGGGTAGGCGGCGCCGTGATCGCGGTGGCAGCGGGGTGCTCGACGCAGGACCGCGCGGCGTCGCCGACGTCGCCGGTGGATAGCACGAGCGCGGCGCTCGCCGGTCAGCTCACCGTGCCTAACGGGTTCCAGGTCGCGTATTTCGCCAAGAACCTGCCCGGCGTGCGATTCATGGCGCTCGGTCCCGACGGCGCGGTGTACGCGAGCGAACCCGGCGCCGGAAAAGTGGTGCGCCTGTGGGATGTGAACGGCGATGGCGTGGCCGACAGCGTGGCCACCGCCGTGAGCGGGCTCGACCGGCCACACGGGCTGGCCTTCCACGGCGGGTACCTCTACATCGCGAGCACGTCCAACGTGTCGCGCGTCCAGTTAGGCGCTGACGGCCGCGCCACCTCGTCGCCGCAAACCCTGGTGTCGCTGCCCGGCGGCGGAGGGCACTGGACCCGGACCGTCGTGTTCGGCGCCGACAGCATGATGTACGTGTCCATCGGCTCCTCGTGCAATCTGTGCATCGAAACGAATCCGGAGCGCGCCTCGGTGATGCGATTCGACGCCACCGGGCAGAATGGCGAGCGGTTCGCGTTCGGGCTCCGGAATGCAGTCGGCATGGCCGTGAATCCGACCACGCACGACGTGTGGGTGTCGCAGAACGAGCGCGATAATCTCCCGCCCGATCACCAGAACCTGCCGCCGGAGGAGATCAACATCCTGCGCGAGGGCGGCGATTACGGCTGGCCGTATTGCTACACGCTTGAGGGCGCGGCGGTGCCGAATCCGGAATACCACGATGCGGCACGCTGCGCCGGGACCATTCCCGCGGCCCTCGAGATGCAGGCGCACTCCGCTCCGTTAGGCATGACGTTCCTCACCAACGCGACCGCCTTTCCCGAGTCGTATCGCGGCGACCTGCTGGTGGCGTTCCACGGATCCTGGGACCGCGACGTGCCGACGGGCGCGAAGGTGGTCCGCGTGCACGTGGCGAACGGCGTGCCGGTGTCGTATGAAGATTTCGTCGCGGGGTGGCAGCGGCCTGATGGGAGCCGGTGGGGCCGCCCCGTCGACGTGATGGTGTACAAGGACGGCTCGGTGCTGGTGAGCGACGACCAGGCCGGCGCGATTTATCGCGTGTTCCACTGACAGCGTTACGAGCGCATCGACCGTCGCGTCCCTGTACGTGAGACTTTCCCGGTTGGGCCTGGTCGTCGCGATGGGCGCGGCGGGTATGAGCGGGACGGTGTCCGCCCGGGCGCAGCAGGCCATGATTGCGCACGCGGACACGTTGCTGATCGCCGGCCGCGTGTTCTCCGCCGAGTCCCTGTATTACCGCGCCGTGCGCATGGACTCGCACGACCCCGCGGCGCGCCTTGCGTTAGGCAAGTACCTCGCGTCGCGCGGCGCGCTGCGCGTGGGCGCCGTGCTCATGGAAGAGGCGCGGTACTTCGGCGCCAACGCGGGCGACGTGGCCCGCGCGCTGGCGCCCGTGTACGAAGCGTTGGGCGACTACGCCGCGCTCGCATCGCTGCCGGCATCACCGTTGCCCTACGCCGAACGCGCGCGGGCCGAATGGTTGGGCGCGCATCCGCCGTCGGCGGCGGGGCCCGACTCGGCATGGGTCCCCTATCGCGTGAGCGACAGCCACCTGCTCGGGCAGGTCGTGCTTCGGTTAGGCGCCGACTCGGTGGTCGCGGCGATCGACGCGCGCGTGCACGGACTGCTGTTGGACCCGTCGTGGATGCCGCGCCGCGAGATCCGGCGCTTTTCGTCGCGCGGTGCGCGCACCCCCGGCGACGTCGCCGCGGTCGCGCTCGCCGTCCGCTTGGGCGCGTTCACGCTGACGAACGTGCCCGTGCGATTCCAGCTCGAGCGCGAGCGCAATGTCGCGGTGATCGGACTGGATGAGCTGGCTTCGCTCGCGCCCACGTTCGATCCGCTCGCCAACCGCATGCTGCTCCGTCTCTCGGGCGCCGTCGCGCCCAACATGCCGGGATTTCGAATCCCGACACTTGCCACCGAGCAGGGCGTGTTCGTGATCAAAACCGAGACGGTTTTTCCAATCGGACACCCCGATGTCCAACAGTATCTGCGGCGCGCGCGGTGGACGCTCGATGCACAGAACGGTGAGGTGATCGTCTCCGGGCGATAGTCCGCGCCTGGCGAAGCCAGCAGCGCGCATGCAACTTGCTGGGACCAGCCCAGTAATCTTGCGGCGAGCTCATGGCCATCGAGCGCATCTCGACCGTCCTCCTCTGTCATGCAGAGGAGCCGCTCCATACAGAAGGCATCGCGCGGTGGCTCTCTGCCACCACGGATCTGCGCGGCATCATCCGCATCCACGATTCGCGCCGCACGTTCTGGCGCCGCGTCAAGCGCGAATGGCGCCGCAGCGGGACGCTGGGATTGGCGGATGTGTTCGCGTTCCGCGTGTACTACCGCCTCGAGCGCGGGTCGTACGACGCGGCCTGGGAGCGCGCGGCGTTGGACGCGCTCCGCGGCGAGTGGCCGGCCGTGCCCGACACGGTGCCGGTGCTCGATACGGCTCGGCCTAACGGACCGGAGTGCGAGGCGTTTCTGCGGGCGCGCGCGCCGGACGCCGTGATCGCACTGTGCAAGCACATCCTGAAGCCGCGCATCTTCGAGATCCCGCGCGCGGGCACCCTCATCTTCCACGACGGCATTGCGCCGGAGTACCGCAACGCCCACGGCTGCTTCTGGGCCATGGCGAAGGGCGACTTCGACCGCGTCGGCCTAACGGTGCTGCGCGCCGACCGCGGCATCGATACCGGTCCGATCTTCGGCTACTTCCGGTACGGCTACGATCCGGTCCGGCAGTCGTACGTCGAAATCTCCAACCGCGTGCTGCTCGACAATCTCGCCGAGATCACGGATCTCTTGCGGCGCGTCGTCTCGGGCGCGGCACCCGCGATTCCGAGCGACGGCAAAGCGTCGGGTGTGTGGGGACAACCGCGGCTCACGACCTATCTCCGGCTCAAACGCCATTTGCAGAAAGCGAGGCGGTGATGCGTGCGATCGGGTTGGAGTATCATGATGTCGTCGCCGGCGACGACTTCGATGCCAGCGGTTTTCCGGGCGCAGCCGCCGCGAGCTACAAGCTCACGGTGCCCAGTTTCAACGCGCACCTGCGCGCGATCGCCGCGACGGGCGTTCGCGTGGCGCGCGCGGATGCGATGCCGCCGGCGACCGCTGGCACGATGCCCGTGTTGCTCACCTTCGATGACGGCGGCTCGAGCGCGCTCTCCGGCACGAGCGGATGCCTCGCCCGGTTCGGGTGGGCGGGACATTTCCTGGTGACGACATCGCGCATCGGCACGCACGGGTTTCTCGACGCGGCGCAGATCCGCGCCGTGCACGCGGCCGGCCACGTCATTGGCAGCCACTCGTGCACGCACCCGCTGCGATTTTCTGCGTTAGGCAGGCCGGCGATGCTGCGCGAATGGGCGGACAGCCGCGATGCGCTCGAGCAGATCCTCGGCGCGCCGGTGACCGTCGCGTCTGTGCCGGGCGGCTATTTCCGCCGGATCGCAGCGGAGACGGCGGCGGACGCGGGTTTGCGCACGCTGTTCACGTCCGAGCCGGTGTCGAGCGTGCGGACCGTCGCCGGTTGCACGGTGCTCGGACGGTGTTCGATCCGGCGCGCGACGACGCCGGAGGAAGCCGCGGCGCTCGCAGCGGGGCAGCTCGGTCCCCGCGCCCGGCAGTGGGTCGTGTGGAACGCGAAGAAAGCGATGAAAGCCGCCGGCGGACGCGTCTACCTGTCCGCGCGCGAATGGCTGTTCGAGCGCGGCGCAACGGAGCGGCCCGAAGAGGCGGCCGAGTCCGAGGTGAAGGATCAGCGCTCGCCGCTCGCCTAACGGTGGCCGCGCCGTGTGCGCGCTCAACGTTGGGCGACGCCGTACTTGGCGAGAATCGCGCGTACTTTGTCGAGCGGGATTGCTTGGGCGGTGTGGCCGTTGCTCGTGACCGTCGTCGCCATGAACAACGAGTTGTAGATCGCTTCCTCCGTCGACTCGATGACCGCCTCGAAGAGCGGCGACATGTCATCGTTGGATAGATCGGCTGTTGGGCGCGCCACCGGAGGCTGCGGCGCGGTACCTGGAGCCGCAAGAGTGATGTGCCGCCGGACCTGCTCGGCGGTGGAGAACGCGATCACATAGTCGCCGGATCCGTTGGACTCGTCCGAACCCGTACGCGCGAGGCCGGACATGGCGCGCGCCGCAAGGCGTTGTACGTTGCGGTCCGATAGCGGCGCATCCGTCGCGACGACGATCATGATCGAGCCGTCGCCGCGCTCGGCGGCCACGTCGTTCTTGAACGAGTAGCTGCCTAACTCGCGGCCGACGGGGGCGCCGAGCACCTGGAGGACGCCGCCGAAGTTGGACTGGACGAGGACGCCGACGGTCCAGCCGCCCAGTGACTGCGGCAACACGCGGGACGCGGTGCCGATTCCACCCTTCCAGCCGAATGCGCGCGTGCCGGCGCCTGCGCCGACGCTGCCTTCGGCGACCGGCCCGCTCGACGCCGAGGCGAGCGCGCGGTGCACATCATCGGGCGTGATGGGTCGCGAGCGGATGGCGTTGAGCGATCCATCGTTCGTCTCGCCGACCACCGGATTGATGGACACGACGCTTTGCATGCCCGGTTGGGCGAGCAGTTCGGCGACGAGTGCGTCGGCGGCGCGCCACACGCACAACGTGCAGGTGAGCAGGATGGGCGTCTCGAGCTCGCCTAACTCGTTGACCTGCGTGGCGCCCACGAGCTTGCCGAACGCGTTGCCCACGTACACCGCGGCCGGCACGCGATCGAAGAACATATTGCCCGCGTGCGGGAGGATGGCGGTGATGCCCGTGTGCACCGAATCTCCCTGTGTGATCGTGACCTGCCCAACGAGCACACCGTGCACGTCGGTGATGCCGTCGAGCGGACCGGGTTGGAAGATTCCCGGCTTGACACCCAAGGCACGGGCGCGCACGCGCGCCTCTTGTGGGTGGATCGCGTGCGGCGCGAGCGCGAGACACACCGCGGCGGCGACAAGGCCGAGCGCGATGGTGCGATGCAGAAGCACAGGATGAGATCGCATGCGTGATGTAACTCTCGAGAACAGTTCGATTGGGGACTTGACAGCTAACGCCGTAGAGTATAAACTCGGCGGCCCTGGGAGTCGCGTCCCGATGTTTGCCAGTCGTTGCCCGCGCCGGTGTGCGCGTGCGAACGGCAGCATCCCATGCGTACGAGCGCATCGGATGTCCATCGGGGACGCGACTTTCTGTTTTCTGGAACCTCATGTCGGCTTTCGCGTTAGGACTGTGATGATTTCTTCGTTCGTGACCGACAACGACTTCGAGTCGATGGCGCTCGAGGCGCACGCCCCGGTGAAAATCGGGCGTTGCGACCGCGTCGCGTCGGTCAGGACACGCGCGTACCAAACGCTCGGCAGCACCACAAGCGATACAGGCGGGAACGCTCCCTAGCGGTCTTCGGGCCGCCGGATCGGAGCGAGATGTTGCGCCCCGCCTTGCCACGAGCAGGCGGGGCGCTTTGTCGTTAGGCAGCTGAAATTGCAGGTTTGGGCAGGAGCAGGCACGGATGCAGATCCGTCACCGACCGGCGGGGCCAAGGCACTCGAGCAATGGAACGCGACTCCCATGCTCGGTACGTGCCGACCGCAATCGTCGGCGGTGGCGGTTGTTCGTTCGTCGTGCGCGGGTCGCCGCCGGTGGGTTATCGACAAATCCCTTGTTGGATCCCGGTTTCGAACCCGGGGGCCCACGGCACCATTCATCCGCGCACGATGAACACCTACCTCGACCATGGAGGGCGAGATGATCGATTTCACGCAACACGTCGCGACTCGCCTCAGGCGGCTGGTGACGCCTTCGGCCGAGCCCATTCCGGGAACGTCGCAGGTGCCCAACGATGCCGGCGGGTACGTGTGGGCGGTGGACGCGTGGGTCCGATTGGACCGGTTCCTCGTGCTCGGCACCGAGGGCGGGACGTTCTATGTGGGCGAGCGTCCACTGACGCGCGAGAACGCGGCCGCGGTCACTGCGTGCCTGACGGAAGACGGGCCGCGCGTGGTAAGGCGCGTGGTCGATGTGAGTCTGTCGGGGCGGGCGCCCGGGAACGATCCGGCGTTGTTCGTGCTCGCGATGGCGGCCGCCGCGCAGGATGCGGCGACGCGCGATGCGGCGTTAGGCGCGCTCCACGTCGTGGCCCGCACGGGCACGCACTTGTTTCACTGGCTGCAGTACGTGACCGCGTTCCGAGGATGGGGACGTGGGGTGCGACGGGCGGTGGCGCGCTGGTACACGGCCAAGCGTCCGGCAGACCTCGCGTACCAGGTGCTCAAGTATCGCACGCGCGATGGGTGGTCACACGCCGACGCGCTGCGACTCGCGCACCCCAAGGCGCCGTCGGACACGCATCACGTGCTGTTCAAGCATGTGTTGGACCGAGGGGAGCAGCACGGCGAGCACGAGCGCCGCGCGGATCCCGATGTGATGGGGCGGATTGCCGCGGTGCGATCGATCCGCACGATGTCGCCGGTGCAGGCGGCCGCAGTGATCCGGATTTACCGGCTCACGCGCGAGATGGTGCCCACGGAGCTGCTCGCGGCTCCGGCGGTGTGGGCGGCGTTGCTGGACCGCATGCCGCTCGCGGCGATGGTGCGAAGCCTCGCTGTGATGACGGCGGTCGGGTTGGTCACGCCGGGGAGCGAGGCGGCGCGGTACGTGGTCGGTCGGTTAGGCGACGCCGACGCGGTGCGGCGGGCGCGGGTGCACCCGGTGGCGATGCTCTCGGCGCTCAAGGTGTATGCGAGCGGGCACGGCGAGAAGGGTCACCGGACGTGGGCACCGGTGCCACAGGTGGTGGACGCTCTGGATGGCGCCTTCTATCTGGCGTTCGAGAACGTGCGGCCGTCGGGCAAGCGCATCATGCTCGCGCTGGATGTGTCGGGCTCGATGGTGAGCCCGGTACTGGGCCTGCGCCATCTGTCGTGCCGCGAAGCGGCGGCCGCGATGGCGCTGGTGACGGCGGCGTCCGAGCCGGCGCACCGGTTCGTGGCGTTCACGAAGGGGACGTACCCGTCGCGGTGGCGGGCGCAGTACGGCACGCAGTTCGACACCGGCCTAACGGAGCTCGCGATCTCGCCGCGACAGCGGTTGGATGACGTGCTCCGCGCGACGGGCGCGCTCGCGTTCGGCGGCACGGATTGCGCGCTGCCGATGGTGGAAGCGCGCGCACATAAGTGGGCGGTGGATGCGTTCGTCGTGTACACCGACAACGAAACGTGGGCCGGGCCCGTGCACCCGGCGCAGGCACTCCGCGCGTATCGGGAGCGGATGGGCATCGCGGCGAAGCTGGTGGTCGTGGCGATGGCGTCAAACGGGTTCAGCATCGCGGACCCGGACGACGCAGGCATGTTGGACGTGGTCGGGTTCGATGCGGCCACGCCGCAGGTCGTGAGCGACTTCCTCAGTTAGGCGTAGGTGCGCGCGCACCACGCCGACGGCGGCGGTGCTCGCGGGGCAGCACGGTGGGCCGCGCGCGGTGCGCGGTCCACCACCTACACTCAACTCGAGAGACACATGTTGAACCGGGTCCGGGCGTTTTTGGAGCCCGTCGAGGACGAAGAACCGCCGTACGGCGACTTCGTCGTCGTCTCCGGACCGTTCGGGTCGTTGTGCGTGACGCGCGACGTGGCGCGTGACATCGAGCGGGTGCTCGATCGCCGGTGGCGGCCGCGGTGGGTGGTGTTCCGCGACCGGGTCGGCTCTCGCGTCCGCGTGCGCACGAAGGAGATTCGGCTGGTGGTGGAGTCGACCGCCGCTCAACGGGCTGGTGATCGTCGGATGGATCGGGCGCGTCGGAAGGAGGAAAAGGCCGATCGCCGCCCGTGGGAGGATGACTGAGGATCGGTTGGCACTCGTTGCCACAGCGTGAACGTGGCGCTATTTCTGTCCGCCACCGATCCGATCTCTCTCACTCCATCGACACCATGAGAACAACGCGTTGTGCTGTCGTGTTCGCCGCGGCCATGCTCTCGGCATCGGCTGCGGCGACACAGCAATCGCGACGGCAGTCGCGCGCGGCCACCCCCGACACGACGGCTCAGGCAACGCCGCTCGACCACTTCATGAAGGGGTTCAGCCTGCGGTCGATCGGTCCCGCGGCGTACAGCGGACGCGTCACGGCGTTCGCAGTGCCCACTCCGTATCACAACACGATCTACGTAGGCGCTGCCGGCGGCGGCGTATGGAAGACGTCCAACGACGGCATCACGTGGCGAGACATCGGCGACTCGCTCGGCGTCACGACGATCGGCGATATCGCGGTGGCGCCGTCGGACACGAACGTCGTGTGGGTCGGCACGGGCGAGAAGAACAGCCTGCGGTCGCAGTCGTGGGGCAACGGGGTACACAAGTCGACCGATGGCGGACGCACGTGGCACCACATGGGACTGGCCGACACGAAAGCGATCGGCAAGATCGTGATCGATCCACGCGATCCGAACACGGTGTACGTCGCGGCGTTGGGCCACTTGTGGGGGCCTAACGCAGAGCGCGGCGTGTTCAAGACCACCGACGGCGGCGCCACGTGGACCAAGGTGTTGTTCGTGGACGACAGCACGGGGTTCGTGGACCTCGTGATGAGCCCGGGCAATCCCGACGTGCTCTACGCGGCGGCGTGGCACCGCGTGCGGTTGGGCGGGTCGCACATGCAGGGCGTGGGCGCCGGCAGCGGCATCTACCGCACCGTCGACGGCGGCCACACCTGGCAGCGCCTAACGGACGCCACTCGGCGCAACGGGCTGCCGAACGGACATATGGGCCGGATCGGTCTCGCCGTGACGGCGGCGGATCCGCACACCGTGTATGCCATGATCCAGGTGGACGAGGGCGTGACCGATGCCCAACAGGGCCGCTACGGCGGCGTGTTCCGGTCCACGGACGATGGCACATCGTGGACGCAGGTGAACGATCTGCAAGCCGTGCCGCACTACTATTACGACGCGATCGTGGCCGACCCGACGAACGCCGACCACGTGTACGTGTTGTTCTCGCCGATGCTCGAGTCGAAGGACGGCGGCAAGACGTTCGCGCACGACTCACTCCACCTGGTGCACGTGGACAACCACGCGCTCTGGATCGATCCCGCCGATGCGCACCACATGCTCCTCGGCAACGACGGCGGGGTGTATCTCACGCGCGACGGCGGCAAGGCGTGGGCGCACATGGTGCTGCCCATTGGACAATTCTACACGGTGATCGTGGACAGCTCGGTGACGCCGTACCGGATCTGCGGCGGCCTGCAGGACAACGGTGTGTGGTGCGGTCCGAGCGCGACGCGCGATACGTTAGGCATTACGGATGCGGACTGGTATCCGGTGGATGGCGGCGACGGGATGTGGGTCCAGATTCCGTGGAACGACCCCTACACGGTCTACTCCGAGTACCAGTTCGGCAGCATGACGAGGTTCGATTTGCGCACGTCCAAACGCGACGAGATCAAGCCGTTGGCATTGGACGCCGGCGAGGGCAGCGGCTACGACTTCACGTGGGGTTGGACCGCTCCCATCCTGTTGTCGCAGCACGATCCGACCGTGCTGTACGTGGGTGCGAATCATCTCATCCGCATGACCGATCGCGGCGACAACTGGAAGATTCTGGGACCGGACATGACGCGCGCGACGCGCGAGCATCCGGCGCCCGAAGAAGGTAATACATCATATCATGCGCTGTTTTCCATCGCCGAGAGTCCGCGGAACGCCGCGATTCTGTGGACGGGCAGCGATGATGGGCTGGTGTGGGTGTCGCGCGACACCGGCGCGACGTGGACGAACACCACAGCCAATTTCCCCAAAGGGGCGCCGACCGATTGCTTTGTCTCGACGATCGTCGCCTCGCGCTATGCGGACGGCACGGCGTATCTCACGTACGATTGCCACAGCCGCGATGATTATCGGCCGCACGCATACCAGACCACGGATTTCGGTAAGACCTGGACGGCGTTGCCGATCACCGGGCTTCCCGCGGACGGCGGGAGCTACACGATCGTGGAAGACGCGGTGAATCCGCGGCTGCTCTGGTTAGGCACCGAGACCGGCGCGTACGTGAGCGTCGACAAGGGGGCGCACTGGATGCGCTTTGGAAAGAACCTGCCGCCGGTGCCCGTCGAGAAGATGGCCGAGTCGTACCAGCAGAAGGAGCTGGTGGTGAGCACGCACGGGCGGGGGATGTGGATCGCCGAGATCGGACCCTTGCAGGAGTTGACGGATTCGCTGCTCGACCAATCGGCGCACCTGTTCGCGATCGCGCCGGCGCTGCAGTACCGGTACGCGGACACGTATCCGAGCTTCGGCAGCCGTCCGTTCGTGGCGCCTAACCCGCCGCGGGGCGCGCGGATTTTCTACTGGCTCAAGGAGGCGCAGTCGGGGCCGGTGGACATGCTGATCACAACGGCCAAGGGCGACACGGTGAAGTCGCTCAAGGTGGCGGGGTACGCGGGGCTCCAGAGCACGACGTGGGATCTGTCGCGAGACAAGCCGCGGCCGCGTGAGAAGGGCGGGCCGACGTCGACGGCGGAGCTCAAACGCGTGGAGCCGGGCGACTACGTGGTGCACCTCACGGTCGGGAAGCTCAAGATGGAGCAGCCGGTGAAGGTGCAGGCGTGGCCGGCGGATACGGTGGGCTGGGTGCGGTGATCACAGTCCCGCGACCGCCTGCCTAACGCTACACGACGAAGACTTCTCGAAAGTACTGCTCGAGATCGATGTCCAAGGCGGCGTGGCCGGCGTCCGGTTGCCAAGTGAGGCGCGACGAGAGGATCTCGGGTCGCGCGTCATCGGCGCGCCATCGCTCGACGATGCGCGCGTCCACGTCGAAAATCCAGTATTCCGGCACGAGCTCCTCTTGATACAGACGCCGTTTCACATGCCGATCGGCACGCGCACTCGATGGTGAGAGGATCTCGACAGCGAGCAACAACCGGTTCACGTCCGACCAGGCGGACGGCTTGCGTCCGTTCACGAGCGGCACGACAAAGAGGTCCGGCTCGACCATTCGGTCGTCTGCAAACTCGACGTCGGTCGGTGCAATGACGGCGTGACCGATGTTGTTCCGGTGCACGTATGCTTGAACGATCGTGACGAGATGCAGTGCCGCGTCCTGGTGCTTCCACGAGGGTGCCGGTGTCACGAGCAGCACTCCGTCGACGACCTCGTACCGCCGGCCGTCGTCGGGGAGCTCGCGGACTTGGGCCGCGGTCCAGCGTGCGGGTGTGCTCGCCATGAGCATAAGCGTATCCTCGTCGGGAAATCGCCGCAACGACGCAGCGCCCACGATGAGTCGAGGGGCAAGTATCCAGTTCATCGTTTCATTTCGGCGCCAACCGAAGGATCTCGGCGTGCGAAAAGCTGGCTCTCCATCCTGGCCAGTACGATTGTCCGACGGATGTTTTGACGGGGTCCGCGACTGGTAAACGTTCACCCCGGAGGGCTCGCCTGACGGAACGGGAGGCGATACACTGGTGAGCGGTCAGCCCAGGGACATCTCCAGGAGAAATTCATGAAGACACAGTGGGTCGCACTCGTCGCGCTCGCGCTGCCGGCGGGAGTCTTTGCCCAGTCAGCGGGCGGCAACATGGCAAACCCGATCACCATGGCGTTCACGAAGAGCATCGGCTACGAGAGCAACAACATCCAGGAGGCATTCGATTCGATTCCGGAATCGAAGTTCAGCTACAAGCCGACACCGGCGCAGCTGTCGTTCGGGTACATCGCGCAGCATGTGGCGGACGACAACTACCTGTTCTGCGAACAGTTCGGCGACCTGAAGCCCAGCCGCTCGGACAAAGAGAAGAACACGCCGGATTCGGTGAAGGCGACGTGGCCCAAGGATACGCTGGTGGCGCAGCTCAAGGCGTCGTTCGCGTACTGCGACAAGGCGATGGCGCAGCTCCAGGACTCGAAGTTAGGCGACGAGGTGTCGCTGACGTACGAAGGCAAGACCTATAAACGGGTTCGTGCCGGCATGGTCCTCGGCCATGCCATGGATCTGGCCGATCACTATAGCCAGTTGGCAAACTACATGCGCTTGAACGGCATGCTGCCGCCGACGGCGCTGCCGCGGAAGAAGGGTACGGCCTAACGTTCGACTCTGGAGGAGACCTCGTCATGCCCATGCCGCGCATTGTGCTCCACGCGATGCTGGTCGCCGCAGCCGGTTCGTTCGTCGTTGCCGGATCGGCGGCGGCGCAGAAATTCTCGATCGCCAGTCCCGATGTTCACGCAGGCGGGAAGATCGCGATGGCGCAGGTGTTCAGCGGCATGGGCTGCACGGGAAACAACGTGTCTCCCGCGCTCGAGTGGCACGGGGCACCAGCCAAGACGAAGAGCTACGCAATCACCGTGTACGATCCCGATGCGCCAACCGGCAGCGGCTGGTGGCACTGGGTGGTGTTCAACATTCCCGCGAACGTGACCAAGCTGCCCGCTGGAGCCGGCGATGGATCGAAGCACCTGATGCCGGCGGGTGCGGTGCAGGGGAACACGGATTTCGGCACTGCGGGGTATGGCGGTCCGTGTCCTCCGGCGGGCGACAAGCCGCATCACTATCACTTCACGGTGTACGCGCTGGATACCGACAAGCTCGATATCCCTGCGAGCGCGACGGCGGCATATGTGGGGTTCAACCTGCACGCGCATACGCTGGCGAAGGCCGAACTGATCGCCTTGTACGGGCGGTAAGCCGAGCGTTGCGTTAGGCGGCGTTGCGTGCGTTAGGCCTGGTCGGCGAAGGCCGCGTAGTGGCCGAGCGCCTCGCGGAAATTGCGCCGCCCGAAACCGACGCGAACGGCGCGGCTCGTCTCGTCGAACAC
>DATEKK010000125.1:0-16869 GCA_035277485.1 Gemmatimonadaceae bacterium
TGCGCAATCGCTCCACACACTGCGCTGCAAGCTCGACCGACGAATAGTTGGTAGTGGCGTCCACCTTCGGCTGCCACGCCCAACTCGCCTGATCCGTACCAGCCGCCACGAACACTTCCTCCCACAGCGACGTCACAGCCATCGGGGCGCGCCGTGTCGTGGTGCGCTCCGGCAGATGCTCCCCGCGAGGCGCAACGGCGCCGCGCCATACGATGGCGAGCAGATCGCCGTCGGCTACCGAGTCTGTTGTGCTGCGCAGCCACGTGATCGTGAGCGCCACCGGTCCGAGTTGCACGATGCACCGGCCAGGCGCGACGCGTTCCTTCGACTTCTCGGCGAGTCCTGCGTTCGTCAACGCGGCCACACCGCGCACGACGCTCACGGCAAGCAACTCGAGCTCGTGCGTGCAGACCGACAGTGCGCGGTGGGTGGCGAGGAACGTAGGGCGTTGAGCCCAAGGGGGACTATCCGCCAGTGGGTGCGAGTTCATGCTGTCGACCATCGAGCCTCCTTCCATGGATCGAGCGCCGGCCGGTATGACGTGCGTCTGCCAGCCGGCGCTCGCCGCACCGGACAACGCGCCGTTAGGCGCGCGCTCCGGTGAATGTGAACGTCTCGTTCGTTAGCGGGCCACTCGTTTCACGTTCTCCGCCGCCGGGCCCTTCTGGCCCTGCACGATGTCGAACTCCACCGTCTCACCCTCGGCGAGTGACTTGAAGCCGTCGCCCTGGATGGCCGAGTGGTGCACGAAGCAGTCCTTCTGTCCATCGGCTGGCGTGACGAAGCCAAAGCCTTTTGCGTCGTTGAACCACTTTACTACGCCGGTCGTACGCATGGTGTGCTCCTGGAAATACTGAAACAAAAAGGGCCCGCGATCTGGCGGGCCCCAAATCCAATGCCTCTCGGCCGCGCGCTTGGCGTGCGACCGTACCAGTAAGTCTAACACTGTGGATACCGATTTACAACCGTCTCTTCGAGCAGTGGTACCGTTCGGTGGCGCCTCTTATAGAGAACGCACAATTCGTTAGGCCGCGTGGGCGGCCATCCACTCTACGGCTAGCCAGTAAAGATCCACTGGAACCGTAGGTCGTACGCGAGGGACGGGCGCCGTTCTTCGCGGCACTCGACGGGTGGACACTGCCTCGTCGTCACTCGGCTTGACGGCGGCAGGAGATTCCAAAGCCAGCGCGAACATCACAAGGTGGACAACCCGCACATTGTCTCGTTCGTCTACTCTGGAGGGATACGATGTTGCTTCCGACAAAGGCGGCTAGGAGGTGCCATGATCGCAGCAGTGGCCTGCTTACTTATCACGCTTGCCTGCCAGGACGTCGAACGGATCGCTGCTCCACCCAGAACGATGCCGACGGCACACGCCGTTGCGGGACCACCTGTCGTTCTTGCTGTAACCTGCACACTCTTACGAAACTCAAACACGATTTCCTGTGCGCCGGCGACGGCACGCCGCGGACCTGGTGTTAGCGGCACCGTGCATTTCGAGGGACGCGCGTATCAATCGGCGAGCCTTGCACACCTGGCGTCTCGCGGTCTCTCCTATCTGCCGGCCCATGATCTCCTCTCGACCGCATTTCAGTTCGCCAGCAGCTCGAGATGCTGCGCGCTCAGTTCCCGGGAGGGAACGTCGTGGCGGCCGCTGCGCGACTAGGAATTGAGGGCCGTCTGGATGCGCGGCCAGGCGCCTTGTCAGGCGGAGAGCGTCGTCGGGCTGAACTGGCCGCGGTGCTCGTGCGGCGACCCACGTGCTTGCTCGCTGACGAGCCGTTTCGTGGCATTGCTCCGAAGGATGCCGAGGACCTGACCGCGGTGTTCTCGGAGTTAGCTCGCGATGGCGTCGCGGTTGTCCTAACGGGGCACGAAGTGCCCACGCTACTGCACGTGGCCGATCACATCAGCTGGTGTACCAGCGGCACGACGTACGAGCTTGGGCCGCCCGCCGAGGCACGGCAACATCACGCGTTTCAAACGGAGTACCTCGGGCCGTGGGCAAAGTCCTGAGCTGCCAGGCGTTACCTATCGATGGACGTTAATGCGATTCAACAGCACCTGCATACCATCGTTCGACTCTCGTCCGCTGACGGCGAGGAGATCGAAGCCCTTCTACTCGACGTCGATCTCGATGATCATCAAGATCTCCTTGTTGTACTCGGCCCGCGCACCTTCGCGTTAGACACCGTTCACGCAGAGAGGCAGACCATGGTGACCTCAGGGCTATTCGTTACGCTGGACGCCAAGCCCGGCAAGGAAGAGGAGCTCGCGGCGTTCCTGAAACAGGGTCTCGCATTGGCAAACGCGGAAGTCACGACGCCGGTCTGGTTCGCCGTGCGGTTCAGCAAGAGCCGGTTTGCCATCTTCGATGCCTTCCGCGATGAAGCGGGCCGTCAGGCGCATCTCGACGGACCGATCGCGAAGGCCCTCATGGCCCAAGCGCCTACCCTTCTTGCCGCGCCGCCGGCGATCGAGCGGTATGATATTATCGGAGCGAAACTCCCGTGAGCATGCGTCGCGCGACGGGAAGCGCGAGGTGGTGGTGTACGACTACGTGATGCGGGTGCGCCCGTGCTTGCACAAATGGCGACGCGGAGGCAGGCTGGCTATCGCGCGCTGGGCTATACGATCCAGTCCATGCCCCGGTGACGCAGTGCCGAACGCGCGGGCGACTGCGTACGGTATATTGCTGGGGACCGCGTCGGTTGCGACGACGCCCACTTTGGAGACGTCATGAGCGACACGCCCATGAGCGTTGCACGCATGCAGTTGGCCGCTCAGCGCCGTCTGACTGGTGAGCAACGGCTGGCGCTTGCGTTCGAGATGAGTCGCCTTGCCCGTCAGTTGTTGATCGCGCGTCTCGGACAGGAGCATCCCGATTGGTCTCTTCGGCAGATCGAGCGCGAAGTACTTCGCTCCGCGTTCTTGACGGAGGGCGCTTCGGCCGAACTGCCGTTGCCACTTCGGTGAGCGACAGCGGCACGGACGCATTCCGGCGGGTCGCCGCGTCGCTTGAACGCCAAGGGGTTCCCTTCATGCTCACCGGGTCCTTCGCCAGCTCGTTCCACGGCGTTCCGCGGGCCACGCAGGACATCGACCTGGTCATTGCGCCTAACGAAGAGCAGGTGCGGGCCCTCGCGCGCGACCTCACGTCCAACGACTTTTACGTGGACGAGGATGCGGCGATCACCGCGATGCGCGATGAGACGCTGTTCAACGCCATCGATCAGCGCACGGCGTGGAAGATCGACTTCATCATTTGCAAATCGCGTCCCTTCAGCCAGCAGGAATTCGCCCGCAAGTATCGCGTGAGCTTCGAGGGGCTCACGCTTTGGATTGCGACGGTCGAGGATGTATTGATCGCGAAACTCGAATGGGCCTCGAAGCTCCACTCTCAGCGACAGATTGACGACTGTGCGCAGTTGTTGCGCGTGCGCGGGTCGGAATTGGATAGCGACTATCTGTTGCGATGGATTGCGATACTCGGCGTCGATTCGCAGTGGCAAGCGGCGGTGCGCGCGAGCCAGGGGGCGTAAGCTCGGCTCGCTTACACCGCGGCCTTACGTCCACGTTGCGTGGTCGAGCAGGGCGATGAAATTCCGCTTCGAGCGGCGCGACTGTCTAACGCATTACCTGTTAGTCGGGATCTTGGATAACTGGAGGTCTTGATGACCCGCCTTGACACGCACGCTACAGAGCGAGGAGTGCAGCGCCGAAACTTTGCCTCACAATTGGAGCTGCGGCACGATGGGCGCTTTCAACGATAGAATCAGTTGCGTTGTGCGGCCTTCCCTGAATCCTAAGGATGTCGGCGCCGCAGTCGACGTCGGCGAGCCTGGATTCGAAGAAAACTCGGGGTAACATCTGTTCCTACTATAGTATAGAGTATAGGCGGATGCCGCCTGCGCTCAAAGACGTGGGTCGACCGGCTCGCTCTCGAGCGCCAGCACCCCGAATGCACACTCGTGCACGCGCCGCAGCGGCTCCCGTCGCACGAACCGTTCTAGCGCCTCTACGCCTAACGCAAACTCGCGCAGCGCCAGCGACCGCTTGGCATTCAACCCGCGAGCCCGCAATCGCTCGAGATTCTCCGGCCGCGTGTACTCGGGGCCGTAAATGACCCGGAGGTACTCGCGACCGCGACACTTGACCGCCGGCTGCAACAGTCCGCGGCGGCCGAGCGCGACGAAGGACATCGGTTTCACGACCATCCCTTCCCCGCCCTTCTCCGTTAGCTCGAGCCACCACGCCGTAGCCTCGGCTTCGCTCGCTGGGTTGGCGAGGTCCACCACGCGGTGCGGCGTGGTAAACATCACGTCAGTCGCATCCGCCGAGCATATGCTCTGGGCGACGTCCATGTGCCAGTGGTGATCCTTGTCGGCGTGCACGGCGCCTTCAGTGGCCAGCACGTGGAACGGCGCGAGGCGCAGATCGCCCACCGAGGCAACCGGCCAGCAATACCGCTGCCATGCCGCGGTATACTGCCTAACGGCCTGCTCGCGCGACTCGAAGCGCTCGACCAGCTCGCCGACGTTCACTCCGCGCCGTTGGGCCTGGCGCAGTGCGTGCAGGGCGGCGGGCAGCGCACCGCCGGCAGCGGCGCTCACGCTGGCATACTGCCCTCCGATCAGCGACTCGGCTTTGGCAGACCACGGCATGAGCTCGCAGTCGAGCACGACCCAATCGGTGGAGAGCCGCTCCCAGAACCCCGATTGCTCGAGGGCGTTCGCCACGATGTCGAGCAGCTCGCGCTCGAAGGGATCGTCGCCTGAGAAAAATCGCCGCCCGGTTCTCGTATAGATGATCCCGCGGCCTTCGCCCAACACGCCGAACCGCCGTTGGGCAGCGTCGTCATCGTGGCAGACGATGACGACCGCGCGCGAACCCATGTGCTTCTCCTCGCACATGACGGCGGGCACGTTCGCCGCGCGATAGTACGCGAACGCCTCCCGAGGATACTCGAGAAAGCCCGGCTCTTTGGTCGTCTCCGATGGTGACATCGTGGGCGGCAGATAGACCAACCACTTGGGATTGGCCGCGAAGCGACTCATGACCTCGAGCGCCGGCGCGGCGTTCTCCTCGCGGATGGTCACCGTGCGATGGAGCCGCGTGTCGATGATCCGCTTGCCCAACACGTCGGCAATGTCCAGGACATCGTCTTCGCGCTGTTGGGCGGCGAGCGCTGGCTCGAGCTCGGGCTCGCGCGCAAGCGGCCGAGCTGGCGTCGCATATTCGGCTCGAGCTGGAACCGACACCAGCTCCTTCTCCGGCCAGCGCAGCGCAGTGAGGCGGCCGCCGAACACGCACCCGGTGTCGATGTTGATGGTGCGATTCAGCCACTCTGCGTTAGGCACCGGCGTATGCCCATACACCACGTGCGCCGCCCCGCGGTACTCGGCTGCCCAATCGTATCGAATGGGAAGGCCGAATTCGTCGGTTTCGCCAGTCGTCTCGCCGTAGAGTGCGAAGTCGCGCACCTTGCCCGACCCGCGACCCTGCATTTCCGCTTTCATCCCAGCATGCGCCACGACCAGGCCGCCGCCGTCCAGCACGTAGTGGCTCACCAGGTCATCGAGAAACGCGGCCGCCTGCTCGCGGAACTCCGACGTTTCATGCTCGAGTTGTGCGAGCGTTTCCGCCAGTCCGTGCGTGATCTGAACGTCGCGGCCGCGCAGCTTGCGGACGAGCTTCATGTCGTGATTACCCGGCACGGCTAACGCGGATCCCGCGGCGACCATGGCCATCACCGTGCGCAGCACATCCGGAACACGCGGACCGCGATCGACGAGATCGCCAAGGAAGACTGCCTTACGGCCATCCGGGTGCACATATGCCGACGCCTCGCCGCGGACGTAGCCGAGCGATGCGAGCAGCTCGTCCAGCTCCTCGGCGCAGCCGTGCACGTCGCCGATGATGTCGAACGGCCCGTGGTCTGTTTTGCGGTTGTTCCAGAGCGGCTCGCGCACGATCGCCGCGCGCGCGACCTCGGCTTCCGATCGCAGCGTCGTGATGTGGCGAAAGCCCTCCTTCTGCAGCGACCGCATCGACCGATTGAGCTGGCTGTGCTGCTGGCGGATGACGTGCGGTCCGAAGTTTCGATCCGCGCGTGTCTTGTTGCGCGCTTCGCACACCGCGACGGGCAAATCGAACACGATCGCCACCGGCAGCACGTGATAGCGGCGCGCCAGCTCGACGAGCGGCTTGCGCGCTTCCATCTGCACGTTGGTCGCATCGACCACCGTTAGGAGCCCGCGCTCCAACCGCTTGGCCGCGAGGAAGTGCAGCGCCTCGAACGCCGCCGACGTGGCCGACTGGTCGTTTTCATCGTTCGAGACCAGGCCGCGGCAGAAGTCCGAGGAAAGCGACTCAAATTTCGCGAAGTGCGTGCGCGCAAACGTCGACTTGCCGCATCCGGACGGCCCGATGAGCACGACCAGCGCCAACTCCGGGATTCGAATCGTGCGTTGCGCCGGTGCCGAGCTCGTTGGCGGCTCGAGCTGCTCCGTCATTCGCCGTCCAGCCGCGTGAACACCACCATTTGGGTGGGCGAGCCGACTTCCGCATCCACGGGGCCGACCGTCCTGAGATCCGCCGAGTAGCCGAATCGCGCCGCGACCGCCGACGTCCAGGACGAGAATTCCGCGCGCGACCATTCGAAGCGGTGATCGCGGTGGCGAAACCGGCCCGCCGGCAGCGACGGCCAGCGGACGTTGTATTCTGCGTTAGGCGTCGTGATCACCACCGTGCCCGGCCGCGCGAACTCGAACACCACGCGCTCGAGGGCAGCGAGGCGCGGCGGATCGAGATGTTCGATCACTTCGACCAGAGCGGCCGCGTCGCTGTTGGCGAGGCGGGCATCGCGGTACGTGAGCGAACCGTGGAGCAGCGTGATGCGGGCGCGCTGCCGCTCCGACATCCGGTCGAGGTGGAGGCGCGAGGCCGCTTGCTCGAGGGCGCGGTGCGACACATCCAGCCCGATGATTCGGCTGAACTGCTTCTCGCCCAAGAGCAGGCGGAGGAGGCGCCCTTCACCACAGCCCAAGTCGACTACCGATGCCGCGCCGCTTGTCTGGAGGGCACCGAGTACGGCCGTTAGGCGTTGTTCGTGGAGGCTCAACGCCTGCTCGAGGCTCTGCTCTTCCGCGTCGCGCGCTGCGGGCGTCTCTTCATCTTCGGCGGATGCGTCGTCGGCTGTGAGACGGTCGATCGCGTCGCGGACGAGGGAGCGGCGATGCTTGAGGTAGCGTTGGGCGATCGCCTCACGCTCCGGGTGTGTGCCGAGCCAGCCTTCTCCAACGCGGAGCAGCTTCTCGACTTCATCGTCGCCTACCCAGTAGTGCTTTTCGTCGTCGAGCACCGGGATCAGGACGTAGAGGTGCGAGAGCAGATCTGCCACGCGCTTGGTGGCCGCGAGCGTGACCGTCGCGTATTGACCCGTGTGTGCGTTAGGCACGGGCGACGCGAGCTCGTGCTGCTCGACGGTCACTGCATAGCCGAGCGGCTCGAACAACCGCCGGAGGAAGGTCTCGCCGCCGCGGCATCGGAGAACCGCGATGCGTGCTTCGAGCGGGATTTCGGACGCCGCGAGCTCGGCGCGCTCGTTGCTGCGGCCGGCCATCGCCGAGCGGAAGAGCGAGGAGATGGCGACGCTCAGAAACGAGGACGCGACGTATGGGCGGTCGTTGACGTACTGCGAGAGGAGGCCCGAATCGCCGCTTGGTCCTTGGCGGCCGCGCACGAGATGGACCGCATCCACGTCGAGGAGGAGCGCGGCGGTGCAGCGTTGGGCATCTGCTTCGGGATAGAAGACGTGCGCGCGGCCGAAGGTCAGGTCGAAGGATTGTGCGCGACTCGGGTTCTTGTGGAGGAGGTAGCCGAGGTCGGTCGCGGGAGTGTGGGTGGTGCTGATGGTGAGCAGCATGCGAGCGGCGGGACAGACGCTTTGGCGGCGCTGACAGGAGTAGGAGCAGTGAGCACGGACGAGAAGATCCGTCCGAAGAGGCGTCTTGGGGATGCCTAAAGTGAATATGAGTCAGTGCGAGCGGCAAGCGGTTGCACACATCATGAGGCAGGCGATCGAACCCGAACTCGCGAGGCTACTTAGGCCAACGGATACGCGACGGCGAACTAACAAGCCGTTGCACCCAACAAGCGCGGATGGGCGACCACGTGATTGGCTGGCGAGACCACAGGCAGCGGGCGATCGATTGGACGCGGCAACAGCGTCGCGTCAGGTGCCGTTGGTAGGCGGTGGGTCGTTTGCACGGATCTCAGAGGCTGAGCGCGAGGCGCGCTTCGCGGCGATGCTTGCGGCGTACGAGCGGCTGACCGGGTTCCGAGAGACGCCCCCCCGCGTTTCGCTCGAAGCTGATCACCGATTTCGCTCGAAGTTGATCATCCAGTAACCGTGACGCGACGGATACCGCGCAGATTGACCAGAAATCACGTCGCGTCTCGAAGCAGAGCGGGACTCGAGTCGTTAGAAGCTGGCCGCGATGAGTGCGCCGCGGTAGCATCGAATCCTCTCGGACGGGTGCTCATTCAGGCGTCAGCTTCGACGCCGACATCGGAAGGTCGAACTTCCCGTTCGTGACCGTCGCGCGCTTTTGCGCTGATCGCGGCGTGTCGTTGCTCAGCTTGTAGCTCCCCGAGAACGTCCCGGTGATTCTCGTCGCGCTCATCGATGTGATGGTGATCGTCACGGTGTCCGCATTGAATTGCGCCAGGTCGCCGACCTTGACGTTCTTGGCCAGCCACATGTCGCAATTGCACGAGTCGAACGTGCCGGCGTGGACGAACGTCCCCGCGTGTGGCGGAAAGTGAAACGTCATGGTCAGATTCGCCTTGTCGAGCTGGCCGTCTGGTGTCGCGTACAAGGTGAAGAATCCATACCGCTGGCCGTTGTATTTTTTGCCGGGGCCTCCAAGCACGAACGCGGCGTTCCCCAACTGTATTTCGTCCACGCCGTTCCCGCTTACTTCCGCACCGTCGATGGTTGCCGACCAGCTGGCGCTCGCGCCCTTGGGCGAGGCGGATTGAGCTTGCGATGGGTCGCTCGCGTCGATCTGCGCCGTCGACGCCGGCTTGGCCGAGCACCCAAGTACGGCCAGGGCGGTGAGCAACAGGACGGTGGTGCGGAGTGTGCTCGTCATTGGAATTCGGAGAAGACGGTTGTCGCCAGTCGCGCGAAGAGTCGTTGCGCGGCCTAACAATCGCCCCCTTCCGTTACGTGACTGTTGTCGGTGCCGTTATCTCTTGAGGAATCGTGCTGCTACGGGCGTGGCTCGTTCGAACGCTGCGGACAACGTCGCCACTCTTCTCTCGTGTTCGCCATTCGATGCACCCAGACGCTTTTGAAGCGCCTCGCCGCTCACCCGGACGATGCCGACGAGCGTGAGGCGACCTCCGTCCTCGGCGACTGGTACGTCAACACGCTCAACTCGACTCGCGCGCTACGCGCCATGCGCATCATCCACTTGAACGGCCGCTTCCCGCCCGATTTTGCCGCGTCTAACGGAGCCTTCCGGTTCATCTTGACGTTGTACGCCGTGGGCACGACGCGCTTGCCGCCGCGGTGTGCGGCCGCATCCAACGCCGCGGCGGCCATGGCGGCAACGCCGCTAACGGCGGGATAACGGCGGGGCGACGGCTGTGGGCCAGACTCGAGTGCAGAACGCCACGCCTCTTAGCTCGGCCAACTCACTTTCCCTCTGGAGCCCGCAGTCATGAACCAGAGAACGCAATCGAAGCGACGCAGTCTTCGCCTTCTCGGAATCGCGGCCAGCGCAGCGCTGGCGGCGACACCCGCGATACGCAACCAAACCTGTGCCACCATGCATGCGGTGTCGCTCAAGATGGAGGCCACGCCCTACCACATGTATTTCGTCGACAGCGCAAAGGGCGTGGAGGCCGAGATGTCGGCGGTCGACACGACATGTGGATTTCGAAGAGTCGCGGGCTGGTGCTCAAGGGGAACAGCGTCATGGACGCCGGCACCGGGGAAAAGAGCCACAGCAGCGCTCGCTATGACTATTCCAACGTCAAGCCGCCGGCTGGTGTCCGGTGAGCGGATCAACGGAGGGTCGGATGTCCAGAGCCGTGTTCTATCTCATGCTGGCGGCGACGCTCGCCAACTCGCCTGGCACGTGCGAGAAATCCGACTCGACCCAATCGGCCGCGGCGGAGCCGAGCGCTGGTGGATCGGGAGGTGAGTGGAAGAACCTCGGCGCCACCGCATGCGCGAAGTATTTCACGCCCAAGGTCAACGCGGCGCTCATGACCAACCCCGGCGTGCCGAAGACGCGGAACGCAACATCGTGTACGGTCGAGGCGGCGGGCGGCAACATCCAATTGTCGTTGAGCGCGGAGAACATCACGAGCTTCAACGCGGGCGTGCAATTCCTCCCGGACACGGTGGCGCTGCCGGGTGTTGGCGACAGGGCCGTGCAGTATACGGATGGCATCACGGCCTACAAGGCGCCTAACCGGGTGTGCACCTTCCTGCTGGTGGGCAATGACGGCTACTTCAAGCAGTCTGGCGCGCAGTTAGGCCACACGCTCGGCGCGGTATGCAACAAGCTGTTCGCGACGAATCCATGACCATCCAATGACTCTCCGCCGTCAACTTGTACGGCGGCCGTCCATGCGGCCTCGCGTATGACCAGCCGGAGGAATCATTTGCTATGACCGCCGGATGATGTCGATCAACTCCTTGAGCTTCGCTTCTTCACTCGATCCATCGTCGCGTAACTGTGCCTGGTTCGTACCCTCCTCTCGTGGGCGAAAAGGTCTCCAAATGTGTCCGGCTTCTGTTCCTCGGTCGAGCGGACAGCCATGGTCCGTCGAGTCCTTTCATCGTCGTCTCCGTTGCCGCAAGGCTTTTCGACCGTACGTGACTCGGTCCGTACGTAATCGCCGCCTCGTGTTGTAAAGCCAATACAACATCGGACTGCACCGCCAGCTCTACGCCTTACGTCGAACACCAGGACGCCGATGTCGGTGCCCAACCGGAGTATGTTCCGCACTTCCCCTTGCCCTTTCGGCGACATGGAAAGTTGTTAACCGATAGACAGACGCAGCCCCGTCGATCACTGCTTTGTTTCGCAGTGGCGCGATTGCAACGAGTGCACGGCTTCGACATGCCCACGCAAGGTCGGCAACGGTTCGAAGAGTGGCGTTCCGCTGACCGCTGAACAGTTGCGTGATATGCGAACGACTGCATCCCAATGCGCGGGCCAAGTCCGCGTACGAGAGGCCGGCAGATTCCATCGCTTCGGCAATCGACTCGAACGTCGCGATGATCAATCGCTCCTGCTCGTATTCGCGGCGCGCCTCCGATGACGCCGTCTGCCGCTTGATCCACTCCCTATTGCGGAGGCGATCGCTCTCCTGCGAGGAATTGCTGTCGATACGATTCGGCACGATCAATATCCTCTCGTCTGTGCTTGTTCCTCTTCTTCCGAACGCCAAAGGCGAGCATGACGCGACGTCGCGGCGGGAAAAAGCAGAACAGTCGAATCTGAAAGCTTTTGAATTCCCAAATGTCGTCCGAGCCCTCGACTTCTTGAATTTCTCGGCGTTGCTGATGTACGGAAGTTAATATATATATTAACGCACGGAAGCCACGAGCTTTCTGTCGGATGCGAACCGACTCGGGAGCGCGATTGCGCTAGCGACGTCGCATAACGGCGTCGAAAAATTGGCCGGTCGCGCCGTTCATGGATTCTCGCTCAACCATCCCGCGACGAGCGTTCTGTAGTCGACGAAGCCCAATTCGCTTCTATCGAGCTTCGCGATCCGGCACATGCGCGTCAGCTCCTTCTGAAATGTGAGATATCGCTGGCGGATGTGGACAACGCCCGGAACTCGCGCGCCGCCGCGATGCATGACACGAATCCAATCGCGCACGACGGCGATTGCAACCGCGACGTCATTGCGGTGGGCACGAATGTCCTGTCCCGCTATGTCGGAACAGAATTTCTGATAGCGATACGGCTCGCGGTCCAGTATCAGGCACACTTTCCTACGTTGACCGCGATCGCCATACTTTCGCGCGCCGAGGAAAATGCCGAGCTCGAGCGGCATATTGAACCGCGGCAAATGATTGCGCGAGTCAAGCGTGGTCCGTGACAAATCGTGGATTCCGAACTCGCACTGGCGAATGATCGCGTAGAGTTTTTCGACGCGGACTTGCGCGCCGTCATCTAATTCCAGCGCGCATCGCGCGGCGAGACCACAGTGGTGGACCGCGAAAACGAGAGCGCCCAAGAGTTTCTTGTACCGTCGGTCGAACGGAACATTGATGAAGACCGAATCGGATGGACGCATAACGCTCGCAGGTGCCTAACGCTATTTTGTGGCGGCCTTCTTCCTGGCAGGTCGCCTGGTCGTGCGGCTCCGCGACGACCTGGCGGTGCGCCTGGCGACCGGGCCAACACCAAAGTGGCCGAGGTAGCGGTCGTAGAACGACTGACTGACCACGACGCGATCCGACGATCGAGCGGTCTTCTTGCGCGCGCCTTTGGCTCTTCCCTGCGAATCGCGCTTCACCAGCTGGGCCAATTCACGAGCGCGCGCCATGGTAATTGAACCTGCCTTCACTGTTCCCCCTGCAGATTTGCGCATCATCCGAATAGACGCCCGTTGGCCGTGGGCGATTCATGGATGCGAAGGTGACTCTGCAAACTACGACGCGAACACCTCGAATCGATCATCATAGCTTTGCCTGCGTTATCGAAATATAGCAGAGGTCGTCATCGACCGAAGTGGCAATCACTCTGATGGCGTTGGACGACGTCCAGTCGTCGGTCAGGAGCTGAAACGCTTGATATGCCGTGAGGCCGCCCAACGCCGCATCCGGCTGCGCGTTGTAGCGGCGCGCAATTCGAGTCACGGCGCGACCCATGTCGTCCATGGACTCGTACTTTCACAGAAACGTGTCGTACGGATCTGCGACCTGGAGCTTGAACTGCCAACCCTCGTGCGTCGACAGGATGCCCGCGGGCTCATCGAAGGTCAGATACCGCCCGTCGACGACGACTCCACCATACGCGATGTGACCGACCGCAACGTCATGCCCCAAACGCGGCTCCGGCTCGCCCACCGCCAGGTATCGGGTCGCCAGGCCCTTCTGAATCTTGCCTCTGAGCCGGCCTAACGCCAGGTACGGGCCGGTCTCCGAGTGTGCCGCAAAGGCGTAGCCCTCGCCCGTCGACACTCGCTCAGTTGCGCGGACAAAGTAGCCGCTGGGCGTTACGAGCAGGTCGAGCGCGAATTCGTGCGGCTTGCCGCAATAGTCGACGAAGGTCTCTGAGGCCGGAAATGAGTCGTCGGGTGGGTTGGTCTCTTTGGTCATGAAACTTTATGTCGGAGTCGATGATGAATAGCTCCATGGCGGGTGACAGTCGAGGATGGCCGATGAACGCCTACTCGACGAGACGCTCTCTCGTCAGCTTGGTGCGCGATCAGAATCGCGCTTGCTTCTCGCGGCACCTTTCCGCCACTCTTCTCTCGTGTTCGCGATTCGGTGCACCCAGACACTCTTGAAGCGGCTCGCGGCTCACCCGAACGACACCGACCAGAGTGAGACGACCACCGTCCTCGGCGACTGGTACGTCAACACGCTCAACGTTGGTCGCCTTCGATTGCTGCTCTGCTCCAGCGAGCGATCGTTGCTAACGGCCATCATTCCCGCCGCTCCACTTCGGACATTCCCCGACCGTCTCGAGCAAGCCGTCGCTCGCATCCTCACCGGCCTGCCGATCACAGCGTCCGCCATTGCGCGCGAGCGCAGAGAGATGACATGGCATCGGTTCGACCGCACCCGCAGTCGACATGTCCTCGGCTCCATGAACGACTTCGCCTTCCTCGCTGAGGGATACATCCGAGACGATGGTCCCGATCTCGATCTCGAGCGCATTGCCGGCATGCTCAATGGCGCGCCCTGCCGCCCGATTCAGTACCAGTCCCCGGACCGCCTCACGCCGGCGCTGTTCGCGCGTGCCGGCTAACGCGACCGTGCCCGACGAGTGCGACTCGCGCTCTTCGCGGACGCGCGGCGGCCATGCGGAGCGGACGATCTCGGCGCCTCGCGGCTGATGAGCGCAGAGAACACAACTGCCGGCTCTCGATGTCCAATCTCGAGCAGGCGAAGCGCCGCGCCATCCGGGTGACGCCGATCGGCTTCCCACGCGGGGACCAACTGCGCGCTCACGTTTAGGCACGACGCGAACACCGCTTGCGAGGCATTCAACTTCTTTCGCATGGCGCGAACGGCTGGCGCGCTCATCTCGGCGGGTGGTTCGGGCAGGACCGTGGTGCGCAGGTCACGGTTCCCTCGCGCATGCTCCGCCGCCTCGCCCAGCGACCGCATCAATCCAGCGAACAGCTCCTTCTTCATTTGCCCTCTCGAGCTCACCAAAGAAAGGTCGGCGAACGGCATCGAGGCCGCGCGGAGCATTGTTGCTACACCTTGTTAGCTGGCCCACTGCCGCTTGATGGAATGCACAAGCGCTAGCGCCGCCAAAGTCCGTCGTCAGCGACTCGCCGCAACACCACGCTCGCGGACACCTCGAGTCGGCGCCCGATCCATTCAGCTACGTAATCTCTCAGCGCATCATTCGCGAGATCGATTTTGCCGATTCCCGCGCTCCGCGCTCGCTCGAGCGCCCGCTCGAGAGTTTCTCGTAAGGCATCGGGCGGCACGAGAATGAGACCGGCGAACTGACTCGCTTGCCACTCATAGTTCGCCCGGTCTTTTTGTGGCAAGTCGTCGCGAAAGCGGACGAAATCTCTCACGTCTGCGTAGCACGCGGCCTTGTACAGGGGCTCGTGCAGGTACCAGTGCCGAGTTCGTGAGCTAGTGTGAAGCGATATCGATGGAGGGTCGCGCCACCGGCGATCTCCTCGTCCACGAAAATCGACGTCATGTCGTTAGAGAGAAAGCCGTCGATCTCGTAGGCGCAAAAGATTCCGCGCATCGGAACGATGTCGAGACCCGCGCGGACGTCGGCAATCTGCTCGATGTCTACGGGTGCTGTTCCTTCGGACCAGAACTCATCGAGGAAGATTCGTGCTTCCTCGCGCATTTCATGATCTTCGTACCAGACTGGTTTCGGATACTTCTTTCCGCCCTGCGACGGGTTGCGTGCCACAATCGATTCTCCGGGTACATCCGCCCCTGTCCTTTGTACGGCGGCCGTCAATGCGGCCTCTCGTATGACCACCCGGAGGAGCCATTGCTATGACCGCCGGATGATGTCGATCAACTCCTTGAGCTTCGCCTCTTCGCTCGACCCGTCGTCGCGCAACGCTCTGAATAGCACCGGCAGCTTGGCAGCAACCTCGACGTCCGACATGAGGTCATCCGGAATCCGTCCCGCCTCAGCCGCTGCGCGATCGAAGAACTCGTACCATTCGTCCGATCCCTTCGGGATTCGCAGCGCGCGCGCATAGCGTTCGAGCACGGCGCGAGATTGTGGCACCGCCATCCGACCGCGCTCCAGCCTGCTGATGTTGCCGGCATCGAAACCATTCAGTTCACAGAATTCTCGAAGGCTCTGCTTGGTTCGTGTTCTCCTCTGGTGGGCGAAAAGTTCTCCAAACGTGTCCGGCTTCTGTTCCTCGGTCGAGCGGACAGCCATGGCCCGTCGAGTCCTTTTCATCGTCGTCTCCGTTGCCGCAAAGCTTTTCGGCCGTACGCGAATCTGTCCGTACGCTGCCGTCCTTGTGCGTTGTACTAATTGTACAACGCTGGCCGGGCGTTGTAAAGGGAATACAACGAGCGACAACGCCGGCGGGTGGAGTACACCGTTGGTGAAGCGCTGAGCGCAAAGACCATTGGTGCGGACCCGGCACGAAGGCTCTGGACCCGGCCGATTTCGCGCCGCATGTTATCGCCGTGTCCAGATCGTTCGTGCTCGCGCTCATCGTGTTCGGCCTGGCCACAGGCGCCGGCGCCCAATCTCCGCACACCGGCGCGACTCGCACCGCGAGCCACGCGTCGGCCTTGAATCCAGCCCAACGCCGAGCAATCGACGCCGTCTTCCAACCCTACGACAAGCCCAACGTCCCCGGCTGCGCGCTCGGCGTCTTCCGCGATGGGCACATTGCGTACGGGCGCGGCTACGGTTGGGCCGACCTCGAGCGCCGCGTGCCCATCACCACCGCGACGCTGTTCGACATCGGCTCCACGTCCAAGCAGTTCGCCGCCGCCAGCATCGCGCTCCTGGCGGAAGAGCACAAACTGAGTTTCGACGACGAAGTGAGGAAGTACATTCCCGAGCTCCCCGACTACGGCGCGCCGCTCACGATCGACAACATGATGCGGCACACCAGCGGATTGCGCGACTATGCCGGGTTGCTCGCGCTCGCCGGCCACAGCCTGGAGGAAGTGACCACCGATTCCCAGGCGCTCGACCTGATCGTGCACCAGCGCCACCTCAATTTCCCGAGCGGCACCCGATTCTCGTACTCCAACACGGGCTACTTCCTGCTCTCGGTGATCGTCGAGCGCCTAACCGGTACATCCCTCGCCGACTTCGCGCGCACGCACATTTTCCTGCCGCTCGGCATGACGCACACAGTGTATCGGAATCACTTCGCCATGCTCATCCCGAACCGGGCGTTAGGCTACGCCCCGGCCCCGAACGACAGCGGATTCCGGATCAGCATGTCCAACTGGGAGCAGACGGGAGACGGCTCCGTCCAGCTCTCTGTGGACGACGCGCTCAAGTGGGACGAGAACTTCTATCATCCGCGCGTCGGCGGCGAGACCATGGTGGACGAGCTCGAGCAGCGCGGCACGCTGACCAACGGCGACTCGATCGGCTACGGCCGCGGACTGTTCCTGGACACCTATCGCGG
>DATEKK010000126.1:0-22222 GCA_035277485.1 Gemmatimonadaceae bacterium
GTCTGGCCGGCGAGCTGCAGCATGTCGCTCGGCGCCGGCAGTCCCTGCGCGCCCGGATTCGAGTCGGGCAGGAAGTCGACGTTGTGCACGCCTAACGACAGCGTGAACCGGATCACGTCGCCGCGATGCGCCTCGATCTCGCTCGGCTCGAACCGGCTGCCCTTGTCGTCGGCGATCAACTGCACCGTGATCACGCGGCGGCCCGGATCGGGAGTCTGTGGACCCGCGGCGGCGGGAGCGGCCGCCGGCGCGGCCACGGTCGGCGACGCCGCGGTGGATTCGCCGGACGCCGGCGCGTTCCCGCCGCAGGCGACGGTGCCCACGAGCGCGGCGAGCGCCGCTGCGCCGACAAACATGTGCCTGATTGCTATCGCGTTGGACATGATGGAGATCTCTCGGAGTAGATGGGTCGTGGAGTGCGACGATCAGAAGTCTTTCCGCCGGAAAAAGCGTGCGCCTAACAGAGCGGGGCCGGCGGCCCACGCGGCGAGCGATGCAGCCGCGATGGCCGTACCGGTCGAGGCGGCGAAGAAGCGCGTGAACGAAGCGCCCGTGTAGCCCATGAGCGCGGAGATGTCGAGGTGCATGAGCATGACGACGCGCGCCAGGTCGATCGGGTTGGCGAGCGTCGCCACGAGCAAGGGCCGTTCGAGCGGCGCGCCGGCCAGCGCGGTCGCGAGCACGAGGAGGACCGCATCGTACACCAGCGCCGCGCAGGCCCAACCGCCTAACGCAAGACCGAACGCGCGCAGACGGTCGTCGGTGCGGAGCGCGAGCGCCACGCCGGCACCGGCGAACACGAGCGTGAGGGCCACGGCCGTGGCGACCAGCACCGCGGCGGCACCCGCGACACCCGCGCCGCCCCGCACGGCGAACGGCATGCCGACGCCCAGCGCGACACCGGCCGACAACGACACGGCCATCGCGCCGTACGTCCCCGCGAACATCGCACCCCGCCCAACGGGCTGCGCCAGCAGCAGCTCGATGAACTCGCGCGCGCGGTGTACGTAGATGGTCGCGAACACGATTGCCGCCAGCGGCACGATGAACAGCACGATGCTCGTCAGACTCACGACGGCTCGCGTCGCGTCGCCGCCGAAGCGGAGCAGCAATTCCGTGGCGGCCAGAAAGAAGATCGCGTAGCCCAAGAGCCAGCGACTCCGGAGTATGTCGACCAACTGAAACGCGGCGATCTTCGCGGCTATGCGCATACGACCTCCCGCGTCATCATCGAGGCAATCGCGCGCTCGAGATGTGGTTGCCCGGTGAACACGCGCAGCTTCTGCACCGAGCCGGCGTAGCCGACGCGGCCCGCGCGCAGGAACACGATGTCGTCAGCCAGCTCATCCAGCTCGCTCATCACGTGCGACGTGACGAGCAGCGTTTTGCCGTCGCTGCGCTCGCTCAGGATCTTGTCCTTGAGCACCGCGTTCGCCATGGGATCGAGCCCCGCACTCGGCTCGTCGAGCACGAGCACGCGGGGCGCGAAGAGAAAGGCGAGCGCCACGGCGAGCTTCTGTCGCGTGCCGCCCGACAACGCACGGACGCGCGTATCGAGGTGCGGTGCGAGTGCGAGGCGCTCGAACAATTCCCAGTCGATAATGGCCGACTCGCCACGCAGGTCGAGCAGAACCCGCGTGACCTCGCGCGCCGTGAGATGTTCGGGAAAGCGGCTCATCTGCGACGCATAGCCAATCGTCGCGCGATAGGCCGGATCGTCGCCGACGCGGGTGCCGTCGATGCGCATCTCGCCGCTGTCCGGTCGGACGAGCCCCAAGAGACACTTGATCAGCGTGGTCTTCCCGGCTCCGTTAGACCCGACCACAGCAGTGACGCGGCCGGGACGAACGCACAGGTCGACGCCGCGTAGCACCTCGCGCGCGCCAAAGGATTTGGTGAGCCCTCGGATCTCGATCATGGTGCCTACCGGATTGGTTGCAGGACTGGGGTGTCGTCCACGACCGACGACGGCGTCAGCGACGGCACCGCGCGTTCGACCGCGTCGAGCAGCGTGACGAACGGGCTGCGCAGCAGCAGCACCGCGGGCGGATTCTGATTCACGATGAGAGCGAACAACCGCACGGGATGAAACGGCGCATCGCCCACGCCGTTTCGGTCCAGGTCGTAGCCGCGATAGGCATCCCAGTAGTTGCCGGCGAATCGCGTCGTGGTTTCGCCGCCGCGCATGCCGACGTCGAACGTATTGTCGACGAAGTTGTTGTGCTCGAAGCGCGCATCGTCGGTGCTCGACACGAGGCGCACCGCCCATCCGTTAGACCGGAACGTGTTGTGCGATGCCACGAGGCGGTTGGCGCCATCGGCCGACAGCCCCACGGTGTTGCGCACGAAGGTGTTGTCCTCGACTCGGCTATCGTCGATCTCCTTGAGGAGTAGGCCGTACGCCGCATCGCCCCAGTTGGACTCGAAGCGGTTGCCGGCCATGAGGACGCGATGCGTGTACATCACCGCAACGCCGGCCTTGTTGCGCCGGAATGTGTTGTCGAGATAGCGGCAGTCGTCGGAGTACATGAAGTGCAATCCGTAGCGCAGGTTGCCTTCGCTCGTGTTCCCGCGCACCACGGTGTGCGTCACGAACTCGAAGTAGATGCCGTCACGTTGGCCGCTCACATGGTTGTCGGCGATGAGTGCGTCGCGCGCGGACCACAGGTGAATGCCGTTGCCCGAACCCGTTTCGTCGCGCGCGGCGCCGCGAATCTCGTTGTGGACCACGCGGCAGCCGACCGACTTCGCCAGGTAGATCCCGAAGAACGCGCGCTCGATGAGATTCTCCTCGATGCGACAGTTGCGAACGGCCAGGACGCGCACCGCGGCCAGGTCGCTGGTGTAACTCACGCCCACGTCGCGGAAATGCAGGTGCCGGATGGTCACGTCATCGGCGGCGACGGTGAGAATCGCGTGCGCGGATTCGCCGTCGAGGATGGCGTCGCCCACGCCTTCGATGAGGAGCGGTTTGTCGATCGTGACCAGCGGCTCGCGATAGGTGCCGGCGCGCACGATGATCCGGTCGCCGGCCCGTGCGCGCGCGACCGCGTCGCCTAACGTTGCCAGCGCCGTCCCCGGCGCCACCACGAGTGTGCGCGCCGGTTGGCCTAACGCCGAGTGCGGCGCCGAGATCCAGGCGGCAACGAGCACGGCGCGCGCGACCGCTGGAAGCGTGCGTATCATGCCGCGCTCGCGCGGGCGGACATGGTCCGGCGCGACACCACGAGCGCCGCGATGCCGGCGAAGAGGGCCGCCACGGCCAACCACGTACCGGACGCGGGCCACGATGACGCGGTGAAATTCAGGAGTTGCTTCGTGCCGATGAGCGGCGGTTGGTATGCCATGCCCGGGATCTTGATGATCGCATGCTCGGCGTCGAGGTCGTGGCCGTACGTGTACGACCATCGGTACAGGTCGGCGAGCCCGGCTGCCCCGACGAGCAAGAGGGCGCCGAGCCACACGTACACGACGCGCCTATTGCCTAACGCAGCCGCCGCGATGGCCCAGACCGCGAGCGCCAGCAGGATCCAGGGCAGGACGCGGAGCTCCGGTAAGGCACCGGCATCGATCGGCCGCATCCCGATGTAGTGATTGAGCTCGTTGATGTTGTCCAGGTCCTGGGGAGTGGCGCCGGCAATCGTGCCGGCGCCGATGCGAAGTCCCAGTCCTTCCGGGTACTGCGGCGCCGTCAACCCGATGCGCCAGAGTGGGAGCCGGAGCGACGCCGCGAGCAGCAGGCCCGCGATCACGAGCAGCCTCCGCGAAAGGCGCGACATCACTGGTGCCCCCCGGCCGCGTGTGCGGCACCAGGTGCACCCGTCGGATGCATACCGGCCATCCGGTCGCCGCCAACCGCGTGATCGCCGATCGTCGCCGACAGCGCCACCATGCTGCCGGCCGGCGACACCCGCACGTACCCTTGCATCTCCTGGTGCAGCGCCGAGCAGAAGTCGGTGCAGTAGAACGGATACACGCCGCTCGCGCGCGGCACCCACTTGAGCGTGCGCGTCTCGCCCGGAGCGAGAATCAATTCCGCCGCATCCGTGTTGCCTAACACGGCGAATCCGTGCACGATGTCCCAGTCCTGCTCGATGTTCGTGAGATGGAAGTAGACCGTGTCGCCCACCGTGATGCCCTCGATGTTGTCGGGCGAGAAGTGCGACCGGATCGCGGCCATCTTCACGTGCACGGTTTTCCCCTGCCGCGAGATGCCGCCATCGGCTTCGGTCTTCACGGCCCACGGATTGGCGTTCTCCGCGAGCGGGTTGAACTTCACCGAGTGGATCAGGCTCGCCGGAAGGGCCTGCGCATAGTGCGGCTCGCCGATCGTCGGGAAGTCGAGCAGCAGTTGCATCTTGGGCCCGCTGATGTCGTACAGTTGGGCCGACTGATCCATGATCGGTCCCGTGGGCAGGTAGCGGTCCTTAGTGATCTTGTTGAGCGCGACCACGTACTTGCCCCACGGCGCGCGCGAGTCGCCGCCCGGGATCATCAGGTGACCGATCGCGTAGTAGGTGGGCGTCCGGTCGACGACCTCCCAGGTCCCGAGCTTCCACTTCACGATCTCGGACGAGATGAAGAACGACGTGTAGGCGTACCCCTTGCCGTCGAACTCGGTGTGCAACGGGCCTAACCCGGCGCTCTTCACTTCACCGGCCAGCACCGACTCGTACTTGAGCACGGGAATTCCGTCCACGACTTTGTCGAACGACTTGGCCGCGATCGCCTGCTGCATCTTCGTGAACGAGTGCACGGCGATCACGGCCGAGAGCTTTCCGTTGCCGACGATGTACTCGCCGCTCGGATCGACGTCCACGCCGTGCGGCGACTTGGGTGTCGGCAGGAAGTACATGACCCCGTCGCATCGCGACGGATCCAACACGGTGACGCTCGTCTTCCGTTCGACGTGCGCGGCGTTCGATCGATCATCGAGCACGTTGTGGTCGTAACTCGCCGGCATGGTCGTGGTGCCCTGCCCCGCCGCCACGCATGCTTCGGCACGCCGATAATCGATCGCGGCGATGTAGTCCTTGTCGTTCTGCGACGCGTTCACCTCGAGCTTGGTGTGCGCCTGCTCGGTGTTGTACGTGGTGAAGAAGAACCATCCATCCGACACGCCCTTGCCCGCGTGACCCAAGTCGTAGTCGTATCCCGGCACCAGGATCTGGAAGGCGATCGCCATCTTCCCCGGCTCGTCCGCGCGCACGAACGTGAGCGTGCCCTTGAACGTCTGGGCGAACGACGCGATGGTCGTATCGCGGTTAGGCACCGGCACGCTGAACCGGGTGCCGGCTACGACATACTTGCCATCGGGTGTGGTGAACGGCGACGAGTGGTTGCCCGCCGAATTGGGGATCTGGAGGATCTCCGCGGTCTTGAATTGGGTCAGGTCGATGCGGGCGATGCGCGGCGTATTGTTGCCGTTGATGAAGAGCCACTTCCCGTTAGGCACGCCGTTCGTCTGCGACAGCTCGGGGTGGTGCGCGTCGTCCCACGGGACGAAGCCGAAGCTCGTCTGGAGCATCGGTTTGGTCTCTTCGTCGTAGCCCCATCCCTCCTGCGGATCCTGCGAGAACACCGGGATCACCTTGAGCAGCCGGCCCGAGGGCAGACCGTACACCGAGACCTGGCCGCTGAAGCCGCCCGACAGGAACGCATAGAACTCGTCCTTCTGTCCGGGCGGCACGTACACGCGCGACGCCGCGTTGGCGCCGCTCACCGCACTGGCTAACGTTGCCGGCGCGCTGGAGTGGCAGGCCACGAGCAGGCTGGGCATCCCGATGGCGATGGCCAGCGAGCCGACGGCCATCATGCGGGCACTGGAGCGCATTGTCGTTCCTCGTTGTCGTGGCGACGCCGTGACCGGCCCAACGCAGGCCGTACGCGGCTCCGCGATCGTTGTGCTCCAGTCTCGGGGTTCGGGGCATGGCGCACGATCGGGTGGATACCCGAGCGCGTGTCAGGGAAACCCGCGCGTACGACTACGGCGTTGCCTGACGTGTGCGACGGATCCGCGGCGCGGGTCAGGCAATCGGCTGACACGCGCGGTTCGCTGCGGCCATCCTGGATGACACACGCGGCCGGCACTATGCCGGCCGCGTTGTACCGTGCCGCCTCCGCCTAACGGGCTACTGGAGCGGCGGCAGGTAATTCGGCAGCCTATCGATCACCTCAAACGCTGCGAACGGAAAGTACTGCGGAGAGATGCTCGCCGGCCCGCCGAACGTCCCGCACCAGTGACCCCACAGGAACCCGCTGTCCCACAACTCGAGACACCCGGGGTCATTCTCGTCGTAGCGCCAATTCAGCGTCGTGAGATCGGCTCCATTGGGCGATCCATTGAGCGGCCCCGTGCCGGGGGCCGGCATCGCCGGCACCACCGGCGGATGGGTCGGATCGGCTCTGTCGATCGCATACCAAACCATGCCGGTCTTCACGGTGCCGGTTTGCGTGATCTGTACCGCGGCCCAGATAGCCATGTAGTCGTACTGGGGATCGCTGTCTATCAAACAGCCGTCCGACCCGCAAATCCAGTCCGGCCTGTTCTCGTAGCGACCCGGCAGATCCGGCGGAAAGGGCGCCCCCTGTTCGATGCGGAACGGAAGCGTGAGCGTCGACCCGAGGCGGAGCGCGATGAACTCGCGCCTGTTGATGCTGCGCAAATCGCGCTGCTTGGTGCCCGTCGCCAGATCGGCCCACCCCAACTGGTAATCGCCGACGCGCACGACGAGGCGATATACTGCGTTAGGCGCGAGCGGCCCGTGTTTGGTCTGCCAGCGGAACACGTACGACTGCTTATTCTTGTCGAGCGTCAGCGACGCCGGCCCAACGGAGCCGAGAGCGATTGGGCCCAGAACAGGGGTGATGCACCGCGGTTCGCTGCAGACGAGCACCTGCGGATTCAATGTGGCGTCGAAGCTGCCCGCGAACTTCCGCCGATCCATCGGTCGCGTAAGGAAGAACAACGCGCGTTGCCCACCCGGCACCGTGCCACTCGTTATCTCCGGAGAAACCTTCGCGAGCGGCGTCGTGGGCGAATCCGCGCAACTCGCCAGGAACGCTGGCAGGGCGAGGGCGGCGATGAAGGCCAGCCCAATGCCGGTCGCGCGCCCTGATGAGGCATTCGTGGGCATTGACATGATGACTCCTTCCGCTCCGCGAGCGGGATTCCCGCGCGCATCGCGCCCGGAACGGAGCGCGTCGGATCGGCGCGGTGTACGCGGAGCCAACGTCAGCGGGCCAACGACGCAGACAGTCGGGACAACGCCGCCATTTTGTCGGGGATATCACGCGCATGCTCGTGTCAGTGAATCACCGACACGCTGTCGCGAGATGACGGACCAAACTTCCGGCTTCTCCCGACGGAGCTAGGGTCGCGTATCACCGAGACTTCAGTCACGTGCAGCACTGATCCACTTCTGGAGGACTCGATGAGATTCGTGAAACTCTTCGTACCGGTCGTGATGATCGCCGCGGCCACCGCAGGCGCCGCACTCGGCGATGCGAAACCCGCCCCGGCCGTTGAACGAATCGATTTCGATAAGACCGTTCGCCCAACGACGCCGGCCTACGACGCGCGGCTCGCGCCCGCCTCGCCGGCGCCGGTCAAAGAATTCCGGATCCCGATCAAGGACGCCACGGTGCAAATCGCCGACAGCACGCCGTATCGCGCGTGGACGTTAGGCGGAACGGTGCCGGGTCCCGTCCTGCGTGTCCGCCAAGGCGACTCCGTTCGTATCACCGTGGTGAACGAAGCGCCGATGCCGCACTCGATCGACTTCCACGCGGCCCGCATTCCCGCGAACGTCGCCTACCGCATGATCATGCCACATGATTCCATCCAGTTCGCGTTCGTCGCGCGCGATCCGGGCGCTTTCCTCGTGCACTGCGGCACACCGCCGGTCCTCATGCACCTCATGCAGGGGATGTATTTCGCGATGGTCGTCGACCCGAAGCACGGTTGGGGCACCACCGCGGATAAGGAATTCGTGATCGTCGAAAGCGAGTTCTATGCGGAGCGCAGCGCGACAGGCAGCGAGATGCAGCCCGACTACGCGGCCGCGCAGGGAAAGCAGCCGACATACGTGGTGTTCAATGGCCGCGCCTTCCAGTACAAGGCCAACCCGCTCAAGGTGAGCGTCGGCGACCGGGTGCGCTTCTTCGTCGTGAATGCGGGCCCGAACCTGGACAGCGATTTCCACGTGGTGGGCGCGCTCTTCGATCGCGTGTACCCCGACGGCAATCCCGCGCACGCGCTCGAAGGCGTGCAGACCTATCCGGTTCCTGCAGGCGGGGGCGTGGTGTTCGAGACGACGTTCAAGCCTAACGAGAGCGGCGAAGGCATCTACGCGTTCGTGACGCACAGCTTCGCCGACGCCGAGAAGGGCGCGGTGGGACTGATTCAGGTGGGCACGCCACGGCAATACGCGACCATGGCGCACTAGGCAACTGGGGAAGAGGGAAGCGCTCGCTGCGCTCGCTGGGGGAAGCGCTGCGCTGGGGGAAGCGGCGGCGACGCCGCCTGAGGGAGCGGAAGGACATCAGTGATCTCTGAATGGAGAGTGCCGGAGCGCGCGGCCTCGCGCACGGCGCTCACGTCGCGCGGACCATTGATGTTGTTCCGCTCCCTCAGGCGGCGTCGCCGCCGCTTCCCCCAGCGCAGCGCTTCCCCCAGCGAGCGCAGCGAGCGCTTCCCTCTTCCCTCCATCCTTCCGCCTCTCCGATCAGCGATGCACCGCCTCAACGCGACACGACAGCCGTCACCGGGGCCAGCGGTAGCGTGAAGGTGAACGTGCTGCCCTGCCCCGGCGTGCTGGCCACCCAGATGCGGCCGCCGTGCGCGTCGATGATGCCCTTCGCGATCGCGAGTCCGAGCCCCGCGCCGCGGCGGCGCGTCGTATGGCGCGCCTGCCAGAAGCGCTCGAATACGTGCGCCTGCTCCTCGAGCGCAATGCCGATCCCGGAATCCGCCAGCGACATCTCCAGATTGGCACCATTCGGCGTCGCGCGGATCGTGATGCGACCGCCGGGCGCTGTAAACTTGATGGCGTTGCCGAGCAAGTTCACCAGCACCTGCTCGACGCGCGTCGCATCCACGTCGACTAACGGAAGATCGTCGGGCACCGCGATGTCGAGATCGATCGACCGTTCGGCGAGCGCACTGGCCAGCATGCGGGTCGCGGAAGCGACGATCGGCGCCGGCCGTTCACCGCGGCGCTCGATCGACAACCGCCCTGCCTCGATCGCCGACACATCGAGCAGATCGCGTATCAGTCGCTGCATCCACTCCGTCGATTCCGTGATCATGCGCAGCAGCTGCCGCCGTCCGTCGACATCGCCAGGCGGCTGATCCCGAAGCACACTCGCACCCATCGCGATCGCGGCGATCGGATTCTGCAGATCGTGCGATACCACGCCGAGCACTTCGTCGCGCGCCCGCGTTGCCGTGCGCGCCGCGTGGTAGAGGCGCGCGTTGTCGAGCGCGAGCGCCAATCGTCGCGCGATGTCTTCCGCGAAGGAGAGATCCGTCGGGTCATACGTGCGGCGCGGATCGATCCCGATCAGCGTGAGCGTGCCGAGCAAGTGCTCGCGCGTGACGAGCGGCACGATCATCAACGAGCGCGGCGCGAGCACGCGCCAGGCTGCGGCCAGGTGGGGCGCATCGTCCGTGTGCGCCTCGAGCCACTCGTCGGTGACGTTCGCGACGAGGTCGGACCGCCGGGTGCGCAGCACATCGATCACGCGCGATGGCGAGTCACGCCCAATGGGGCCGGCCGCGGCCAGCGCAGCCAGCGGTGCGTGAACACGGTCCGGCCCACCTTCGCTCACGATCCGTCGAGTGACCACGTCGCCCTCGACGAGGTCGAGCACGCACGCATCGGCAAGAGCAGGAACCGCCACGTTGGCAGCGAGCTGCGCCGTCGCCTCGTAATCCAGCGAACGTGCCAGCTCTTCGCCGGCGGTCGCGAGAAATCGCTGTTCGTGTTCGATGCGCTTGCGTTCCGTGATATCGCGCAGCACGACGGTGAACAGCATGCCTGTCGGGGTCTGAAGGCGCGAGATGGACGCCTCGGCTGGAAACTCGATATCGCCGCGCCGAAGGCCGAAAATCTCGCGGCGCTCACCCATGCGGCGCGCCGTTTCCGGTCCGGCCGCGAAGCGCCGCATGTGCTCCTCGTGCGCGGCGCGGTAGCGCTCTGGGATGAGGCGGGCGAGCGGTTGCCCGATCATCTCGCCTCGCGCGTACCCGAAGATGACCTCGGCGCCCGAATTGAAGTGCACGATCCGTTGGGCATCGTCGACGGAGATGATGGCATCGGCGGCGATGTCGAGGATGCCCGCATATTTCGCTTCGGAGATGCGGAGGTCGTGCTCCACATCTTGCAGCGCGCGCACGCGGCGCCCGACGGCCTGGGTTCGCACGAGGGCGTAGGCCACCGTGCCGGCCGCGCACAGGAAGCACGCGGCGCCCAAGAGGTACCTTCCGTTAGGCGGAACGGCGCCGAGCCACAGCGCGGCCAGCACCATGCCGGCGCCCGTCATCGTGGCGACGAGCGCGATCCAGAGTGCGGCTGTGACGGTCCGGTTTGCGGTGAGCGGCATGTCGGTCGTCGATGCGTCTCGGTGAGCCTAACTGCCTAACACATGCCTAACTTTTACCGAGTAGGCCGAGCTTGAACGCGAACTGCACGTAGTCGGACCGGTGCGCGAGACCGAGCTTCTCCTCGATGCGTTGCTTGTAGGTGTCCACTGTCTTGGGGCTGATGCCCAACTGGGACCCGATTTCGGGAGCCGAATACCCCTGCGCGATGAGCCGCAGCACGTCGCGTTCGCGCGGCGTCAGCTGTTCGTATCGTTGCCGGTTCGGCTCGGCGGCATCCTTCTTGGTGAGCTCCCGGGCCAGGATGCGGGCGGCGGCCGGCTGCACGTACGTCTCGCCGTGCGCCACCGAGCGAACGGCCGCGATGAGCTCACGATCGGCCACGCTCTTCACCAGGTAGCCGGCCGCGCCGGCCTCGAGCAACGGAACCAGGTACTCGTCTTCGGTGTGCATCGTCAGCACGAGCACACGCGATGGAATGTTCTTCGCGACGATCTCTTTGATCACGCCCGCGCCGTCGAGGTCGGGCATGGAAAGGTCCGTAATCACCACCTCGGGCTTGAAGCGCTCGGCGAGCGCAACGGCCTCGCGCCCGTTGCTCCCTTCTCCAATCACCTGGATGTCGGGAGCGGTCGCCAAAACGGCCTTGAGCCCTGCTCGCACGACCGCGTGATCATCGACGAGGACGACCCGTATCGTATCGACTGTCATCGGCTCCGTTCTCAGTGCGACGCACGCCGCGACGCCGCGGTCGCGAGCATGGCAGGAATGGACGCAGTCACCGTGGTGCCGCTGCCCGGTCGCGTAACCAAGTCAAACCGGCCCTGAGCCAAACTGACGCGTTCGCGGGCAGTGAACAAGCCCAAACCGAACGCTCCGTGTTCCGCCGCGTCCGGATCGAAGCCCACGCCGTCATCCTGCACCTCGAGGGTAAAGCCCGAGAGCGAGCCGTCGAGGCGAACCACAATGTGCGCGGCCTTGGAGTGGCGCATGGCGTTGCTGATCGCCTCCTGCGCCACGCGATAGAGTACCGCGGCGCTGTCCGCGGGAAGGCGCTTCGCGTTGGATTCGGCGAAGTCCGTGACGTCGACGCGAATGTCCGGGCCGATATCGACGGTGACGCTTCGTGCGAGCTGTCTCAGTGCGCTGGCCAGACCCAGGTCATCGAGGATACGCGGATAGACGGTATGCGACAGCAGGCGCACCTGCTCGAGAATGCGGTTCGTCGCTTCGCGGACGGCCACCAATCGTGCCGTGAGCTCCGGATCTTTGCTCGAGCGCTCGGCGGCAATCAGCTGGTACGAAATCGCGGCGATGGACTGCGCCGTGGAATCGTGCAGTTCGGAGGCGAGCGCGGCGCGCTCCCGGTCACCGGCGCGAATCGCTTGCGCCGCGAGCTCCCGAATGCGCAGGCGCTCGGCCATCACACGGTCGAGAAGCAGATTGAAGGTACTGCTCACGCGCTCGAGCTCGGCGTCCGCGACCAGCGAGTTGGGCACGCGCGCTTCGAGATCTCCGAGCGAGACGCGTTGGGCGGTCGTGTGCAGGTCGTGCAAGGGCCTTAGTGCGAGCGTCACCAGTGCGACGTTCACGGCCACACCCACGACGAGCACGGCTCCCGCAACGGCTAACGCGGGCCAGTCCGCAGGTCCGCGGTAGGCGCCGCGGAATCCGCCGAGTGCGACGAGCAAGAGGAGCGCGTTGGCGCCCGCGAGTTTCGCGGCCAGGGGCAGGCGCAGGAGACGCCTAACGGTGTTCGTCATCCGGCGGTTCATGGCCTCTCTGACGCCGCGGCCACCTGGGTCTCCGCACCATCGGTCGCGTCCGGTGCGGCCACCGTGCTTGCGCACCGCCCCGTGATCTCCGAAGTCGAGAGACGAAATAACACCGTACGGAACGGCGTCGGATCGCGCTCGGTGAGTGTCTCCGGAAGGAACGTGCGAAGCAGCGTCAGACCGGTTTCGGCGTCACCCGGCGATGCATGCGATGCGTCCGACGTCAACCAATACACGGTGCCATGCACCACGACGCTGCGCCAATCGAAGGGACCATCGACTTCATCCACCTCGAAGGCGACCCAGCGATGGTGGCTGAGCGTCGCGAGCTTCGTGCCCGGCGACGTGCGTCCGTAGATCCAACCACCGTCGCACACGTAGTGAATCGGCTCGATGTCGACGCGGTCATGGAAGCTGTACGCGATGCGCCCAACGTGGTTGCGCAAGAGAATCGCTTGGCTTTCCGCCTTGTCCAAGGCTCGAAAGTTCGGTGCTGCATCGTAAGGCATGGTTCCTCCGGTCTGACGCGACTCGCCGCGCGTGCAGGTACGATACCCTGCCGCCCTCGGATGGGTGTCGGGAATCACCCGACGTGGCGTCATGGAACGTCAGTACTGGGGGCCAGCGCACGCTCTTTCTCAAGGTGCGGGGTTCGTCCCACGGGCGACGAGCCGGGACGGCTCGCGCGGAGGGCGTTGAAGATGACCGCAACGTCGATGATTTCCTGGAGCACGGCACCCGCTGCCGGTGCGATGAGTCCGAACGACGCGAGGACCATGGCGAGGCCGCTCAGTCCAAGGCCTGTCTGAATGCTCTGACGTGCGATGCGCATCGTGCGCCGCCCGATGCCAATGACCTCGGGCACGCAGCGGAGATCGTCGGCGAGCACGACGACGTCGGCGGCTTCGGCGGTGATGCCGCCGCCGTGTCCAGCGAGGGCCACTCCGACTGTAGCGGCGCTCAAGGCTGGCGCGTCGTTGGTGCCATCGCCCACCATGAGGACGCCGCGGCCCGCGGCGACTAACCGACGGACCGCGTCGACCTTGTGCTCGGGCATGAGGTCGCCCGCGACCTCGTCGATCCCGGCGGCGGCGGCGACGGCGCGCGCGTTGCTGGCGCGGTCGCCCGACAGGAGCACGAAGTCCGTTAGGCCGAGGTGCCGGAGCTGGGCCGTGGCATCGTGGAGCTCGGGGCGCAGGTGGTCCGCGTACACGACCACGCCGGCCGCGCGTCCATCGATCGCGACGTACGCCTCGAGGCTCCCCGCATGGTCCAGTGCATCCAGCGCCGCCGCGAGTCCGGGATGCTGCTCGAGCACGAACGACCGCGAGCCGACAGACACCAGTCGTCCGTCGACCAGGCCGGTGACGCCGCGTCCGGGAGATTCGATGACGTCGCGGGCGACGGGAAGCCCGAGACCGCGGGCCTGCGTCGCGTCCACGAGCGTGCGTGCGAGCAGATGGCTCGACCCCTGCTCGACGGCGCCGGCGGCGCGCAGCACGTCGTCCTCCGTTAGGCCCGGGGCGGCGATGACCGCGCTCACGGCCGGCCGGCCGATCGTCAACGTGCCCGTCTTGTCGAAGATGGCCATGCTGACGCGGGTGAGGCGCTCGAGTGCCTCACCCGTGCGGACGATGATGTGCCGCCGCGCGGCGAGATTGATCCCGCCAATGAACGCGATCGGCGTCGCGAGAATGAGCGGACACGGCGTTGCCACCACCAGCACCGCCAGCACGCGCACCGGGTCGCGCGTGAACGCGAACACGATCGCGCACATGGCGAGCGTGAACGGCGTGAACCACACCGCGTAGCGGTCGGCGAGTCGTTGCAGGGGCGCCTTGCTCGCTTGGGCGGACGCAACCAGCGCGACGATGTGCGCGTACTGGCTGTCGCCCGCCGTTGCGATCGCGCGCACGGTCAAGCTTCCTTCGCCGTTCACGCTGCCGCTCATGAGGCGCGCGCCCGGTGCCGCCGCGACCGGCATCGGCTCGCCCGTCAACCGAGAGACATCCACGTGCGACCGGCCGTCGATGACGATCGCATCGCACGGCATCAATTCGCCCGGGCGCACGAGCAGCACGTCGCCGGCCGCGATGTCCTCGGCGCGGATGTCGTCGACGCGCGTTCCCGTAAGACGGTGGGCCGTGCGCGGCGCCGCCTCTTCCAGCGCGCGTACCGCATCGGATGCGCGGCCTTCGGCAAAACGCTCGAGGGCTTCGCCGCCGGTCTGCATGAGGACGATCACCAAGCCGGCCACTGGTTGGGCGAGCACCACCGCGCCGATGATCGCGAGGCTGGCGACAAGGTCGGTGGCGAAGCGACCCGCGAGCAGGTGGCGCAGAGTGCGGTATACCGTCGGCGCGCCGGTGAGCACCAACCCGGTCATCCAGATGCTCGTGCTCGCGGATGTGCCCGACCACCCGATGCGCGCGACCGCTCCGGCGCCGAGGAACAACAGCGCACCCGCGGGCACGGCCGTGCTCATCGCCCATCTCTGCTTTGTGCCGGCGTCATGACCTGCCATGCGTCTCCTCATCCCTCTCGAGCCGTGTGTGACCTATATGCGGCCTTCGTGCCTTGTGACGCTGTCAGGGCTTCTGGGACTTGCGCTCCGCACTTTCCCCGACAGACCAGAGATCGGTCGGCTCGTAGCGTAGGCGGGAGACAACCGAGCCCTGGGAGGAGCGATGTCTACGCTGCGAGCGAAAAAGCCGGCCAAAGCCGCGCGTCGGAAGTCAGGCAAACCGGGCAGGTCCCGCCCGCCCCTGCGACTGTTGATCGCGCTGGACGCCGCACATGCCGGCGCCAATGCGCCAATCGATACCGCGGTGGCCTTGATGAAAGCGCACCACGCGCAGGGCGAAGCGCTGAGCGTCGTGGATCCGATGGCGGCGGCGTGGCTGACCGTTGGCGTGCCGGTCGCGGCCGCCGGCGAGCTTGCGCTGCGCGCCGAACAGCGGCAACGCAGGCTCGACCTCCGCCGGTATCTGGCCGACCGCACCGGTACCCGGCGTCCCTGGCCCGTTCGGGTTGCGTTAGGCACGCCGGCCAACGCCATCCTGGACGCCGCGCGCGGCGCGGACCTGGTGATCATGGGTCTCCGCCGCGAGCGGCTGATCGAGCGGATCATCCGCGACGCAACGACCGCGCACGTGGTACGCGAATCCGATGTGCCCGTGCTGGCGGTGACGCCAGATCTGAGTGGGATGCCTCGGACCGTCGTGGTCGCGGTCGACTTCAGCCCCGAGAGCAGCGCCGCGGCGCGGTTGGCGTGCATGTTGTTCACGGGCTGCGCGCGACTCGTGCTCGTGCACGTCGAGTCCGAATTCGATGCAGCCATCGCGAATCTCGATGAGATCACCCGCATGGTGCGGGAGAACGGTTGGGCCGCGGCGTTCGAGCGTTTGGTGGACACGCTGCCGGTTCCAGCCGGCGCGAAGGTCGAGACCGAAGTGCTGCGCGGCACCGTGCCCGGCACGCTCATCGAGTTCGCCAAGCGGCGTGGCGCCGACGTCCTCGTCGCCGCGCGCCAACGACACGACCTCACGGAGCGGGTGCTCGTGGGCACGGTGACCGGCGGACTCGTGCGCCGTGCGCCGTGTTCGTTGCTCATCACCCCGCCCGAGTGGACGGGCCTGGCACGCCGGCCGGCCGTTAGGCGGGCGCGTCGCGACACGGGCCATTAGAGGGCCGTCCGTTGACGGCGGTGGATACGGTCCCGCGCGACGGCGCGGCCGATCTCGACGCCGTCCAGGGCCTGACGTCGGAGGAAGCGGAGCGGCGCCTCTCCGACGTCGGGCCTAACGATCCACTCGTCGTCGCGCGGCAGTCGTCGCTGCGCGAGCTCACGGAGCCGTTCGCGAGCCCGCTCATCATCACGCTGCTGCTCGCCAGCGGCATCTCGGCCTACGTCGGCGAAATTCCGAGCGCCGGCATCATCGTGTTGATGGTGCTGTTGAGCGTCGCCCTCCACCTCACGCAAACGTATCGGTCGCACCGGGCCGTCGATCGGTTGCGCGGCAGCGTCGCACCGACGGCGACGGTCGAGCGCGACGGGGCCTGCCGCGAGTTGCCGCGCCGGCTGCTCGTCCCGGGCGACGTGATCCGCCTAACGGCCGGCGATCTCGTGCCCGCCGATGCGCGGCTCATCGAGGCGAAACACCTGCACGTCCAGCAGGCCGCGCTCACAGGCGAAGCCCTGCCGGTCGAGAAGAGCGCCGGTCCGGCCACGGGCGACACCGGTGCCGACGATGCGCACTTGGTATTTCTCGGGACGTCGATCGTGAGCGGGACCGCGCGAGCGGTGATCACGGCCACCGGCCGCGCCACGAAGTACGGAGACATCGCTGCGCATCTGGCCGCACGCCCACCGCAAACAGAGTTCGAGCGCGGCATGCGGAGCTTCAGCCTGTTCATCACGCGCGTGGTATTCTTCCTCGTCTTGTTTCTCCTGCTCGTCAGCATCGCGCTGCATCGCGATCCGTTGCAATCGCTGCTCTTCGCCGTGGCACTCGCGGTGGGACTCGTCCCGGAGTTCCTGCCGATGATCACGTCGGTGACGTTGGCCAACGGCGCGGTGCGCATGGCGCACCAGCGCGTGATCGTCAAGCACCTGCAGGCGATTCAGAACCTGGGCAGCATCGACATCCTGTGCAGCGACAAGACGGGCACGCTTACGAGCGGCGTGATGCACGTCACCCGGGTGATCCCCGCCGCTCGCGGCGGCGACGCGCGCGCCTTCGCGCTCGCCTCGCTCAACAGCCGGTTCGAAACGGGCATCAAGAGTCCGTTAGACCTTGCGATTCTCGAAGCGCCGGCACCCGAGCTGTCCGGCGCCGCCAAATTGGATGAAATCCCGTTCGACTTCGAGCGCCGTCTGTCGTCGATCGTCGTGGCCCACGGCGGCGAGTGCTGGCTCATCAGCAAAGGAGCACCCGAGAGCGTGCTCGAGCGGTGCACCACCTACGACGACGGCGGAACGACCGCGCCGATCGATGCGACGGTGCGCGCGCGGCTGCTCGCCGACTTTCGCGACGCAAGCCAATGCGGCGAACGTCTCCTTGCCGTCGCGTCGCGCGTCGTGCCCAGGCGAGAGGCGTACTCGGTCGCGGACGAAACCGAGCTCGCGTTTTCGGGTTTGATCGCCTTCAGCGATCCACCGCTCGCCGATGCGGCCGAGACGCTGGCCGCGCTTCGCGCCGACGGCGTGGAGGTGAAGATCCTCACCGGCGACAACGAGCTCGTGGCGGCGCACGTGTGCGCGCAGGCGGGGCTCGCCACCGAAGGCATCGTGACCGGCGCCGACATCGACTCCCTCGGCATCGTCGCGTTAGGCGCGCTCGCGGACCGCACGACGGTGTTCGCGCGCGTGTCCCCCGTGCAGAAGCATCGCATTCTGCTCGCGCTCAAGGCGCGCGGCCACGTGGTGGGATTCCTCGGAGACGGCATCAACGACGCACCCGCCCTCCACGCGGCCGACGTCGGCATCTCCGTGGCGAGCGCCGTCGATGTCGCGCGCGATGCCGCCCAGGTCGTCCTGCTCGAACGCAATCTGCGCGTGCTGCACAACGGCATCCTCGAGGGACGGAAGGCCTTCGGCAACGTGCTCAAGTATCTCCTGATGGGCACGAGCTCGAATTTCGGCAACATGTTCAGCATGGCGGTCGCGGCGCTCGTCTTGCCGTTCCTCCCCATGCTGCCGCCGCAGATCCTGCTCAACAATTTTCTGTACGACGCCGCACAGATCACCATCCCGACGGATCACGTCGACGATGTGCTCATCCGGACGCCCCGCCGGTGGGACATGCGCCTGGTCCGCCGGTTCATGGTGGCCGTCGGTCCCGTGAGCTCGATCTTCGACTTCGTCACGTTCTGGGTGCTGCTCGCGGTCTTTCACGCCACAGAGCCGGCGTTTCACACGGGCTGGTTCGTCGAGTCGCTGGTGACGCAGACGCTCGTGCTCCTCGTCATCCGCACCACCGGCAACCCGCTGCGGAGCCGCGCCAGCCATCCGCTCACTTGGACCGTGGTCGGCGCCGTTGCGTTAGGCGCCGCCCTGCCGTTCCTCCCCGTCGCGAGCTCGCTCGGCTTCACGCCCCTGCCCGCGCGCTTTTTTCTCGTGCTCGTGCCGTTGACGATCGCGTACTTGCTGCTCGTACAGCTCGTCAAAGCGCGCGTCGTAGGCCGCTGGCTCGCGGACGATGACGCGGCACATGCTCGCACCGCCGCGATCGGGGTGCCGGAGCCCGTCAACGCGCAGTGAGGCCGTCAGGCGTCGGCGGACACGGCGTCCTCATCGCCCTGACTGTCCGGCATCCGGCGTCGCGGCATGTTCCACGCGAGATCCGACACGAAAACCACGTCACGCGGGGTGGGCCATGTCTTCGCGCTATATCGTCATCCTCTACGGCACGCGGTACGGACAGACGGCGAAGATCGCCGAACGGATGCAAGAGGTGCTCACCGCGGCCGGTCACGCGGTACCGATCGCGTGCGCGAACACCGTGCTGCAGAGCTTCTCGCTGTCTGAGTTCGACGGCGTGATCATCGGCGGATCGGTCATCGCCGGCCGCCACCAGCGTTATCTCGAGCACTTCGTTCAGGCACATCGGGACGAATTGAACCGGATGCCGTCCGCGTTCTTCTCGGTGAGCGGCTCGGCCGCGGGGTCGACCGAGCGGGATCACGCCAACGCGCGCCGCGTGCTCGACGAGTTCCTCGCGAAGACTGGTTGGCATCCCCGCGCGGTCGCGACGATCGCGGGTGCAATGGCTTTCACGAAGTACGGGGTGTTCACGCGGATGATCCTCAAGATGATCAGCCGCAAAGCCGGTGGCCCAACGGACGCGTCGCGCGATCACGAAATGACGGACTGGGATCAGGTCGCGCGGTTTGCCAGCGACTTCGCTGCGTCGCTGCCCGAGCCCGCGGCCGCGACCGCGACCTGCGCGCAGCCGTAGCCGGCTGCGGCGATCAGCCCGCAATCTGTGCGCCGAGCAGTCGTCCGACCCCGTACGTGAGGCCGGCGGCGACGACGCCGAACAGCAGCTGCCTAACGCCGGAGTACCAGACGCTTCGCCCGGTGAGCAGCGTGATGCCGGCGCCGATGAGGAAGAGTGCGGCGGCGCTGCACGCGAGGCTGGTGAGCACCGCGGCGTTCGCGGTCAAGAAGAAAAACGGCAACACGGGCACGATGGCGCCGACGGCAAACAACGCGGCCGAAGTCCCCGCCGCCTGCCACGGCGAACCGCCGAGCTCGCCGGGCTCGATGCCTAACTCCTCACGGGCGAGCGTCTCGCGCGCGGTGTCCGGCTTCGCCATCAACCGCTCCGCGAGGACGCGTGCCTGCTCTTCCGAAAGGCCTTTTGCCTGGTAGATGAGCGCAAGCTCCTGCGCCTCTTCCTGTGGGGCCGCCGCCAGCTCGGCGCTTTCGATGTCCAACTGACGCTGGTGCAGCTCGCGCGCGCTCTGCACCGACAGCCATTCGCCCATGGCCATGGAGCCGGCGCCGGCGAGCAACCCGGCAAGCCCGGTCACGAGCAGCGCGCGATCGGATGCGGCCGCACCGGCGACGCCCATCACGAGGCTCAGGTTCGACACGAGTCCATCGTTCGCGCCGAGCACAGCCGCTCGCAGCGCATTGCCTCCGAGCGTCCGGTGACGTCCCTCCAGCCGCGCGATGGTCGTGCCCTCGAGACCGTTGGACCCTGCCGCCATGGCGCCGAGCAGGCGCCGGTGCGATTGCTCGTCGGCGGGGAGCGCGGTGTCGCGCGACTCCACCTGTTCGGTGTAGCTCATACTGTCGGCCTGCTCGCGCTCGAGGACCGTTGGCAACACCGCTCGCGACCCGAATCGCTTTGCGAGCGCGATCAGCGCGCGCGTGCGCCACGTGGGTCGCGGCGGCCGCTCCGGCCGATCGGATGCAGGGATTAGGCGATCCCAAAATGCCGCGTGCGCCGTCTCGGTCTCGGCCATGCGGCCGAACACCGCGGCGAGCCTGGGGTCGCGCTCGGTGAGGGAGAGGGTGCGGTACAGCGCGGCGCTGTCGATTTCCGCCTGGCGATTCGCGCGAAAGCGCGCGATGTTCGTGCTCATACCGGCCGCGTGTCGCACTCGAACGTCGGACACATCAAGATCGGCAGCGCCGTGGAGCGCGCTACCTGCTCGGCCACGCTGCCGGTCGCGGCGTGCGACGCATCGGTCGCACCCGTGGACATGGCGACCAGGTCCGTGGTCGTCGCGGCGACCGCATCGAGAATGCTCGTCGCCGCGTGCGTGTCGACGCTGATCGTGATGTCGATTGCGTTAGGCGGCAGGCGATGACGCATGTGCGATGCCAGATCGGCGAGCTGGTGGCGCGTGCTCGACACACGGGCACGCGTAGCCGTCGCGTCCAACGTCGTGGCGGCCGCCGCATACGCGTACGAACGCACCGCCGCGACTGCCGGCTGCACTATGTGGAACAGCGTGTAGCGCGCCCCGCCTAACGCGCCGAGCCGCTCTGCCTCTTCCGCCACCGGCGTATCCGCGTCTGCATCACCGATCGCGATGAGGACGTTGCGGAACAGCGCGCACCGCGCGAGATCGGCGGCGCCATCCGAGGCCCGCATGATGAGCACCGGCACTTTGGCGTGTCGCGCGACCGTGTCGGCGACGCTCCCGAGACATCTCGTCCCGCGACCGGTGCGGCCATGGTCAGTGAGCACGACGAGATCGGCGCCGGTGCGCGCGATCTCCCGCTCGATGGCCGATGGCGGCCAGCCCGCGACCAGCGCGGTTGCGACGGCGCTTGCTCCACTCGCGATCGCTCGCGCAGCCGCCGTATGCAGGTACTCGAGCTCGCGTTGCCGCAGCAACTCGTCCGATCGGCCGCGTGAGCCGTACGTCATCGAGCTCGGCTCGTGCACTCGCACGAGATGCAGCGCGGCATGCGTGAGGCGCGAGATAGCGACGGCCGCGGGCAACGCGTGTTCCGCGAACGGAGAACCGTCGAGCGGGACAAGGATTCGCTTGTACATGCCTCCTCCAAATCGCTGGGGTGGTCCTCTGCTACGGAGATTACGTCGCCCGGGCGCTGCGTCTGTCAGGCGAGATCGGCACTGCGTGTCCGGGTTTCCGCTACGTCACGCGTAGACAGGCGCATCGCGCCTCCATCCGGCAATACCTGACGAGCCGAGGGTTATCGCCCGACAGCGCGCGGCATCCGGAACGGCAAAGTTGCTCGCACACGACGTCCGCACGACTCGACAACAAGGAGACCGAGATGAAGACCGACGCGCAACTGGGAGCCGACGTCGCCGCAGAGCTTCGCTGGACCTTCGGCGAGCACGCCCCGCGGATTGGTGTGAACGTGCGCGACGGCGTCGTCGCGTTGTCCGGTATCGTCGACGATTCCGTTCAGAAGCGTGCAGCTGCGGGTGCGGTGGAGCGGGTGTGCGGCGTGCGTGCGATAAAAAACGTGATCGGCGTGTCTGCGCGCCGGCAGAATGAGCGGAGGTCGTAACGTGTTGGATGACATCGAGCGTGAGGCGCAGGCCGCGGCCGTTGGCGTGGCCACGCGCGATGGGCCCGATCAGCGCGCGCCGGCCGAGCGAATCGCTACGGCTGCGGGCACGGTACGGCAGGTCGCGCCCGAGTCATATGTGCGGTGGTTCGACGGCCTAACGAGGAGCGACGTCGCGGTCGCGGGCGGCAAAGGTGCGAACCTGGCCGAGCTGGCGCGAGCGGGGATTCCTGTGCCGCCCGGCTTCGTGGTTACCGTGGGGGCCTACGAGCGATTCGCCGAGGCCGGACGCCTCACCACCGAGATCGCCCACCGCATCGAGGCCTTGAACGTCGACGATAC
>DATEKK010000127.1:0-4672 GCA_035277485.1 Gemmatimonadaceae bacterium
GTGTACTTCTATCCGACATTCTCGATCGCGCTGCTCTTCATCGGTCTACCGTGGGCTGTCACTGCGCCGATGTCGATGCTGCTGCTCGCGATTGCGTTACGAAGGAGATCGGCGCCGAGCCGTGTCTCTTTCGAGCCCGCCGAGCACGGCGCATCGTAACTCCGACGGCCGCTCAGCAGGGGACGGGCAGAGCGCGCAGGTGAGCCTGAGAGCGATGTGCTGCGCGTGCGTCTGTACGGGGCGGGGGCTGAGTAGCTACGACATTTTGAACGGCCAAAGCAGGACACTGACGGACGTGACGGACCGCTCGGCTGCGACGGCGAGAACGACTCGAACTGGCGAGCAGCTGTGTTATTCGTTTGGGTCTTCGGGGAATTTCGGGAAAATGAGGCGGCAGGTCGGTACACCCCGGCGCGCTAGCTCCGGTGGGAGTGCGACGTGAGGGCTCACTGGAAGCGCGCATTGAGGGCTTCCTCGCTCTGGTGTGAAGGATAACGACAAGGATACAAGGGATGGGGTCGGTTCGCATCCGACCTCAACGACGCAAGCCAGTCGATGTTGCCGCTGCGCGCGGCGTTGAGGTCGGATGTGAACGACCCCATCTCTTGCATCCTTGTCGTTATCCTTTGAGCCTCTGTCGTTAGACTCTCACACGCGGGGGAGGTTGAAACCCGGCCCCGCTGCCTTTCCCGGAAATTCCCGAAGAACCATTTGTTTTTACAAGAATAGAGCGAAGCTCACCGCGGCGAGACACGCTCATCTCGGGCAGCCGAGCGGTCCGTTGAGTCCGACAGTGTCCGGCTTTGTCCGTTGCCAAAACGCGTAGAAGCCTTGCCTAACCCATTGGGCAGTCCCCCCGCGCCGATTCCCCGGGCGTCAGAGCCAGCGGCGGACGCGCGCCCGGTAGGCGTCGTAGAGCGGGCCGAACGTTCGAGCGAGGTAGCGCTCTTCACGGCGGATGACGCCCCATTCGAGCAGCGCGATGAGCGGGACTAACAGAACGAACGGCCAGAGCGCATCGACCACCAGCGTAGTGCCCACGTAGATGATCAGGTTGGCCAGGTAGAGCGGGTTGCGCGACCAACGGAACGGGCCCGTGGTGACCAGCGCGACGGCGGGCTGCGATGGGTCGATGTTCGTGCCGGCCTCGCGCATCGTGCGAGCGCCCCACGCGATGAGCGCGCCTCCGAGCAGCACGAACACGATGCCGACGATGCGCGACGGCAGCGACGGGAACGGGTGCCGCGGCATGAACCAGTGCCACACCAGGCCTAACACGAGCGCGCCCACCACCAGGAGCGGCGGGAACGCGATGACGCCGGCGGTGTCCGTCTCGGGGTCTGGCATCCGGCTGCCTCCGTTGGGCGTGCGGGTGGCGTGATCGTCAGGCGGAGCGGGCGGCGCGCACGATCGCATCGATGCTGCGCTCGACGTCGTCGTCGGTGGTGGCCCAACTCGAGACGCTGATGCGCATGGCGGGACGGCCGTGCCACACGGTGCCGCCGCACCAGCACGTGCCATCGGCCTGAATCGCGGCGATCACCCGCGCGGTGCGGTTTGCGTCACCGAACGCGACGAGCACTTGATTGAGCACGACGTCGGCCAGGATCTCGAAGCCCGCTTCCTCGAGCGCCGCCGCAAACCGCCACGCGTGGCGGCACGTCCGCTCGATCATCTCGGCGATGCCGCTCTTGCCTAACGAGCGCAGCGCGGCCCACACCTCGATGCCGCGGCCGCGGCGCGAAAAGTCGGGCGTGTACTGGTACGGTTCGCGCTGCGCGGTCTCCACCAGGTACGCGGCGCTCGACACCATGGCCCCGCGCAGCGCCGACGCGTCGCGGCAGAACACCACGCCGCTGTCGTACGGGACGTTGAGCCACTTGTGCGCGTCGGTGGCCCACGAGTCGGCCTCGCCAATGGCCGCGACTAACGGACGGAGCACCGGCGACGCGGCAGCCCACAAGCCGAATGCGCCATCCACGTGCACCCATGCTCCGGCCTCGCGCGCGGCCGCGCAGATCTCGGCGACGGGATCGATCGAGCCAGTGTTGACGTTGCCCACTTGGATGCACACCAAGCTGTTGCTCGTGAGGCTTGGCAGGCGGTCGGCGCGCATGCGACCCTGCGCGTCCGTCGGCACTCGCGTCACACGCTCGCGGCCCAGTCCGCTCATGCCTAACGCTTTGAGCATGGAGGCGTGGATCTCGTCGCCGACCACGACATCGATGGGCGGCGCGCCGAACAAGCCCTGCGCTTCCACATCCCACCCGCGGCGACCGCACAACGCGCGGCGCGCGGCGCAGATCGCGCTGAAGTTCGCGGCCGTCGCCGAGGTCACGAAGCCGGTGCCGCAGCCTTTGGGCAGGCCGAACAGGTCGATCATCCATTTCGCGGCGACGTCCTCGAGCTTCGCGACGATCGGCGTGATCGCGATGAGGCCCGAGTTCTGGTCCCATGCGCCGGCGAGCCAGTTGGCGGCGAGAGCCACGGGCAGCGACCCGCCGATCACGAAACCGAAATAGCGGCCGCCGGCGGACGCGGTCGTTGCGGGCGATCCGATCTCGTGGAGCTGGCGAATCACGTCTTCGGCCGGCGTGGGCGTGTCGTTGAGCGGCTGGTCAAGCTCCTCGAGGCGTGCGACTGCCGCGGGCAACGGCGCGACGCTGCGCGTGTCGAGTCCCTCGAGATATTCGATGCCGTACTGCGCTGCGTCCTCGAGGACGGAGCGGGACGTGTCGTTCATGGGGTGGCTCGTGGTTGGCGGACGAACAGAGAACAAGATAACGGGAAGCGCTCGCTGCGCTCGCTGAGGGAAGCGCTGACGCTGAGGGAAGCGGGAAGCGGCGGGCTACGCCGCCTGAGGGAGAGGAGGACATCAGTTGTCCCTGGGTCGAGAGCGAAGGCGTCCGAGCCACGGCTCCCCGTCCGTGCGGACCATTGATATTGTTCCGATCCCTCAGGCGGCGTAGCCCGCCGCTTCCCCCTTCCCTCAGCGCAGCGCTTCCCTCAGCGAGCGTCAGCGAGCGCTTCCCTCGTCTACTTCCACTTGCCGCTACGGTGCTGTTCCTTGAGCTCCAAATACGCGTCCACCGTGGCGGCAATGCGCGCGGTCATCTCGGGCGTCACCGGTTTGACGACGCGCGCGGGCACGCCTAACACAAGCGAGCCGGGCGGGATCTGCATGCCCTCCGTGACCACGGCACCGGCGCCGATGATCGAGCCGGCGCCGACGCGCGCGCCGTTCAAGACCACGCAGCCCATGCCGATGAGACACCCGTCCTCGATTACGGCGCCGTGCACGATCGCGCGGTGGCCGATCGCCACGCGTTTGCCGACGATCGCGGGGAGACCGTGATCGGCGTGCAGCACGCTGCCGTCCTGCACGTTGCTCTCGTCGCCGACGACGATCCGGTCGCTATCGCCTCGCAAGACGGCGGTGGGCCACACGGAAACGTGCGCGCCTAACGAGACGTCGCCCAGGATGACGGCTTGCGGATGGATGTACGCGGTGGGGTGAATCGAAGGCATGATTCAGAAGGCGAAGCCGATCTCGAAGTAGACGCTCGCGGGCGACACCTTGATCGGCGAATTGTTGATGTACGGGAACGCGATGCCGGCGCGCGCGATGTACGGCGCGTCGTACTGCAAGCCGAGGTTGGCTTCCACTTCGGCGCCGGCGGAGGCGATGGGTTTGGCGTTGAACGTCGTGTCGCCCTTGTTCCACGCGGTGCCGGCGTCGGTGAAGAAGTTGATCGACGTGCGATCCAGGAACGCGGGCCAGAAGCCGAGTCCGCGGTGCGGCGCGACGAACGGGACGCGGTACTCGAGCGAGCCGGCGAGGACGCGGTCGCCGGAGCGAATGCCCGAGGGGAAGCCGCGCACGGCGAACGTGTGGCGCGAGCCTAACGTAAAGCCGGGGAACACGGACACGGGCGTGCCGTTGGAACCGCCGATGTCGTACACGCCCGGATCGGCGCCCGATGCGACGCCGCCCGCCACGCGCGCGGCGATCACTTGGTGCGCGAAGCCGCCCAGGTTCATCGACTTGTAAGCGTCGAACACGGCGCTCACGCTCTTCGACTGGATGGGTCCGGCACCCTCGAGCCATTTCAGTTGGCCGGTGGCGGCAAACGAGATACCGTCCTCGAACGAGATGGCGCGCACCGGATACTGCGTGTTGGACCACCCGAAGGACGACACGATGGACCAGTAGTGCTTGTCCGAGCGGAAGAACGAGTCGACGCTGTCGAGGAGCGGCGCGGGGTCGGCGGTGTAGTGACGCTGCTCGAGCTCCCCCAAGAGCGTCAAGAAGGCGTTGTCGCGGACGCGCGGCCGGAGGAGCGTCATGCCTAACGTATAGGTCTGCGCGCGGCGGATGATGCGGCCGGCGAACGTCCCATCGTTACGGAACGCGAACTGCTCATCATAGTCCTGGAAGCCCTCGGCGTTGATGATGGGTAAGCCGAGGCCCGAGTACGAATAGCGGACGTCCCAGGTGTGCTCCTGGCCGCGCGGGTCGACCAGGAACTGGGCGAAATACGAGTGGCGGCCCACGACGTCGTTGCCGGCGGTGAACGCGCCCAACGAATAGTTGCCGTGCGCGGTCTGGCCGGCGAGCGGGAGCCAGAAGCGCGGGAGCACCGAGCGCCACGCGGAGTAGGGCGTGGCGCGG
>DATEKK010000128.1:0-35608 GCA_035277485.1 Gemmatimonadaceae bacterium
GTTCCGCGTTAGGCGGGAGCCGGAAGCGCCGCTCGTCGGCGTGCCCGACCTCGCGCGCCGCGCCGAGCGCGCCGCAAACGTGCGGGCGGCCGAGATGTTCGGCTTCGCCAAGAGCGACACGCCACTCGCCGCCATGCAGGAAGGCGACGTGCTGATCGTGGCCGACCACGAGGTGACAGCCGCCGATGCACCGGCGCTGGCAAAGGCGAGCGCCGTGATCGTGATCGGCACGACGATGCCCGAGCTCGTGACGAACGCGATCGTCGCGCTGCCCTCCACCAACATGGCCGAAGAAGACGGGACATTCACCAACCTGCGCGGGCGCGTGCAGCAGTATCGCCAAGCGCGCTCGGCGCCGGGCATGTCGCGGCCGGTGTGGTGGTCGGGCGGAGACCTGCTCGTGTTCCTGGGCGAGCGCGCGGGATACTACCTGGCGAGCGAAGCGTTCGCGGCGCTCGCAGCACACGTGCCCGAGTTCGCCGGCATGAGCTACGACTCGCTCGGCTTCAAGGGCCAGGTACTCGCCGGTCAGACGGTCGCAGCGGGAGGCGCGGCACGATGAACATGTACGCCGCGGTGATGCTCTTCCAGCACGCGTACGATCCGCAAGCGCCGGTGCACGGCGCGCCGTGGCTCTGGTTCTCGATCATCAAGATCCTGGTAGTGTTCACCGTCCTCATGGTGACCATCGCCTATTTGACGCTGGCCGAGCGGAAGATCTCGGCGTGGATCCAGGACCGGCACGGGCCGAACCGGGTTGGGCCGCGCGGATTGGCGCAGCCGCTGGCGGACGGGCTCAAGAACATCATGAAGGAAGAGACGTATCCGTCGGCGGCGTACGGCCCGTTGTTCATTCTCGCGCCGGTGATGTCGTTCATTCCCGCGTTGATCACGTTCGCGGTGATTCCGTTCGCGGCGCCGCTGCCCACGCCGTGGGGGCTGGTCGACATGTCGATCGCCGACCTGCCGGTGGGCTTTCTCTACATCCTCGCGATCGCCTCGCTCGGCGTGTACGGGATCGTGCTCGCGGGGTGGAGCTCGAACAACAAGTACGCGCTGTTAGGCGGGCTCCGGTCGAGCGCGCAGATGGTGAGCTACGAGGTGTCGATGGGCCTCGCCGTCGTGTCCGTGCTGCTGTTGTCGGGGAACGTGTCGCTCAGCTCCATCGTGAGCAGCCAGGTCGCGACGGGCTGGTATTTCTTCCCGCTGCTCATCGGGTTCTTCCTCTTCCTCGTGGCGGCGTTCGCGGAGACGAACCGCTTGCCGTTCGACCTGCCCGAGGCGGAGTCGGAGCTCATCGCGGGCTACCATACCGAGTACAGCTCGATGAAGTTCTCGATGTTCTTCATCGCCGAATACTCGAACATGACCACGGCGAGCGCGCTGCTCACGACGTTGTTCTTCGGCGGTTGGGCCGTGCCGTTCTGGACGACGGTGAACACCGCGCCGTGGCACTGGTGGAAGACGGTCATCACGCTCGTGTGCTTCATGCTCAAGACCGGCTTCTTCCTGTTCCTCTACATGTGGATCCGCTGGACGCTGCCGCGCTTCCGCTACGACCAACTGATGAGTGTCGGGTGGAAAGTGATGCTGCCGATCGCGCTCGCGTATCTCGTCGTCATGGCGGGAGCGGTGCTGGCACTGGATGCGGCGGGCATCGCACCGACCGCCCGGTTAGGCGGATTCGTCCCCACCTACTGGGCGATTCTGGGCGTGCTGAACATCGTGCTGGCGGTACTGGTGTTCGTGGTCCTCGACCGCGGCCGCCTCGTGAGCCCGGCGTCGGCCCGCGTGGGCCCCGCCGAGCTGGCCGAGCTCCGCGCGATGGCGTTGCGTCGCCCAACGCCGGTTCAGGGAGACTGACATGGCCATTCAAGTCAAAGTGCTCGAGCGGCCGATCCGCCAGACGAGCTACGTCCGCGCCATGCTCAAGGGCATGGCCATCACCTTCAAGCATCTGACCAACCCGCACAAGGTGACGTGGCAGTATCCCGAGCAGAAATGGGATCTCTCCCCGCGGTGGCGCGGCACGCACCGCATGCTCACCGACGAGAACGGCAAGGCCAAGTGCGTGGCGTGCGGGTTGTGTCCGCAGATCTGTCCGGCCAACTGCATCAAGCTCGTCCCCGGTGAAGATGAGGAAGGGAATCGCTACCCGCTCGTGTACGAGATCGACGAGTTCCGCTGCATCTTCTGCGGCTACTGCCAGGAAGTGTGTCCGGAAGAAGCGATCCACGTTGGGCGGCACTACGAGAACTCGGAGTACAGCCGCGCCGGATTCGTGTACGACCTGGAGCGCCTAACGGCGCAAACGCACCCGGTGTGCGAGATGTGGGACCCCGCCGACCCCCGAGGCGAGTGATGCCGTACGGGTTCGTCTACCAGTTTCTGTTCTATCTGTTCGGCCTGATCGGGATCGTCTCGGCGGCCATCTTCGTCACGCGGCGCAATCCCGTGGCGGCCGCGCTGTGGCTGGTGAACACGATGTTCTGCATCGCGGCGCTCTACATCATGATGGATGCGCAGTTCGTGGGCGCGATCCAGGTGCTCGTCTACGCCGGCGCGATCATGGTGGTGTTCCTGTTCGTCGTGATGCTGCTCAATCTCGGGCTGCCGCCCAGCGTGGCCGACATCAAGGGCAAGGGCGCGCGGATCATCGCGCTGCTGGCGGGTCTCGTGATGTTGGCGGAAGTGCTGGTGATCGCGCGTCAGAAGCTGCCGGCCGAGCTCGCGTGGTTGCCGCGGGAAACGAACATCACCACGCCCATCACGGAGCCGCTCTTCCGCGCGTATCTGCTGCCGTTCGAGATCACGAGCGTGTTGCTGCTCGTCGCGATCGTCGGCGCGGTGGTTCTCGCCAAGAAGCGGAGTTAGACATGGTTCCCGAAGCCCTCTTCTTCTCGGCGATTCTCTTCGTGATCGGCGTGGTGGGCGTGCTCACGCGCCGCAATGCGATCATCATCTTCATGTGCGTCGAGCTCATGCTCAACGCCGTGAATCTGTCGTTCATTGGATTTTCGCGGCTGTACGGAGCGGGCGGGCAAGTGTTCGTGATTTTCGTCATGAGCGTCGCCGCCGCTGAAGCAGCCGTCGGGTTAGCCATCATCATCGCGATCTTCCGCCACCACGAGACGGTGGACCTCAAGAACATCAATCTGCTCAAAGGGTGATGCTCCAAGTGCCCCTGGCCCAACCGGGTGGAGTGCATCCGCTCGCCGGCTCCGTCGCCGAGCTCGTGTGGTTGCTGCCGGTGCTGCCCTTGATCGGGTTCGTGATCAACGGCGCGATCTCGCTGTTCGGCTCGTTCCACTGGGGACCCGCCGATCCGTCGGCGGCGCACGGCGCGCACGACGCGTCGTCCCACACCGAGCACGACGCCCATGGCGGACACGACGAGCATGCCGCGCCCAAGCGGAGTCCGTTGCACGGAGTAGTGACGGTGGTGGGACCGCTCGTGCTGCTGCTCTCGTTCGTCCTCGCCGTCCTGATCTTCATGGCGATGCCGTCGCACATGGCCACGCCGTTCGTGACGACGTACTTCTCGTGGATGCCGGTGGGCACCGACCTGCCGCTCCGTTGGGCATTCCAGGTGGACCAGTTGTCGGTGATGATGGCGTTGTTCGTCACCGGCGTCAGCACGCTGATCCACATCTTCAGCGTCGGCTACATGGGCGACGACCCGGGATACGCGCGCTACTTCTCGTTCCTGAATCTCTTCGTCGCGTTCATGCTCGTGTTGGTGTTGGGCGCGAGCTATCCGGTGATGTTCGTGGGGTGGGAAGGCGTCGGACTCGTATCGTACCTGCTCATCGGATTCTGGTTCAACGACAAAGCGAACGCCGACGCTGGCAAGAAAGCGTTCATCGTGAACCGCATCGGCGATTTCGGGTTCCTGATCGCGATGTTTCTGATCTGGTCGAACGTCGGCACGCTCGATTTCTCCGGCGTCGCAGCCGGTGTCGGCGCGTTACCCGCGGGCGGACCGCTGCTCACGACGATCTGTCTCTTCTTGTTGCTGGGGTGTACGGGCAAGAGCGCGCAGATCCCGCTGTACGTGTGGTTGCCCGACGCGATGGCCGGTCCGACGCCGGTATCCGCGCTGATCCACGCGGCGACGATGGTCACCGCCGGCGTGTATCTCGTGGCGCGGAGCTCGTTCCTGTTCTCGCTGTCGCCGGTCGCCTGCCTAACGGTGGCCGTGATCGGCGCGGTCACCGCGCTGTTCGCGGCGACGATCGGGCTCAAGCAGTGGGACATCAAGAAGGTGCTCGCGTATTCGACCGTCTCGCAGATCGGGTACATGTTCATCGGTGTCGGCGTGGGGGCGTATGTCGCGGGCCTCTTCCACGTCGTCACGCATTCGTTCTTCAAGGCGCTGCTCTTCCTGGGCTCCGGCTCGGTGATTTTCGCGATGCACGCGGCGTATCATCACACGCACAACACCGATGACGCGCAGGACATGCGCAACATGGGCGGCCTCAAAGCCTACCTGCCGGTGACGTTCGTGATGATGTGGATCGCGACGCTCGCGATCTCCGGCATCCCGATTTTCGCGGGCTTCTTCTCCAAGGACGAGATCCTGGGCTCGGTGATCGCGCGGGCGGGCGACAGCAGCTTAGCCGATGCGCGCTGGTTAGGCATACCGGGCAACGTCGTGCTCTACGCCGTGTACGTGCTGGCGCTCGCCGGCGCGTTCCTCACCGCGCTCTACATGACGCGGATGATGTTGTACACGTTCCACGGCCCCAATCGCACGGGAACGAAGGAGCAGGAGCACCTGCACGAAGCGCCGCCGGTGCTCACCGGCCCGGTGGTCGTCCTCGGCGCGCTGAGTGTGTTAGGCGGTGTGATCAACCTGCCCGCGTTCCTGCACCTGCCCGAGGGTTGGACCGGCGCGCTCGACCAGTGGCTGGCGCCCGTGGTGGGCGACGCGTCGCTGCGCGTGACGCATGGCGTGGCCGCCGAGACGCCGCACGAGCTCTTGCTCGTGGCGTTGGCGATCGTCGTCGCCGTCGCCGGTATCGCTACCGCATTCGTCAAGCTCAAGCCGGCCGCGCTCGTGCCCAAACGCGAGGCCAAGCCGGCAACCGGATTCGGTCGCGTCCTCGAGAACAAGTACTACGTGGACGAGTTGTACGATCGCACCATCGTGACGCCGCTCGTGTCGTTCTCGCGCGTGTTCCTGTGGAAGGGGATCGATGCGGGACTCGTGGATGGCGTACTCGTCAACGGCAGTGCGTGGTTCATGCGCGGGCTCGCGAGCATCGGCTCGTGGTTGCAGTCGGGCCAGGTTGGGGCGTACGCCTGGGCGATCGTCATCGGGGTGCTCGCGGTGCTGAGCGCCTTCACTTTCCGCTGAGCCATGCGCGAATTCCTCGTTTCGATCCATTACGGCGCCTGGGTGCTGCCGGCGCTGCTCGGGATTCCGCTCCTCGGCGCGCTCATCATCGTGCTCCAATCGGCGGTGTCGAACGACGACGGCACGCTCGCCGCGGTGCCTTCGGCGCGATGGATCGCCCTCATCACGTTCGTCATCGAGCTCGTCGTCTCGTTAGGCATGTGGTGGGCGTTCGACCCGGGCACCGTCGCCTGGCAGTTCCGCGTCACGCATTGGTGGATCCCCGGTTGGGGCGCCAACTTCGACGTCGGCGTCGACGGCATCTCGCTCTTCATGGTGCTGCTCACGACGTTCCTCATGCCGTTGTCGGTGTTGGGCGGATGGACCAGCGTGCGCGAGAAAGTGCGCGGCTACTACGTGCTGCTGCTCGTGCTCACCACCGGCATGATCGGCGTGTTCCTCGCGCTCGACCTCCTGTTCTTCTACGTGATGTGGGAGGTCATGCTGATCCCGATGTACTTCATCATCGGGATCTGGGGCGGCGAGCGGCGCATTTACGCGAGCATCAAGTTCTTCATCTACACGTTCCTCGGGTCGCTGTTGATGCTCGTGGCGATCCTGTATTTGTGGCTGCACTCGGTCGACACGGTCACGCTGCACCAGACGTTCAGCTACGACGGGATCATGCAGCACGCCGTGTACACCTCGCGCGCGGCGCTGTGGCTCTTCGGCGCGTTCTTCCTCGCGTTCGCGGTGAAGGTGCCGATGTTCCCGTTCCACACGTGGCTGCCCGATGCGCACACCGAGGCGCCTACCGCGGGGTCGGTGATCCTGGCCGGCATCATGCTCAAGATGGGAACGTACGGCTTCCTGCGGTTTGCGCTGCCGCTGTTCCCGGGCGCCGCGCTCACGCCGTGGGTGCGCGATACGATTCTCACGCTGGCCGTGATCGGCATCATTTACGGCGCACTCGTCGCGATGGTGCAGCCCGATTTCAAGAAGCTCGTGGCGTATTCGTCCGTGAGCCATCTGGGCTTCGTCATGTTAGGCATCTTCGCGCTCACGCTGCAGAGCGTGCAGGGCGCGCTCATGGTGATGATCAACCACGGCATCTCGACCGGCGCGCTGTTCCTGCTCATCGGCATGATTTACGAGCGCAAGCACTCGCGCCTCATCGACGCCTACGGCGGCATCGCGCGCGTGGTCCCGATGTTCGCGGTGGTGCTGACGCTCGTCTCGCTGAGCAGCATCGGCCTTCCCGGGACGAATGGGTTCGTGGGCGAGTTCCTCGTGCTCATCGGCTCGTTCAAAACGCATCCCTGGTTCGCGCTGATTGCCACGACCGGCGTCATCTTCGCCGCGTGCTATCTCCTGTGGGCGATCCAGCGCATTCTCTTCAACAAGCTGGACAAACCCGAGAACGCTCTGTTGCCCGACCTGAATCGGCGCGAGGTGCTCATCGTCGGCGTGTTGACCGCGGCAATCCTGTGGATCGGGATCTATCCGGCGCCGGTGCTGCGCCGCATGGAGCGCTCCGCGCAGAATTTCGTGCAGGTGGTGACGTCGAGCTCCGGCGCGCGATTGGCCAGCGTGAATGAGAACGGGGGATCGCGATAATGTCCTTCGATCTCTCCATACCGGGCCAACTGAGCTTCGCGCTGCTCCCCGAGCTGGTCCTGTCGGCCGGCGCGATGTTCCTCTTGCTCGTATCCGCGTGGGGCAAAGAGACGCAGGGCCGCGCGCGGACGGTTGGCGTGCTGGGCATCCTGCTCAGCGTCATCACGATCGCGATCGTGATGTGGATGTGGGTCTCGGGGGCCAAGGCGACGCCCGGGATCATCGCGGTGGACAGCTTCCGGTGGGCCGTCGACATCGTGATTCTCATCGCGACGATCATCGCGATTGCGTTAGGCATAGACTACGCACGGGTGGAGCAGCTGGTGTCGGGCGAGACGTACGTGCTCGTCCTCTTGGCCACGGCCGGCATGATGCTGCTCACGTCGGCGCGCGACCTGATCATGGTGTTCCTCGGCATCGAGCTGATGTCGATCGCCGTGTACGTGTTGGCCGGCGTGAACCGCCGCAGCGCCAAGGCCGCCGAAGCGTCGCTCAAGTATTTTCTGTTAGGCGCGTTCTCCACGGGGTTCCTCCTCTACGGCATCGCGCTCATCTACGGCGCCACCGGGAGCACCGACCTCGCGACCATCGGCACCAAGGTGACCGGCGCCACGATCTCGAGCTCGCCGATGCTCCTGGCCGGTATCGCGCTCTTGCTCGTTGGCTTCGGGTTCAAGGTCGCAGCGGTGCCGTTCCACATGTGGACGCCCGACGTGTACGAGGGCGCACCGACGCCGATCACCGCGTACATGGCGGCGGCGGTGAAGGCGGCCGCGTTCGCCGCACTCCTGCGCGTGTGGCGCGAAGCCTTCCCGGGCGCGCTCGTGTCGTGGCACCTCGCGCTCTGGTGGCTCGCCGTGCTCACCATGGTCGTGGGCAACCTCGTCGCGCTCGCGCAGAAGAACATCAAGCGCATGCTCGCGTACTCGAGCATCGCGCATGCGGGATACCTGTTGGTGGCCGTGGTTGCCAACAGCCAGCTCGGATCGGGGGCGTTCCTGTTTTACGTGCTCGCGTACACGCTGGCGACCATGGGCGCATTCGGCGTCGTGATCGCGGTCGGCGAGCCGGGCGAGCGTCACCAACAGTTGAGCGACTTCGCCGGACTGTGGACCGTGCGCCCGTGGCTGGCGGCGGCGATGGCCGTGTTCATGCTCGCGTTGCTCGGATTCCCGATCGCGGGCGGCATGGGCTTCTTTGCCAAGTGGTACGTGCTGCAGGCCGCGCTCAACGCGATCCATCCCGAGACATCGCTCGCGGTGGTGTTGGTGCTCACGAGCGTGCTCTCGGCGGGCTACTATCTGGCAGTCGTGATGGTGATGTTCATGCGACCGCGGTCGGCCGACGCGCCGGCACTGCGTCCCGTGCGCGCGCCGACGTTTCTCGTGGTGTACGCGTCGGCGATCATACTGTTGTTCTTCGGCATCTTCCCCGGCGGGTTCGCCATTCTGGCGGGCAACAGCGCGCCGACGATCACGGCGAGCGCACCGGCGAGCTCGCCGCCGACATCGGTGGCCGGCCGGTGATTCACGCGAGGCCGCCACGCGGCCTCGCGTCGTTTCGAGGGCGGGGGTCAGAGGGTCGGGCATGACGGAGGATGGACAGTGGGATTCAGCCAGCAGATCTTTCGGCAATACGATGTCCGCGGCGTGGTGGGCGACGACCTCACCGGACAGACCGCCCACGCGTTAGGCAGGGCGTTCGGCGCGTATCTGGCCAAGCAGGACATTCACGGACCGATTGCCGTTGGGCGCGACAACCGACCGAGCGGCGGCATGCTGCGCGAATCGCTCGTGCGCGCGCTCACGGAATCGGGTCTGGATGTCCTGGACATTGGCGTCGTCCCCACGCCGCTGCTCTACTGGAGCCTGCACAATCTGCCTGTGGCGGGCGGTATCCAGATCACCGGCTCGCACAATCCGCCGGAGTACAACGGGTTCAAGTTGTGCGTGGGCAAAACGTCGCTCCACGGCGATGAGATCCAGGAGCTGTACCGGCTGATCCTCGACGGACGCTTCCCCGCGGGCAAGGGCGAGGTGCAGTCGGTTCCCGTAATCGACAGATACGTGCAGGACATCGCGACCCGCGTCGGTAAGCTCTCGCGGCCGCTGCGCGTCGTCGCCGATTGCGGCAACGGCGTCGGCTCGCTCGTCGCGCCGCAGCTGTTGGACAAGTTAGGCGTCCGGTGGACCGGGCTGTTCTGCGAGAGCGACGGCCGGTTCCCGAACCACCATCCCGACCCGACGGTGGTGGCGAACATGCAGGATCTCATCGCCGCCGTGAAGCGCACGTCCGCCGACATCGGGATCGCGTTCGACGGCGATGCCGACCGCATCGGCGTGGTGGACGGAGGCGGCGAGATCGTCTGGGGCGACTACATCCTCATCGTCTATGCGCGCGACGTGCTCAGGCGGACGGGGAAGGGCCAGTCCATCATCTTCGACGTGAAGTGCTCGCAGGCGTTGAGCGACGAGATCACGCGCGCCGGCGGCACGCCCGTGATGTGGAAGACGGGGCATTCGCTGATCAAGGACAAGATGAAGGAGCTGCGCGCGCCCTTGGCGGGCGAAATGTCGGGACACATGTTCTTCACCGAGGGCTTCTACGGGCACGACGACGCGCTCTACGGCGCGGCCCGCCTGTTGCGCATCATCGCCGACTCGGGACGCAGCATCACGGAGCTGCTGTCGGACGTGCCGCGCTACGTGTCCACACCCGAATTGCGGGTGGACGTGCCCGAGGAGCGCAAGTTCGCGATCGTGGAGGCGGCGGTGCGCCATTTCAGGCAGACGCACGACGTGATCGACGTCGACGGTGCGCGCGTGTTGTTCGGCGACGGCTGGGGGCTCATCCGCGCGTCGAACACGCAGCCCGTGCTGGTGATGCGCGTCGAGGCCCGCACCCCCGAGCGACTGACCGCCATCCGCCTTGAGCTCGACGACTTTCTGCGCGCGCAGGGCGTCACAAGCCTAACGTGACTCCGCGGCGGTGGGCCGTGCTCGCCGTGGCGGCGGTCGCGTTGTTCCTCATTCTGGGACGCGTGGTCACCGGCTTCATCGCCGACTATCAGTGGTACGCCGCGTTGGGCGCATCGGCCGTGTGGCGCACGAAGACGCTGACCAACCTCGGCCTCAGGCTCACGTCCGGCGTGTTGGCCGCCGGATTCGTGTTCGCCAACCTGTACGGCGTGAGGCACAGCGTGGTCTCGCTCGTGCTGCCGCGGCGCGTGGCCAACATCGAGATCGGCGAGGAGATTCCCGGCGCGTATCTCGTGGCCGCGGCCGCGGTGCTCGCCATTCTGTTAGGCGCGCTGCTCACGCTGCCGTCGAACGCGTGGATGTCCTGGGTGCTCGCCCACCACGGCATCCCGTTCAACGAGAGCGATCCGTACTTCGAGGCCGACCTCGGCTTCTACGTCTACTGGCTGCCGTTCGAGACGGCGGTCTATCTCTGGGCGCTGATCGCGGTGATGGTCGTCGCCGCGGTCGTGATCTTCCTGTACGCGCTCACGCCCAGTCTCCGTTGGGAACGGGGCTCGCTCTACGTGTCGCACTATGTGCGGCGGCACCTCGTCGTGCTGTGCTGCCTGCTCCTGCTGCTCATGGCGTGGCGCTACCGGCTCGACGCGTATCGTGTGCTCTTCGCCGGCAGCGGACCCGACGGCCTGTTCACGTTCACCGATCACCGCGCCGGCATTCCGGTGAGCCTCTGGATGTCGATCGCCACCGTGGCCGCGGCGTTCGTGGTGTTGTTCTTCGGGTGGACCGGCCAGCTGCGCGTCGCGGTGACTGCGTTAGGCGCGCTCTTGGTCGTCGCGTTCGGCGCGCGGCAGATCGCGCCGGTGATCGCGCGGCACTTCGCGCCCGTCGCCGATGCCGATCTGCGGGAACGACCGTATCGACAGGTGCGCGTCGATTACACGAGACGCGCCTACGCGCTCGACCGGATCGAGCGATCGGACTCCCTCGTGTTCCCGTCTGCCGACGGTGCGGCCGCCACCGTGCCGGTCTGGGACCCGCTCCCGCTCGAGCAGGCGCTGGAGCGGGGCCACGACGTGGAGGGCATCGCCCATGGCGTCGGCTGGACGGCCACGCCGCTCGGCCTGACGGCCGTCGTGGTGACGGGGCCGAGTCAGGAGGGCGAGCTGCTCGACGCAGCGGGCTCGCCGGCGGCGCCGCGCGAGGTGTCGTGGAGCGCCACGCGCGTGCGCGCGAGCGTCGCCGATGACAACGGCGATCCGGTGTTAGGCGCAACCGGAGCGAGCACCGCCGTGCGACCGCTGCCGCCGGTGTTGGTGTACGACTCCGTGCCCGGCTACGCGCTGGTGTTCGACAGCACCGGCACCGTGGCCGCGCCCGCGTTGGACGATGGGTTCGACCGCATCGTGCAGGCGTGGAGCCAACAGAATTTGCGGCTGCTGTCGCTCGACCGTCCCGGCGTGCGCGTGCTCACGCGCCGCAGCGTGCAGGAGCGGATCGACGCCGTCGCGCCGTTCTTCGTGCAGGGCACGTCGGTGCTGCCGGTGGTCGCGGACGATTCGCTCTACTGGACCGTCGCGCTGTACGACGCGAGCGCGGACTACCCGCTCAGCAAGCGCGTCACGATCGGCGACAACGAATATGGCCTCGTTAGGCATGCGGCCACCGCGATCGTGAACGCGCACACCGGGCGCGTGGTGCTCCTCGCCGATGTGGCCGTCGGCCCGCTCGCGCAGACGTGGATGCACGAGTTCCCGTCGCTGTTCGCGGCGCCGGATCGCTTGTCGGCCGCACTCCTCGCCGCGCTGCCGCCGCCCACCGATGGCGTCCGCATCCAGGCCGATCTGCTCGCCCAATTCGGCTTGAGCGGCGACTCGAGCTGGATGGGGCATCTCCCGGGGAGCGGCGGCCCCGACTCGCTCATGCGCGACGGCAGCGCGCTGCTCCTTGCGACCGGTCGCGGCCGCCTCGGCTGCACCCAGGCCGTGCTCGATTCCACCGACCGCGTGGCCGGCGCAGTGCTCGGGACCGGCGGTCGCAACGGGACGGTCTATTGGATTCCGCTCGAGCCGCGCGGGCCGCGGTGGAACACGCTGGTGGACGAGATGCAACATGCGCTCGACAGCACGGCCACGATTCCGCGCGATGCGCGGATCCGCTTCGGGGAAATGCGCGTGGTGCCGCTGGCGCACGGACTCGCGCTCGTGCAGCCGGCGTACGTCTGGAAGGCCGATGTCCCGCCGTCCTTGGCGCGCGTCGCGGTGTTGCGTGACACGGTCGTGGCCACGGGCAAGTCCCTCGCCGAAGCGTTAGGCGTGGCGGCGGTTTCGCCGGCGGACACCACGCCGCTCACGCCGGGCGACTTCCGCGCCCGCGTGCGCGAGCTGTACGACCGGATGCACGCGGCGCTGCAGCGCGGCGACTGGGTCGCGTTCGGCCGCGCGTACGATGCGTTGGGCCAACTCCTGCTCAAGCCCGTGCCATGACCGCGGGGCCGGGCGCGCCGGGCGTCGCGGTGATTGCGTTAGGCGGAAACGCGCTGTCGCCGGCGGGGGAGCGGTCCTCCATCCACGACCAGTTCCGCCACACGCGCGAGAGTCTGGGCGCCATCGTCGACCTGGCCCTCGACGGCTGGAACCTGTGCGTCGTGCACGGCAACGGCCCGCAGGTGGGCGACGAGCTGATGCGCAACGAGGCCGCGCGGGCGGAGATCGCGCCGCTTCCGTTAGGCGTGCTCGTCGCCGCCACCGCGGGCTGGATCGGCTACATGATCCAGCAGTCGCTCGAGAACGCGTTGCGCCGCGCCGGACTCGAGCGCGATGTGGCGACCGTGATCACGCAGGTGCAGGTCGCGCCCGATGATCCGGCGCTCACCACGCCCACCAAGTTCATCGGCCACGCGCTGCCGGACGAGCGCGCGCAGCGTCTCGCCGACGCCGGCGTCGCCGTGAAGCAGGACGCGCGCGGCCGATGGCGCCGCGTCGTCGGCAGTCCGCGACCGCTCGCGATCCACGAGCTCGGCGTGATCGCACGACTCGTCACGTCCGGGACGATCGTGGTCGCGTGCGGCGGCGGCGGCGCACCCATCTACCCCGATCGCAAGTTGGGATGGGAGGGCGTCGACGCCGTGATCGACAAAGACCTCGCGGCCGCGGTCCTCGCGCGCGACTTGGGTGCGAGTCTCTTGCTCATCCTAACGGACGTGGACGCGGTGTATGCCGACTTCGGCACGCCGCGGCAGCGCGCATTGCGCACCATGTCGATTGCGGAAGCGGAGTCGCTCGATCGCGCCGGCGCATTCGGCGAAGGCAGCATGGCGCCCAAGGTGCGCGCCGCAATGGATTTCGTGCGACGGACCGGAGGGCGCGCTATCATTACGGAGCTCAGTCGCGGCCGCGAAGCGGTGCGCGGCGAGGCAGGAACGACGATCACATTGGAGAGTCTGTGAACATTCACGAATATCAGGCCAAAGACATTTTCCGCCGGTACGGAATTCCCGTTCCGCCCGGCGATGTGGCAACCACACCCGATGAAGCGGAACGCATCGCGCGCGCGTACGGCACTGGTGTCGTCGTGAAAGCGCAGGTGCACGCCGGTGGACGCGGCAAGGCGGGCGGCGTGAAGCTCGCGCGCACACCCGCCGATGCGCGCGCCGCCGCACAGCAAATCATCGGGATGCAGATCAAAGGGCTCACCGTACCCAAGGTGCTGGTGACGCCGGCCGCCGACATCGCGAGCGAAGCGTACGCGGGCATCATCGTCGATCGCGGATCGAAGCGCGCGGTGTTCATGGTGAGTCCGGCCGGCGGCATCGACATCGAAGAAGTCGCGGCGACGATGCCCGAGAAAATCATGCGCCTTCCCGTGGACCCGCGCTACGGCCTGCTGCCGTTCGAGGCCGCGCGACTCGGCTTCTTCCTCTACAAGAATCCGAAGCTCGCGCGAGAAGCCGCGAAGATCATGCGGCAGTTGTGGCAGGCGTTTTTAGGCAGCGGCGGATCCCTGGCGGAAATCAATCCGTTAGTCGTCACCACGGGCGGCGATTTGCTCGCGCTCGATGCGAAGATGGTGATCGACGATAACGAGCTCGATCGCCGCCCCGACATCGCCGCGCTCCGCGACGAAACGGCGGAGAATCCGAGCGAGCTGGCCGCGCGGCGCGCGAACCTCACGTTCATCAAACTGGATGGCAACGTGGGCTGCGTGGTGAACGGCGCCGGTCTCGCCATGGCGACGATGGACCTCGTCAAGTACTACGGCGGCGAGCCCGCCAACTTCCTCGACATCGGCGGCTCATCCAATCCCGAGAAAGTCATCAACGCGCTCAAGATCATCACGCGCGATCCCAACGTGAAAGCGATTCTGTTCAATATTTTCGGCGGCATCACGCGCACCGACGACGTGGCCAACGGCATCGTCGCCGCGACGCGCGATGCGCCGCTCGAGGTGCCGATGGTCATCCGCCTAACGGGCACCAACGAGGAGATTGCCGTGCAGATCCTGCAGCAGCACGGCTTCAGTGCAATGACCGACATGGACGAAGCCGTGCAGAAGGCCGTGCGGTTGGCGACGGGAGGGAAAGCGGCGTGAGCATCTTCATCGATCGAAACACGAAGCTCGTGGTGCAGGGGATCACCGGCCGCGACGGATCGTTCCACGCCAAGCAGATGCTCGACTACGGCACGTGTGTGGTCGCGGGCGTCACGCCGGGCAAAGGGGGACAGAAATTCGAGGACAAGGTGCCCGTGTTCGACACGGTGGCCGATGCGGTCGCCGCGACGGGCGCGAACACGTCCGTAATCTATGTGCCGCCGCCGTTCGCGGCCGACGCGATGATGGAAGCGGCCGATGCGGGCATCTCGCTCATCGTCTGCATCACGGAGGGCGTGCCCGTGCTCGACATGACGCGCGTCTACCCGTACGTGCAGGATCGCAAGGCGCGTCTCATCGGGCCTAACTGTCCAGGACTCATCACGCCGGGCGTGAGCAAGGTGGGCATCATTCCGGGACGCATCTGCACGCCTGGCACCATCGGTGTGGTCAGCCGCTCGGGGACGCTCACGTATGAGGTGGTGTACCAGCTCACGCGCGCCGGCTTGGGACAAACCACGTGCGTCGGCATCGGCGGCGATCCGATCAACGGCACCAACTTCATCGACTGCCTCGAAGCATTCGAGGCCGATCCCGATACGAGAGCCGTCGCGATGATGGGTGAGATCGGCGGCACGGACGAACAGCAGGCAGCCGTGTTCGTGCAACAGCACATGTCGAAGCCCGTGGTTGGATTCATCGCGGGGCAGACGGCGCCGCCGGGACGTCGCATGGGACACGCGGGCGCCATCATCTCCGGCTCGGCCGGCACGGCGGCGGAAAAGATCGACGCGTTCAAGGCGGCGGGTATCGGTATTGCCCAGCGCCCTGTGGATTTCGTCCCGCTGCTCAAAGAACGGTTGTGAGACTGTCGGATCTCGTCCGCGCCGAGCGCGTCGTGACGCCACTCGAGGCCACGACGCTCGCGTCGGCGGCGTCGGTGCTCATCGAGCGCGTTGCGACCACCGGCGCAGTCGACGATGCGGACAAGTTGCACGCCCGTCTCGAGGAAGGTCGCGGCGAGGACATCGTGATGCTCGGCGACCGCGCGTTCCTCACGCATTGTCGCTCGGACGCGGTGCTCGATCTGGTGGTGGCGGTTGGTGTGGCCGCGACACCGATTCCGCGCGACGAGCACGACGCCGAGTCCCAGCAGGCGCGGCTCATCGTCCTGATCGTCGCGCCGCCGCGCCAGGCCGCGCGGTACCTGCAGGTGTTAGGCGCGTTCTCGCGGCTGTTGTCGCGGCCGGACGTCGTGGAGGCATGGTTGTCGGCCGCCACGCCGGCCGAGATCGCCGCGCTGCCTGCGTTAGGCGAGATCGAGATCGCGCCGCACCTCGCCGTGCGCGATGTGATGACCATCCGGCCGCACACCACGCGACCGGATGTGGTGCTGCGCGATGCCGCGCGCGACATGGTGCGCGCGGGCGTCGGCGGCCTGCCGGTGGTGGACGCGGATGGGATGCTGGTCGGTATGCTGAGCGAGCGCGAGCTCATGCGGCACATGCTGAGCAGCGCCGCATTTTTGGGCGGGGGGCGCGGCGGCCGGGGCGAGCCTACGCGACACGGCGCGGATCACACGCGGCGCACCGTCCGCGACGTGATGACGCGACAGGTCTTGTGTGTGTCGCCCGATCAACCGTTAGCCGAGGTCGCCTCGGTGATGTCCAACAAAGACGTCGAACGCGTACCCGTGGTGCGGGACGGCCGCCTGGTCGGCTTTCTCACGCGCGGCGACATCGTTCGCAAACTCATAGGATCGTGACGCCATGGCTGGCACGCGGACGCTGACCATCATCAAGCCCGACGCCTTTGGCGCGGGAAAAACCGGAAAAATCATCGCGCATCTGGAGGGCGCAGGATTCAAGATTCGAGCGGCGCGGGTGCTCCACCTGACGCAAGCGCAGGCCGAGGCCTTCTACGCCGTGCACCGCGAGCGCCCGTTCTTCGCGCCGCTCACGCGCTTCATGACGTCTGGTCTCTGCATGCCGATGGTGCTCGAGCGCACCGACGCCGTTGGGACGCTCCGCACGGTGATCGGCGCCACGGATCCCGCCGAGGCGGCAGCCGGCACCGTACGCAAGCTTTACGCGGAATCCAAGGAGCGGAACGCAATTCATGCGTCCGATTCGGACGAGAACGCCGAGCGGGAGGCCGGGTTCTTCTTCGCCGAGGCGGATCGGATTTGACGCCGGTATTGCCTAACGGATGGCGCCTTCCAGGGAAGGGGGAAGCGCGAGCGAACGCGAGCGCTTCCCGCTTCCCCGGTTTGAGCACACTCATCCGCTTGCTCGGACCTTCATCTCTAAGTACATTCATGGGTTATGCTGTGCTACGACATTCGCGAGGTGGAGCGGCAGGCGGTCCACGTGGACGGGGACCTGGAGCTCGATGACCCCGTCTGGGCCGACGGTGACGTGCTACCCGCAACGCCGGTTCACGCCACCGGCCGGCTCTCCCGGGCCGGAACCGGACGCTACTACTGGAGCGGTCGTATCGAAGCCACCGCGGCCGTCGCGTGCCGTCGCTGCCTCAAAGACGTGTCAACCTCGGTGTCAGAGGAAGTGCACGTCCTGTTCGTCGAGCCCGGCGATGAAGTTGCCGACGACCCGGACGCGTATCGCATTCCCGCGCATGCACAGAGCATCGACCTCCGTCCTGCCGTTCGAGAGCAGTGGATGCTCGCTGCGCCCGAATACGTGCTGTGCCGCGAGGACTGTCGCGGTCTGTGCGCGCGGTGCGGCGCCGATCTCAACGCCGGACCGTGCTCGTGTCCGCCCGAAACCGACTCGCGCTGGGCCGGCTTGACCGCCGCCCGCCGAGTTTCGCACTGAGCCCCACCTTTCACTTTCGGTTGATCTCCCATGGCCGTCCCCAAGCGCCGCACGTCGAAGCGGAAAAAGCGCGCGCGTAACACGCACAAAGCAGCGGCGCCGATCGCACTCCAGGCGTGCCCGCGCTGCCAGAGCATGAAGCGTCCGCACCACGTCTGTCCTGAGTGCGGCTACTACGCCGGCGAGCAGCGGGTCGAAGCCAGGGAAGCATAGCGTTGGCACGCATCGCGTTGGATGCGATGGGCGGCGATCGCGCGCCCGAAGTGCCGATCGCCGGCGCCCTCCTCGCACTGGCCGAGCTCGACCCCGCCCACACGATGATACTCGTTGGGCGCACCGATGAAGTGAGCGCGGAGCTCGACACACAGCTCCGGGCGGCCACCGCATTGCCGGCCGGCATCCGCGGGCGCGTGAGCATCGTGGACGCAACCGATGTCATCGAGATGTCGGAAAAGCCCACCGCGGCCATCCGCTCCAAGCCGAACAGCTCGATGGCGGTGGGCCTCAAGCTGCACGCCTCGGGCAAGGCCGACGCGTTCGTCTCCGCCGGCAACACGGGCGCGCAGATGGCCGCGTCGGTGTTCCTGCTCAAGCTGCACGCCGGCCTAACACGACCCGCCATCGCGACCACGTTCCCCACGCAACGGAATCCCGTCGTGGTCCTCGATGCCGGCGCCAACGTCGACTGCTCGGCGGAAGAGCTGGTGCAGTTCGCCCGGTTAGGCGCGGTGTACGCCGAGGACATCCTCGACCGCGCCAATCCCGCGGTGGGCCTGTTGAGCATCGGCGAAGAGCCGGAGAAGGGCAACGCGGCGGTCAAAGACGCGCACAGGCTGCTCGAGGCGACCGACCTCAACTTCGCCGGCAACGTCGAAGGCCGCGACATTCTCACGGGGGGCAGCGAACGCGGTGTCATCGACGTCGTCGTGTGCGACGGCTTCGTGGGCAACGTCGTCCTCAAGTTTTACGAGTCGGTGCCCGGCATGATCATGTCGATGATGACGAAAGGCGGTGTGCCGAAGGATGTCCTCGCCAAGATCTTCAAGGGCTTCGACTACTCGGACTACGGCGGCGCGCCGCTGTTAGGCGTGAAGGGCGTGAGCATCATCTCGCACGGCAGCTCGTCGCCGCGCGCCATCAAGAACGCGATCGGCGTCGCGCTCCGCGCCGTGGAGCGGCGCATGGTCGAGCACATCGGCCGCCGCTTGGACGCCAACGCGGTCCCCCAGTCATGACGCGCCCCCTGGTCGAGCTCGCGGGCATCGGGCACTACGCGCCCGAGCGCATTCTGCGCAACCAGGAGTTCGCGGCGATGGGTCTCGAGACGAGCCACGAGTGGATCGTCGAGCGCACCGGCATCTGCGAGCGCCATATCGCCGGTCCGAACGACACCACCGCGAGCATGGCGGCCAACGCCTCGCGCGTCGCGATGGAGCGCGCCGGCATCACCGCCGCCGATCTCGACACCATCGTCCTCAGCACCGCGACGCCCGACCGCCTGCTGCCATCCACGGCCGTCGATCTCCAGGCGGCCATCGATGCCGACCGCGCGGTTGCCTTCGACATCGGCGCCGCGTGCTCGGGCTTTCTTTACGGCCTAACGGTCGCCGAGGGACTCATCGCGTCGCGCAGCGCCGAGACCATCCTCGTCGCCGCGTCGGAAAAAATGAGCGCGATCCTCGACTGGACGGATCGCGCGACGTGCGTGCTGTTCGGCGACGCAGCCGGCGCGGCCATCGTGCGCCCCGCGCGCAACGGAAAGGGCATTCTCTCCACGTTCATGCGCAGCGACGGCAGGCTCGCCGACCTGCTGTACCGCCCGCACGGCGGCGCCACGGTCCCCATGTCGGCCGAGGTGCTCGCCCAACGGACGCACCTCGTGAAGATGTCCGGACGCGAAACGTTCAAACACGCCGTGCGCATGATGTGCGAAGCCGCCGACCGCGCGCTCGAGCGCGCGAACCTCGACGCGTCGAGCATCGACCTCATGGTGCCGCACCAGGCCAACGTGCGCATCATCGAAGCGACCGCCAAGCACGCCGGCATCCCGATGGACAAAGTGTTCGTCAACGTCGGGCGCTACGGCAACACGTCGTCGGCGTCGATTCCCATTTCGCTCGACGAGGCGATCGCCGCCGGACGCATTCGCGAAGGCATGACGGTCCTGCTCGTGGCGTTCGGCGCCGGATTCACGTGGGGCTCGATGGTCATCCGGTTCTGACCGGCCGCGGCACTCACATGGACCTGATTCTACTCTTTCCCGGCCAGGGGTCTCAGAAGCCGGGCATGGGGAAAGACCTCGCCGCCGCGTTTCCGGATGCGCGCGCCGTATTCGACGAAGCGGACCACGCGTTGGGCATCGCCCTCTCGTCGCTCTGCTTCGACGGGCCCGAGGACCAACTCACCTCCACGCAGAACGCCCAACCGGCGCTGCTCGCGCATGGTGCGGCCGCGTGGGCGCTCATCCGCGAGCGCGCGCGACCGCACGTGCGCGCCGCCGCGGGGCACTCGTTGGGCGAATTCACTGCGTATCACGCGGCCGGCGCGCTGTCGCTCTGCGATGCGCTCCGCGTCGTTCGCACACGCGGCGAGCTCATGTTCCAGAGCGGCGTCGAACGGCCCGGTGCGATGGCCGCGATCCTGGGCCTCGCCGAAGACGCCGTCGAGCGCGCGTGCGCCACGGCCCGCGCCGAAGGCGGCATCGTCGTACCGGCCAACTACAACACGCCGGAACAGCTCGTCATCTCCGGTGAAGTCGCGGCCGTCGAACGGGCGATGGCGCTCGCCAAGGAAGCCGGTGCCAAGCGCGCCGTTCGTTTGAACGTCAGCGGTGCGTTCCATTCGCCGCTCATGGAAGTCGCCGCCGCCGGACTCGAGCGTGCGCTCGATGCGGCCGCGATGCGCGCGCCATCGTTTCCCGTGTCGTCCAACGTGAGCGCGGAACCTGTGAGCGAGACGGCAACTGCCAAGACGCTGCTCGTGCGACAACTCACGTCGCCCGTGCGTTGGACCGCGCTCGTACAGCGTCTCGCTGCGGATCATCCGGGCGCCGTCTTCGTGGAGCTCGGCCCCGGCGCCGTGCTGTCGAATCTCGTCAAGCGCATCGTGCCCGGCGCGCAAACCATGCCGTGCGGCACCGTGGCCGACGTCGAGGCTCTCCACCACCGACTCGCATGATCACCATCGACCTCACTGGACGCACCGCGCTCGTCACCGGCGGCACGCGCGGCATCGGGCTCGAGATCGCGACGTCGCTCGCGCGCGCGGGCGCGACGGTGGCAATCGCGGGACGCGACGCGGATCGCGCCACGCACGCCGCGACATCGATTGGCAGCGGCACGCAGGGATTCGCCGCGGATCTCGGTCAGGCGGGCGATGCCCAACGATTGGTCGACGACGTCGAACGCGCGTTGGGCTCGTTGGACATCCTCGTCAACAACGCGGGCCTCACGCGCGACAACATTCTCGTGCGGCTCAAAGACGAAGATTGGGATGCCGTGATCGACACCAATCTGCGCGGCGCATTTGCCGCGACGCGCGCCGCGGCGCGCGGGATGATGAAGCGGCGGTGGGGTCGCGTGATCAACATCACGAGCGTGGTGGGCATCACCGGCAACAAGGGACAAGCCAACTACGCCGCGAGCAAGGCAGGGCTCATCGGTCTGACCAAATCGGTCGCGAAAGAGCTCGCCTCACGGAACGTCTTGGCCAACGCCATTGCACCCGGCTTCATCGACACCGACATGACCAAAGCGCTCACGCCCGATGCGCGCGAGCAATTGTCGGCGCAAATTCCCTTAGGGCGCCTCGGCACACCGGCCGACATCGCGGGCCTCGTCGCATTCCTTGCATCGGAGCATGCGTCGTACATCACGGGACACGTATTCGTGGTGGACGGCGGCATGGTCATGTAGCTTTCCGTACCGTTTGGCGACGCGTAAATTGCACCTCAACCACACCCAATTGAGGACCACGTCCATGGCGGATCTCGAGGAGAAGGTCAAGGAAATCATCGCCAAGGAGCTCGGCGTCGAGCGCGAAAAGCTCACCAACGACGCGAGCTTCATGGAAGATCTGGGGGCGGACAGCCTGGATACGGTCGAGCTGGTGATGGAGTTCGAGAAGGAGTTCAACATCGACATTCCCGACGAGGACGCAGAGAAGCTGCGCACGGTGGGCGATGCGATGAATTATCTCAAGACGAAGGTCAGCGCGTAGCATGAAGCGGAGGGTGGTCGTCACGGGCCTTGGGGCCGTGACCCCCGTCGGCAACGACGTGGCGACGACGTGGCGCGCCCTCCTCGACGGCAAGTCGGGCGCGGGACCGATCACGAAGTTCGATCCCGAGCGCTTCGCGGTGCGCTTCGCGTGTGAAGTGAAGGACTTCGATCCCATGCAGTACATGGATCGCAAGGAAGCGAAGCGCTCTGACCTGTTCACGCAGTACGCGGTGGCCGCGGCCACGCAGGCCATGCACGACGCGGGGTTGGACAACGGCGCGCACTACGATCCCGACCGGTTGGGCGTGATCATCGCGAGCGGCATCGGCGGCCTCAAGACGTTCGAGGACCAGCACGACAATTTCCGCGAGCGCGGCCCCGACAAGGTGTCCGCGTTCTTCATTCCGATGTTCATCTCCGACATCGCCGCCGGCATCGTGAGCATGCAGTTCAACGCGCGCGGGCCTAACTACGCGACGGTGTCCGCGTGCGCATCCAGCGCGCACGCGGTGGGCGAAGCGTTCCGCACCATTCAGTACGGGGACGCCGACATCATGATTGCCGGCGGGGCGGAGGCCACCGTGTCGCCCATGGCGATCAGCGGGTTCGCCAATATGAAGGCGCTGTCCGAGCGCAACGATGATCCCGAGACGGCGTCGCGTCCGTTCGATGCCACGCGCGACGGCTTCGTGATGGGCGAGGGATCGGCCGTGGTGGTGCTCGAGGAGCTGGAGCACGCCAGGAAGCGCGGTGCCACCATCCACGCCGAGATCGTCGGCTACGGCGCCACGGCGGACGCGTATCACCTCACCGCGCCGTCGCCTAACGGAGAAGGCGCCCAACGGGCCATGCGGCGCGCCCTGTCCGACGCGTCGCTCACGCCCGAAGACGTGCGCTACGTGAATGCGCACGGCACCTCCACGCCGGCCAACGACCTCAACGAAACGCGGGCCATCAAGGCCGTGTTCGATGAAGCCGTGCATGGCCTCAACGTCAGCTCCACCAAGTCCTGCACGGGCCACATGCTCGGCGCCGCGGGCGCGGTGGAATTCGTCGCGACGGCCCTGGCGGTTCGAGACGGACAGATTCCGCCCACGATCAATTATCGAACGCCGGATCCCGAGTGCGATCTGGACTACACGCCTAACTCGGCAATCACACGCGACGTCAGCGCCGCGCTCTCCAACAGCTTCGGCTTCGGCGGACACAACGTCACGCTCGCGGTCAAGCGCTACGAGGGCTGACGCGATGTCGCCGGTGCCGGTGCCCGAGATCGATCCCGGTCGCATGGGCGATCCCGCCCTGCGTCCCATCGCCGAGAAGGTGCAGGTCGGCGAGCGCCTAACGGCAGCCGAGGGTGCCGCGCTGTTCCGGTCGTCCGATTTGCTGGGCGTGGGCGTGCTCGCCGATGCCGCGAACCGCGCGCGACACGGCACGCGTGTGTACTTCGCCGCCAACCAGCACATCAACCCCACGAACATCTGCATCCTGCGCAAGACGTGCGTGTTCTGTTCGTACGCGCGGCTGCCCAAGGAAAGCGGCGCCTACCGCTACACCATGGACCAGGTGTACGCCGAGGCGGCGGCGAATCCCTACGTGCGCGAGTTCCACATCGTAGGCGGACTCGACATGCAGGCGGGCCTCGCATACTACCAGGAGATGTTCCGCGGCCTCAAGGAGCGGCATCCGCAGGTCCACATCAAAGCGCTCACCGCGGTCGAGATCGCCCACATCGCGCGCATCGAGAAGATGCCCGTGGAGCAGGTCCTAACGGAGCTCCGCGACGCAGGACTCGACACACTGCCCGGCGGCGGCGCCGAGGTGTTCTCCAAGGGCGTGCGCGCGACGATCGCCGACCGCAAGCTCGCCGCCGAAGACTGGATCAACGTGCACCGCATCGCGCACGGGTTGGGCATCCGGTCGAATGCGACCATGTTGTACGGCCACGTCGAGAGCATCGAGGACCGCATGGAGCACCTGCAGATGCTGCGCGACCTGCAGGACGAGACGGGCGGCTTCCTCACGTACATTCCGCTCGCCTATCACCCGGACCACAACGAGCTGGGCGTTGCGTTAGGCCGCACCGGCACGGCGACCACCGGCCACGATGACCTGCGCAACCTGGCCGTCGCCCGGCTGTTCCTCGACAACTTCGCGCACATCAAGACACACTGGATCATGGTCACGCAGTTCATCTCGCAGATCGCGCTCACGTTCGGCGTGAACGATCTCGAGGGCACCGTGGTGCGCGAGAAGATCTATCACGAGGCCGGCGCCCATACGCCGCAGGGCATGGCACTCGACGACGTGCTCAAGCTGATCCGCGGCGCCGGCCGCGTCCCGGTGGAGCGCGACTCGCTCTACAACGTGATCCGGACCTTCGAGCCGGACGCCGCCGCGGCCTAACGGTGCGCATAGGCCGCATCCCGTACATCAACTGCTACCCGGTGTACGGCGCCATCGATCGCGGCGTCGTCACGCTGCCGGCTACCCTCATCGACGGCGTCCCGAGCGAGCTCAACCGCCGCATGGCGGCGAACGAGCTCGAGGTGAGCGTGATCTCGGCCGTCGCCTATGCGCGCGACGCGGCTCGCTACTTGTTGCTGCCCGACCTCGGCATCACCTCCGACGGCGCCGTACGCAGCGTGCTGCTCTTCTCGCGCGTGCCGGCTCCGGAGTTGGGCGGGAAGCGCGTGCTGCTCTCGCGCAGCTCCATGACCAGCGTGGCGCTCCTCAGGCTCCTCTTCGCCAACGTCTGGCACTCGTCTCCCGAGTTCGCAGCGGGCGACGCCGAGCTCACGAACGTCAGCCAGTTCGCCAGCGAGGACCATGACGCACGTCTCGTGATCGGCGATGCGGCGCTCCTGCTGCATGCAGCGCGCGCCGGAGCGGCGCCGGGCGCCGCCGTCCACGGCGCACCGTACGCCTATGCGTACGACCTCGGCGCCGAATGGAAGAGGTGGACCGGGCTGCCGTTCGTGTTCGCCGTGTGGGTCGCGCAGCGTACCGCGCCCGTGCGCGAGGCGCTCGGCGTGCACGCGCGTCTCATCGAGTCTCGCGACTGGGGACTGGCGCACCTGGACCAGCTCGCGGCGCAGGCGTCGGCCGCAACCGGCGTCGCATTGGACACCTGCGCCGAGTACCTTTCCGGACTGGACTACCGGCTGTCGTACGCGCACCTCGCGGGTCTTACCGACTTCTTCAGGCGGCTTGCCGCGGTGGGTGAGGTCCCCGACGGGTCGCTCGCATTCCTTCCCGCGTGATGATTATGCGTGACCTGCTCGACTTCTACACGAACGCGCCGCTCCTCGAGCTCGGTCTCGAGGCCGATCGCGTCCGCCAGGAGATGCACCCGCACGGCATCGTCACATACATCGTCGACCGAAACATCAACTACACGAACGTGTGCGTGGCCGACTGCGGCTTCTGCGCGTTCTATCGTCGCCCCAAGCACGGCGAGGGCTACACGCTTTCGTTCGAGCAGATCGGCGCGAAAATCGACGAGGCGAAAGAGCTGGGCGCGGTCCAGATCCTCATGCAGGGGGGACACAACCCGTACATCCCCTTCGAGTGGTATCTCGAGCTGCTCAAGTACATTAAGAAGCACCATCCCATCCACATCCACGGATTCAGCCCGAGCGAAGTCGACTTCTTCGCGAAGCTGTTCCGCATGGATGCACGTGACGTGATCCGCGAGCTCATGAAGGCCGGGCTCAATTCGATTCCCGGCGGCGGCGGCGAGATTCTCGTCCAGCGCGTGCGCGACATCGTCGCGAAGAAAAAAGCGGGCGCGGACCGCTGGCTCGAGATCATGGAGATCGCGCACGAGGAGGGGATGAAGACCAGCGTCACGATGATGTACGGCATCGGCGAGACGCTGGCCGAGCGCCTCGAGCATCTGCAGCGGGTCCGCGAGCTGCAGGCGCGCACGCACGGATTCACGGCGTTCATCTGCTGGCCGCTGCAACCCGAGAACACGCCCGCGATGTCGCACCAGCCCAAGACGGACGCCACCGACTACCTGCGCACGGTGGCCATCGCGCGCATCGCGCTCGACAACGTGCCTAACTTGCAGGCCAGCTGGGTCACGATGGGCATGAAGGTGGGGCAGGTGGCGCTGCGCTTCGGGTGCAACGACTTCGGGTCGCTCATGATCGAGGAGAACGTGGTGTCGGCGGCGAACACGACGTTTCGCACGACCACCGACGAGATGGAGCGGCTCATTCGCGATGCGGGATTCATCGCGGCACGCCGGCGCCAGGACTACTCGATCATCGCACCGACACCGACCGCCAGCCCCAAGACCGCGACCGTCGCGGCGTAGCGCGGCGGCGCCGGACACGCGAGTCCGGCGCGTTCAACTTGAAGCGCATGGCGCGAGACCGAATGGCCACACGCTGCGGCATCGGGTACGACTCGCACCGCCTCGTTCCCGGCGGACCGCTCGTGTTGGGCGGCGTCCGCATCCCGGCGCCGCTCTCGCTCTCGGGACATTCGGACGGCGACGCCGTCGCCCACGCCATCACCGACGCTGTGTTAGGCGCCGCCGGAGCGGGCGACATCGGCGAGATGTTTCCCGACTCGGATCCCGCCAACCGCAATCGGGACTCGATCGAGATGCTGCGCCTCGCGGTGACGCGGGCCGCGATGCACGGCTGGCGTCCCGCGCACGTCGATGTGACCGTGATCGCGGAGCAGCCGCGCTTGGCGCCGCACCGCGCTGCCATGCGTGCCGCACTGGCCGCGGCGTTGGGCTTGGGGGCCGGCGCGGTGAGCGTGAAGGGGAAGACAAACGAAGGAATGGGGTGGATCGGGCGCGGCGAGGGCATCGCGTGTATCGCGGTGGCCACGCTCGAAGAGCGCGGCGTGAATCCGTGATGCGCCACGCCGCCGAGTCCCGCGTGCGCGCCGCACCGCCGGCGATTGCGTTAGGCGACGACATCGCGCGCGCGTTCGAGCTCGAGCGCTTCCAGGACTTTCTCCACGTGGAGCGCGGCTCCGCGCGGGCGACGAACGAGGCGTATGCGCTCGACCTCGCGCGCTTCGCCACGTTCATGCGTGTGAAGGGCGCGACGCGTCCCGCGGGCGTCACGCCCGCGCTTTTGCGGGACTTCGTGTATCACTTGAAGGACCTGGGACTCGCGCCGACGTCCATCCGACGGAACATCTCGGCCGTGAGAACGTACTTCAGGTTCCTCGTCGGCGAGGGCGAAATCGCGCAGGACCCGAGCGACCGTCTCGAGACGCCGAAGCGCTGGCTCACGCTGCCCGACGTGCTCACCGTGCAGGAGGCTGAGCGATTGCTCGCCGCGCCGACGCTGGACGATCCGCTCGCGTTCCGCGACCGCGCCATGCTCGAGCTCGCCTACGGTGCCGGCCTTCGCGTCTCCGAGTGGATCACGCTCGGAGTGAAGGACGTGCTGTTCGACGACGGGCTCGTGCGCGTGTTCGGCAAGGGGAGCAAGGAGCGGCTCGTGCCCATCGGCCGGCGCGCCATCGGCGCGGTGGCCGTCTATCTGCGCGAGCTCAGGCCTCGCCTCGAGCACGGCACCGGGAAGGGCATTCTGCTGCTCAACGCGCACGGCAAGCCGCTCACGCGCATGGGCGCGTGGAAGCTGCTCCGCAAATACGTCGAGCGGGCGGGAATCACCAAGCGCGTCACGCCGCACACGCTCCGGCACACGTTCGCCACGCACCTGCTCGAGCACGGCGCCGACCTGCGCGCGGTGCAGGAGATGCTCGGCCACGCCGACATCTCGACCACGCAGATCTATACGCACGTCGACCGGGAGTACCTGCGGTCCGTGCACAAGCAGTATCATCCGCGGGGCTGACGCCCAACCGCAGCGCCCGGACGCCATGATTCTCGTCATCGACAACTACGATTCGTTCACCTACAACCTCGTCCAGTATCTGGGCGAGATGGGTGCCGAGCCGGTCGTTAGGCGGAACGACGCCATCACGGTCGAGGACGTGGGCGCGCTCGCGCCCAAGGCCATCGTGCTCTCGCCGGGGCCGTGCACGCCGCACGAGGCCGGGATCACGGTGCCCGTCGTTTCGCGATGGGGCCCTGCGATTCCGACGCTCGGCGTGTGCCTGGGCCACCAGGCCATTGGCGAAGCGTACGGCGGGCGCGTCGTGCGCGCGGCGCGGGTGATGCATGGCAAGATGTCGCGCATCGCGCACGGTGGGACCGGCCTCTTCGCGGGCCTGCCGTCACCGCTCGAGGTAATGCGGTATCACTCGTTGATCGTGGAGCGAGCGAGTCTGCCCGACTCGCTGGAGATTCTTGCGACATCCACCGACGACGACACCGAGATCCAGGCCGTACGCCACGTGGAGCATCCGGTATGGGGCGTGCAATTCCACCCCGAGTCGGTGCTCACGCAACACGGGAAACAGCTCCTGAAGAATTTTCTCACGCTTGCCGGATGCTGAGGCGTCTCGCCGCGCTCCTGCTGGTCGCGGGCACACCGCTCGCCGCCCAACAGCCGCACGAGCGCGTGTACGTCCGGCACGCCGCGCCCATTCCATCCGGTCCGGTGATCGCGGACGCGCTCGCGCATCCGTACGTGACGCGGTACGAGAAATGGAACACGCGGCTGTTCAAGGACAGCGTGTTTGCGACGTCGGTGGTGGTGGTGGGAAGCGACGCGACGGTGGCGAGCACGGTGCACGGTGACGTGCTCGTGCTCGAGGGCAATGTGTTCTTGCGACCGGGCGCGCACATCGATGGTCGCGCCATCGCGGTGGGCGGCCGCGTATACGACTCGCGCGATGCCGTTGTGATCGGCGGCAAGCTCTCGTATCCGGACGTGCGCATCGACGCCGACACCACGAAGGACGGTATCGCACTCGACTACGTGGCGCCCGCGGGACCCGAGCTCGCCGGCATCATCTCGCTCCCGATGTTGTTCGGTTTTCGCGTGCCGGCATACGATCGGGTGGATGGCCTGTCGGCAATATGGGGACCGCGGTTCTCTCTGTTAGGCGACCACCTCCGCGTGGATCCCACCATCACGTACCGGAGCGACCTCGGCATGTGGGATCCGGAAGCCGGCATCGACGTGCCGTTGGGTCCGGACTGGTTGATCAGCGGCGACGCCGGGCGCTACACGTTGAGCAACGACGAGTGGATCGAGCCCGGAACGGAGAATTCGCTCGCCGCGCTGGCGATCGGTCACGACTACCGGAATTACTGGCGCGCCGACCGGTTTCGCGGCACGATCACACACACGTGGGCCGCTGCGTCCGGCCAGTTCTCGTTAGGCGCGGGCGCCGAGACGGAGCGCGACTGGTCGGCGCGCGCGGGAGGGCCGTGGAGCGTCACGGGGTCCGCGGCGGCGGATGGCATGCTCAGACCCAACCCGGTCATCGAGCACGGGCGCATCTCGTCGGTCGTCGGCGCAGCGGCCGTGTCGTACCAGTTCGGGGACGTAAAGCTGTCGGGCGACGCGGGTGTCGAACGACCGTTCGATACTCCGTTAGGCGAGCGCTTCACGCAGACCACGTTCGACGCCGACGTGTCGTTCCCGACGTTCGGGACGCAGCACTTCGCGATCCACGCGCACGGCGTGCTCACCGCCGGGGACACGGCGCCCGCGCAGCGGTTCGCGTATCTGGGTGGGGCCGGGACGCTGCCCACGCTGGACGTTCTGTCGTTAGGCGGCGATCACGTGCTGTACATGGTCGGCGTCTACACCATTCCGATCACCAAGCTCCGGGTGAAGTACCTGGGCCCGCCCACCATCGTGTTGCGGGACGCATTCGGCTCGGCCGGCGTCGGCGGGTTGCCGAGGTTCGAGCAGAACTTGGGCGCGCGCCTCGGGTTCTCGTTCTTCTTCGTCGGCTACGATTTCGATCCGCGCACGCACCGCGACGCGGTGAGCTTCGGGATCAGGGTGCCGGGGCAGCACTAGTCGGACCGTGTCCATCGCCAAGGACTCGCGGCGCTCGTCGCGCTGTGGTTGCCGCTGGTCGGCCTGGGAGTTTGCTGCGGTTGTCTGATCTGGTATCTCAGGCCGGAGGCGCCGCGGGCACTCAGGGAAGAGACCGAGTAGCCCTGTTCTTCGCCGGTTTGGGCGGCTGCCACCACCACATTCGGTTGACCACGTCGCCCGGCAGCCGAGCGCCTAACTGACGGCACGCGAGCAACAGTTGCCCCCGGTGGTGGGCTTCGTGCGCGATGAAATACGACAGCACGTGTCCGACATCCAGCGGGAGGTTCCGCCAAACGTACTTGGCCGTGGGCGGGACCATACCGCCTGCTTGCAGCCCGGCGCGTAATACCGCCTCGATGCCCCGGTCACTCGCGCGCAGCCCGGCAAGCACGTCCGGCCGCGTCGCCTTGAAGGTGCTCACCCGCGGCGGCCGCGCAATGCCTAACGGAACGCCGAGCGTATTGATCCAGCCGCTGCGCGAGTTATGGAAGTGGGCGGCCACCATGCGCACGGTCCGCCGCGGCAGTCCGGGCAGCGGCTCGGCCCAGACCGTGGGCGGCAGGCTGCCAACGAGGAGCCGCGTGATGCGACAGTTCGTACGCCACGGTTCGACGATCAAATCCTCGGTCGAAACCGGCGCGGGGCTCGGAGGTCTAGTGCGCACGCCGACATCTTCGCAGACGTCGGCGATCGGCGCAAGAAAGCACGAGCCCGCGGCGCGCTCAACCTTCCACGGTGCCGCTCGCCGACCGTATACGATCCAGAATGTTCGCGTCTCGAATCGACCGATCTCGGGCGAGCAATAGCACCTTCGACAGCACTTCTGCGGTGCGCGGATCGTCGTCGGCGAACGGAAGGAACAGGCGGCCGCGGTGCTGCGAGTGAACGGCCACGATCGGGATGGCCGTTGCCGGCATGAGCATCACACCGGCGCTGCCCAGGTGCACCGAATACGTGCCGAGCTCGCCGCGAACAATGGCGTGATGGGCCTTGAGCTCCACGTTGTCGAGGCCGAGCAGCTGGCAGGTTTCGCCAATGAGTGTCGCGCGCATTTCGACGGTCGATGCTGTCGCCTCGGGATCGACTCCGCCACTGTGCGCGACGCTCACGACGAGATCGACGTCCCGCATCGTCTCGCTGAACACGCGCGGCGGAATCTCGTCGAGGGGCAGGGGCGTCCAATCCCCCTTTTTCGCGAAGATGACTTCAGCGAGCGTCAGGCCCTCGATGTCCGCGGGTGTGAAAAAGGGCTCTTCGAACGCCAGCCGCGCCGTGAGGCCCGCATCGTGGAACGTCCGGCTCACGCCTTCGTCCGGCGAGACGAGCCAGCCGCGGCCGCCGAGCAGCGAGAGGGCCTGACGCGGATTCACCTGATGCCCGGCGTACCGGCGCGTCCGCTGCGTTCCGCGCTCGCCGTCCGTGATCGGATAGAGCTCGCGAAAGACCTGCTTAAAGGGCTGCACGCGCTCGGCGCGGAAGCACTCACGCTGCCAGGCCGGCCAGTCGCCGCGCGCGAACAGGTCCGCGGGATGCGCAATGCGCACCTGTTCCGTGTTGCCCAACACGTGCGTCGCGCCGGCGGCGTCGCGCAGCGCCCGACCGCCCTCGGCCGGATATCCGGCCGGGCCGTCGCCCACGAACACAAGCCGCGCTATGGAGGGAGCGAGGATCGGATGCTCGAGCAGCGTGCCTAACTCTGCCGCCGTGAACGCATCGCCGCGGCACATCGCCTCCTCGAGCGCGCTGCGCACGCGGGACCGCTGCCGCTTGAGCTCTTGCAGCCGCTCCTTGAGCACCTGCGCGTCGTCATCCTTTTTGAGCGCGGCGGGGAGTGCCTTGAGGGTCTTCCCGTTCCGTTGGACCAGGAGCGACGGCACGCCGTCGCCGTCGATGCCTAACGTAAGCGTCACGTCGCCGCGCACGACGACGAGCGGCCCGCGCACCAGGTCCGCGACCGCTTGCTGTTCCATTGCCCACGTGAGGCGTTGCGGATCGCGATAGCCCGCCGTGCGCGCGAGGTTCGCGAGCCCGATCATTACCGCGCGCTTCTCGCTCAGTTGGCGCTGCGACCCGAATTTGCGAGACTCGCGCCGGAAGTTCTCGAGCCGGACGTAGCGCTCGAGCAAATCGCGCCGGCCCGCCACGCCCTCCGCGAGCGGGAGCAGTCCGAGCGCGCGCACCGAATCCTGGTGGCGCTTATCATCGATCCGTGCGAGCATCGCCTCGCGCGTGACCGCGCCGCACATCGCGTCGGCAAAGAGCTGCGCGCGAGAATGACCGCCGCTGCTCGCGGCGTACTTCGCGGCTCCGTAGAGAACCCGCCAGCGCTCCGCGCCCAGTGCCTTGTATGTCCGTTCGAACCACGCGACATCCACTGCGCCCTCGGTCAACTCGTCGGCGGTGAGGGGTGTGTGCTCGCCGGCGCCGGCCGCCCACTCGTCCTTGAGGTCCCTCAATTGCCATGAGCGTCCGTCTTTCGTGTGCGCCTCGATCCACCACACGCCGTCCTCGAGACCGGGCCACTCGAGCACGTGATTGACGTGCGCGGCCCACTGCGGTGCATACACCGCGAGCTCGACGAGCCGCGCCTGCGGGATCCGCGCCGATCGCGCCCAGGCGGCGAACGCCTTGGGCGTGTCCTCGGGGCGCGGGAAGCTCCGCACCACGAGATGGCTCAACGATTCCTTGCGCGACTCCCCCATCCGCGACCAACCGAAATTGCGGGCGAAATGCGTCTTGCCTAACGCTGGCAGCGCGCGCGCCAGCGTATCGAGACCGCCGGTCCAGCGCAGTTCCATCACGTGGCGCGACACGGCCGTCGGCCGGTCGCCCCGCTCGCACTCGACCTCGACGATGCGACGACGGCAGCGATCGACCGCTTCGACGAGCTCCGTATGCTCGGCGAGGCCGCTCGGCGGACGCCTGGTCGATACCGCGCGCAGGAGGCTCGACGTCATCGGAGCCGTGGAGCGCCCAACGAGCAGGTCCGTCAACTCGGCGCACGGGTCGTGGAGCGCGTGTGCGCGGTACACGCTCAGGAAGTCGTCGACGGTAATGCTCTGCCGGGCGTGCCCGCGCGAACGCGATCCCAAGGTCCGAAGAACGCCGTACAGACTAGCGGCGGCGTCGGGCGTCACCGTTTTCGGGAAGAGCGACCGCCACCAGTGCGCGCGATTCAGCCAGCGCTGCACATGATTCAGCTTCCGCTGCAGCGGCCGCTTCTGATCGCCCGACGCATAGTACCAGACGTGCGCGGCCGCACTATCCTCGATCAGCTCGCGATACTCGTCATCGTCGATGGCGGCGACCGCGGACTCGAGACCACTCACGAGAAACTCGAATCCATGAGCGGGCGGATCCCAGACCACGCTCCACGCGAGCAGTCCGTTCATGAGCATGCTGTGCAGGTGCTTCATGTTGCCGTCGCGCAGCTTCTGCACGGAGGCGCTCTTCCACACGTCGCTGTCGTCGTCGGGCACCAACGCGCGCAGCAATTCGAGACCATCGTCGTCGCGGAGCGATGCCGATCGGCCGCGAGCCCACGAGCGCCACACGTCGACGAGCGGGATGCCGCTGCCGCCATCCTCGACATCTTCACGCTTGCGCGGCCCGAAGGACCAGCCGACCGACTGCGGCAACAACACGACTTCTCCGTTAGGCCGCCGAATCTCCGTTTCGGCGTGGGCCAGGATGAGCTCCGCGAGCGCCGCCACCGATGCCCGCGCTCCCGCGCTGTCGACGTCCACCTTCCGTCGCTTCGGTGCGGGCCAGGCTTGCATCGCACGGGGATCGATGAGCCCGAGCGCATCGTCGGTGGTCGCGACCGTCGGCTCGCGCAGAACAGCAGCGACGTGCGCTTCCTCCTGCTTCGAGAGGGTCTCGCGACCCGCGCTGTATCGCTCGATGCGCGCGCGCACCTCGGCCAGCGAGCGCTTCTTCTCCATCGCGTCGCGCAGCAGCTCCAGCCCGGCCTGCCGTCGCAATTCACTCGCATCCGCGAGCAGACGGTCGGCCGCGTTCAAGAGATCCGCGTCGGAGAGCGCGCGCAGCCTGGTCAGCGATCGCGCGCGAAGGTCGCTCGCCTTACGATCCAGAAGTGTGATGATGTGGTCAACTTCGTCGCTCTCGAGCGGGAGTGGCTCGAGCACGTTGTAGGCCGTCGATCGCACCGATTCGGACGCGTCCCCAAGGAAATCGATTGCGAGGGCGCGCTCACCGGCGGAGAGCGGCCGTCTCTTCGGTTCGGGCTGGCCTCGCATTCGGTGCGCGGCGAGACCGGCCACGCTCCGCAGAAACGCGGCGCGACCATCGGCGTTGAGGTCCCGAACGTGCGGCCGGAGGCGGTCGCCCGGAATGTGGGCGGCGTGAACGACCATCGCCGCCGCAACGTGCGAGCGCTCGAGCGTAAGCTTGCACCAGGGCCAAACGATCGCGTCGAGGGGTTGGCCGCGCTTGGGAATTCGCGCGATGAGCTGCTCGAGTCGATCGAACATCAGTGCGACGTCCAGGTTCTTCGACCGATCCGCGAAAAATCCGTTGAGCGCGCGTGCGGCAACGCGCAGATCCGCGTCGCCTAACAACTTGACCAGCGTGCCGAACGCACTCGACCACAGCGATTGCACGAGGATGTGTGCCGCGACGAACCGCATCGATTCGGAGCTCGACGTGGCGAGCTTGGCCGCGAGCGGAATCACCGCGTCGACGTTCTCGAACGCGACGCTCCACAGAGCGAGGTACGCCGTCTCGCCGTCGTCACCATTGAGCGCGTTCTCTCGGGCGGCCGGATCGTCGAGCAGTGTGAGTACGCGGCCGAGCAGGGAATCGATCTTGACCTGCGAGGTGCCGTCCCAGAGAAAACCGAACCACGTATCGGCGGCGCGAATCACCGACGAGAATCGCGCGAGGTTGTGTTCGCGGATGACGGTGACGATTCGCCGGAACGCCGCGGGGTGCGACTCATCGACGCTTTCGAGAATGACCTGTCGGAGTCCCTCCTCTCGCTGCGCTGCCAGAAGAAGGCGTTCCACGAGCTCCCATGCATCCGGGCGATTGCAGCTCAGTAGCGCCTGCGTCACGTGCCGGCCCATTTGCGACGTTGGGTGGTCACTGCGCACGGTCGCGGCCAGCACGTCGAACACGGCGTCACCGGTGGACCCACCGGCGTCGATCGCTCCCGCGAGCAACCAGCCTAGATCGACAGCGCCGGACCATCCCGCGAGATGCGCCGCGTGCTCGGCCACCCACAGGATGTCCGCGTCGTAGTCGCCAAGCAGCAGGGCAACGTTTGCGAGCCACCGTCCGCGCATACCGGCGAGGGTCGACCGCGCAGTCGGTGTGCGGAAGGGGCGGCGCGTCAGGCCTTCGGTGTACGGGCGCCGGACGAGACCCTGCAGTGCGCAGACGACGCTGGATTCCAGACGCGGGAGGAGCGCCTGTGCCAGGCGACGCCATCCCTCATCGTCGAGCTCGGCGAGCTGCGCGCCTAACTCAGCGCGGTTGCGGGCGATCACGGCGGAGCGCGAATACTCCGATGTCTGGAACGCCTGCTCGAGAACGGCGCGGACGGTAGACGGCACGCCGGCGCCAAGGAGCGTCGCCGCCTGTTGTTTGATGCCGGTCACCCGGGCCAGCAGCGCGCCTGGGTGACGTTTCGCCGCCAACGCGGCCTTGATCTGATCGTTGTCCATTCGTTAGGCGCCGGCCAAAAACGTGAGCCGGACGAAGACGAGGGTGCTCGTGTCCTTGGGGTAGACCTGGGCGTCGAGCTCGCGCTGCTCGATGCCGTCGAGCACCACGAGGTAGAGGCCGTCCTCGAACCCTTGGAGCGCGGCGCCGACAGCCGCTTCCGGATCGGCGACCGGCAACGCGGTATGACCGCCAGGATCGACCTTGCCGGCGGCTGCACCGTTGGAGATCTCCGTTTGCGACAGGACGCGCATGAGGCGTCGCTGGCGTTGGCGCTCGTCGAACGCCGCGACCTCGCCGAGCACCACGCGTGTGATGAGCGCGCGCAATGTCAGCTCGTTGTCGCCGCCATCTCCTAAGGCCGGCGGGACAGGCACCGACCACCGGTCGAGCGAGCGAGCTTTTT
>DATEKK010000129.1:0-13680 GCA_035277485.1 Gemmatimonadaceae bacterium
ACGTCCTGCGTCATCACGACGTGCATGCGGTCGAGCACCGTGCGCAGGCGCGCCGAGAGCTCGTCGTGCACGGCGACGTCTGCCGCGGTGGGCGCGAAATCGGGGTCGCCCGCCACATCGCCGGCGCCCGAGCCCACCGAGCCGGCGAGGAACAGTAGCCGCAGATACAATCGCATGGGAGCCCGATACGTTTTCTGGTCGTTCTCCTGGAGCACCGGCTGCAGCAGCTCGTTCTCGACACCGTCGAGCTTGTCCGAGAGCGTCTTGGCGTCGGCGAACACGGACTTGAACGACGAGTCGTGCCCGTACATCTCGCGCAGATCCTCGATCTGCTTGCGCACTTTCTCGATCGCATTGATCGCGTCCGCGGTCGAATCGATTTCCTGATACACGCTGTACGCGAGCGCGCTCTGCGCCTGCGCGTCGGCCTCGCTCCCGCCCGAGTGCGGATCCTTGAGCACGGTGAGCGGCTGCGTGAGCTGCTGGCCGCCCGCATCCAGCTCCACCGTGTACGTCCCGGGTGCCACCAGTGGGCCTAACACAGGGTTCTCGATGCCGTAGTGATAGATGCGGCGCGTGAGCTTCCCGATGAACCGCTTGTCGCTCCAGATCTGCGGATAGCCCTTGGGCGTGGTGCGCAGCGCCACCGTGTGCGTGCGGTCGTAACGCAGATCCCACCACGTCCGGTTGATGCCGGCCGCACCCGGCACGGTGAGCTTGCGCACCACCGCGTTCTGCGCGTTGCGAATCGTGACGTGCACCGAGTCTTTCGTGCTGTCTTTCAGGTAGTAATCGATCACCGCACCATACGGCGGATTGCGGCCCGCCGAGATGTCGTCGGGGTCGCCTTTGATGCGGTTGGACCCGCGGAACCGATATGCCTGCCGTGGCGCGAACAGATAGGCGGACCTGGACGCGAGCGTGGCATCGATACCGCGCAGCGGCGACACGTCATCGAGAATCCAGAAGCCGCGTCCTTTGGTCGAGATCACGAGATCGTCGAAGTGCTCCTGCACCACGATCCAGGTGACCGGCGCGTGCGGCAGATTGGATTGCAACGGGAACCAGTGCGCGCCATCGTCGAGCGTCACGTACAAGCCGTTCTCGGTGCCGGCGTAGAGCATGCCCTTGCGCTTCGGGTCTTCGCGCACGATGCCGACGTAGCTGAACACGCTCTTCGGAATGCCGGCGCTGATCAAGCGCCACGTGTGGCCGTAATCGGTAGTCTCGTAGATGAACGGGTCGCGGTTGTTCTCCTGGTGCGCGTCGACCGAGATGTACGCGCGCCCCGCGTCGTAGCGCGACGGCTCCACGTTGTCGATCGTGCCGCCCTTGGGGAACTCGGCCGACGTGGGTGTGACGTCCGTCCAATGCGCGCCCGCGTCGCGCGTCACGTGCACCTTGCCGTCGTTGGACCCGGTCCAGATGAGTCCGCGCGTCACCGGCGATTCGGCGATCGCGAACAGCGTGCAGCAGTACTCGACGCCCAGGTTGTCGTCCGTTAGGCCGCCCGAGCTGTGCATGTGGGCCGAGTCGTCGGTCGTCAGGTCCGGGCTGATCACGGTCCACGTTTTGCCGCCGTCGGTGGTGCGGTGCACGTACTGGCTACCCACGTACACCGTGTTGTGGTCGAACGGCGAGAGCGCCAACGGCTGCGTCCAGTTCCAGCGGTACTTGGCGCTGTCGGCGGGCGAATCGAGCGCGCGGTCGGGCCACGGGTCGACCGAGAACGACTGCTTGGAGCGCAGGTCGAACTTCTCGAGACCACCCTCGTAGCAACCGCCCCACACGATGGTCGTGTCCACCGGATCGGGATACGAGAAACCCGATTCGCATCCCGCCGTGGTCTGCCAGAGCGCCGAGGGAATGCTGAAGCCCTGGCTGTTGCTCGGGCCGCGCACCGCGGTGTAGTCCTGCTCGTTGCCGTAGACGTTGTACGGGATCTCGTTGTCCACGGCCACGTGGTACATCTGGGCGATGGGCAACACCACGCGGTGCCACTGGCGTCCGTGGGTGGTGGTGATCTGCACGCCGCCGTCGTCGCCGATCATCATGCGGTCGGCGTTGGTCGGATCCGCCCACATGTCGTGCGTGTCGCCGCCCCACGGCATGACTTCGGCCGTCTCGCCGCCGTCGAGCGAGCGCATGAGGAAGTTGGACGGGAAGTAGACTTCGTTAGGCGTCGCGGGCGACACCATGATGCGCGTGTAGTAGTGCGGGCGCTCGGCGAGGAGATGACTGTACGAGACGACGTGCCAGGTGGCGCCGCCGTCGTCGGAGCGCCAGAGCGCGCCCTTCCCTTCCCAGCCCGTTTCGATGAGCGCGTACCAGCGGCTGGGGTCGTTGGGCGCGATGGCCACGGCCACTTTGCCTAACGGACCTTTGGGCAGCCCGTTCGTGGCGCGCTTCCAGGTGGTGCCGCCGTCGTGCGAGATGTAGACGCCGCTACCGGACCCGCCCGAGAACTTGCCCCACGTGTGGATCACGAACGACCACATGCCGGCCACGAGGATGCGCGGATTCTCGGGATCCATCGCGAGATCCGACGCGCCCGTCGAGTCGTTCACGAACAACACCTTGTCCCACGTTTTGCCGCCGTCGGTGCTGCGATAGACGCCGCGATCGGGTTGCGCGCCGTAGCCCTGGCCCTCGGCCGCGACGAATACCGTGTTCGGGTTCTGCGGATCGATCACGATGCGCGAGATGCGCCCGGACTTCTCGAGTCCCATGTGCGTCCACGTCGCACCGCCGTCGGTCGACTTGTACACGCCATCGCCGATCGAAACGTTACTGCGAATGAAGCTTTCGCCGGTGCCCGCCCAGATGATCTGATGATCAGATGATGCGATGGCGATGGCGCCGATCGACTGCGCGGGCATAGAGTCGAACACCGGGCGCCAGTGGATGCCGGCGTCCACCGATTTCCAGATGCCGCCCGACGCGGCGCCCGCGTAGTAGACGTTGAGGTTGCCCGGCTCGCCCACCACCGAGGCGACGCGATTTCCCTGCGGCCCGATGTAGCGGAACTTGAGGCCATCGATGCCGACGCCCTGGACTGTGGCGGCGTGCGCACCCGACTCGGGCGATTCGTCGTCATCTTGCGCGGCGGCGCGCGACGAGAGCAGCACGAGCGCGGCACAGGCGCCCGCGAGAGCGAACACGCGGTACGTGACTCGGAGCATGTGAGAAGTGAGCCAGTTGGAGTGGTACGGCGTCCGTGGATCGGTGGATACGATATCCCCGGGACGACGGGACGCAACTGGACCGCGTCTACGGTTCAGATTCCGCTGGCGAGGGAATGGGAAAGCGTCAGCCCAAAAAGGACTCCAACGCCCGGGCGCGCGACACGTGGCGCAGGCGCGACAGCGCCTTCTCCTTGATCTGCCGCACGCGCTCGCGCGTGATGCCTAACAGCGAGCCGATCTGCTCCAGCGTCATCGGCTCCTCGCCGTCCAGCCCGAAATACAACCGCAGAATCTTCGCCTCGCGCTCCTTGAGCGACGACAGCGATTCCTCGATCGCTTCCGTGAGCGCCTTCTCGAAGGTCTGCTCGTCGGGCGTCGGATTCAGGTTGTCGGGGAGATAATCGAGGAGTTTGTTGTCTTCGCCCGGCGTAAGCGGCGCGTCCAGCGAGAGGTGGGTCTGCGAGATCGAGATCGTCTTCGCGACCTCCTCCTCGCTGATATCCATCTCCTCCGCGATCTCCTCGTGCGTGGGCTCGCGGCCCAATTCCTGGAGCAGCGCGTTGGCGCGCTTGCCGATGCGGTGCAGCGTGCCCGCGCGATTGAGCGGCACGCGTACGATGCGCGACTGCTCCGCCAACGCCTGCAGAATCGCCTGTCGGATCCACCACACCGCGTACGAGATGAATTTGATGCCCTTCGTCTCGTCGAACTTGTGTGCCGCGCGAATGAGACCGAGGTTGCCCTCGTTGATCAAGTCGGCCAGGGCCACGCCCTGGTTCTGATACTTTTTCGCGACCGACACCACGAAGCGCAGGTTGGACCGCACCAGCTTGTCGAGCGCGTCACCGTCTCCCTGGCGAATCCGCTGTGCTAACCGAACTTCCTCATCGCGATCGATGAGCGGATACGCGCTGATGTCGCGCAGGTACTGATCGAGCGACCCTTCGTCGAAGGACGCCTTCTTGTTGCCGGTTACGGCCATACGGACGACAGCTCCTGCGGGCGAACAACGCAGCCACACGTGGCGGCTCGTTCCGGGATGTGGGTCCCGATGGGCCGGTGGTGCCTCAGTGGATTATCGTTCCGAGCCGGTGCCACCGAATGTCGGTGAGCCACGGATATGAGTGCTTGTCGTCGTGCGCGTAGCTGTAGTACACGAACATCGGGCGACCAATCAAGAGCGACTTGGGCACGAATCCCCAGTACCGGCTGTCCGACGAAATGTCGCGATTGTCGCCGAGCACGAAGTAGCTGTTGGGGGGGACGATCAGCGGACCCCACGTGTTACGAGAGGGATGATATCCCGCGCTCGCTTCGGCGCGCTTGACCAAAAAATTGCGCTGCCAATCAAAATCGGCGAAGGACTGATCCGAGTCGGGCTGCACGTGGACGACGTAGTTCTCATGCATCGCGACGCCGTTCACGAACACCGTGTCGTCGCGCATTTCCACCGTGTCGCCCGGCAAGCCGATGAGACGCTTCACGTACGGCGTCACGCGGTCCTTGGGAAAATGAAAGACAATCACCTCGCCGCGACGCGGTTCGCGGAACGCCGGCATGCGCAGATGCGTGAACGGAATCTCCGCTCCGTACACCGCCTTGTTCACCAAGAGGAAATCGCCGACCAGCAGCGTGTTCTCCATGCTCGCCGATGGAATCTTGAACGCTTCCATGACGAAGGTGCGCGCCAACATGAACAGCGCCACCGCGATGATCACGGTGCGCGCATAGTCGGCGAACGCGCTCCAGCGCCACGTGGTCCGGTTCATCGCGCGGAGTACTTCCGCGCGGTGCTCGTCGGTGACGGACCTGAGAGTGGGAATGGCGACGGGAGCGCGGTCGGTCATCTGCTACGACGAATGGAGGGCTGACTCAATGATAGACAGCGACGTAGAAGAGCGGCAAGGGGAGCGCTACGCATTGCCCGTGTCGATTTGCGCGCGCTGCAGTTTGCCCGAGAAATCGACGTACCCCACCTTGGTCTCCGAATAGAACTCGTACACTTCCCAGCCCCCCTCGCGGTGCCCATTGCCCGTCTGCTTCACACCGCCGAACGGCAGGTGCGCCTCGGCGCCAATGGTTGGAGCATTGATGTACGTGATACCGTTGTCCAGCTCGTTCAACGCGCGGAACGCGAGCGACACGTCGCTCGTATAGACCGACGACGAGAGCCCGTACTTCACGTCGTTGTTCACCATGAACGCATCGTCGGGCGTCCGCACGCGGACCACAGAGAGGAGCGGACCAAAAATCTCCTCTTGCTCGAGACGCGAGCCCGGTTTGACTCCGGTGAAAATCGTGGGCTCGAAAAAGTGCCCGCGCTCGAGACCATTGACCGACGCGCGCTTTCCGCCGCAGCGAAGCTCCGCACCCTCCGTTCGCCCAACTGACACGTACCGCTCCACCTTTTCGACCGCGCTCTGATTGATGAGCGGTCCGACGTCCGTGCCCTCTTTGCGCCCGTCGCCCAACCGGAGCGCGCGCACACGCTGCTCGAGCATGGAGACGAACGTGTCGTGAATCCCATCCTGCAAGATGAGACGGCTCGTCGCCGTACAGCGTTGCCCGGTGGTCCCGAACGCGCCCCACAACACGCCCTCGAGCGCCAGATCCAGGTCCGCATCGTCGAGCACGATCATCGCGTTCTTGCCACCCATCTCGAGCGAGAGACGCTTGTGCATGCGGCCGCAAATCTCGCCAACAATGCGACCCGTCTCGGTCGAGCCGGTGAACGAGATGATCGGCACGTCCGGATGCTGGACCAACGCGGCCCCCGCATCCTCGCCGCGTCCATGCACGAGCTGAATCACCTCGGGCGGCAGGCCGGCCTCGAGCAGCAGCTCCACGAGCACCGTGACCGTATGCGGCACATCCTCGGCGGGCTTGATCACTACGGCGTTTCCGCAGAGGAGCGCCGGGAACATCTTCCACGTGGGAATTGCCATCGGGAAGTTGAACGGCGTTACGAGACCGGCGATGCCGATCGGCCGCCTAAAACTCATCGCCCACTTGTTGCGCAGCTCACTCGGCACCGTGTGGCCGAAGAGGCGCCGGCCTTCGGACGCTGCGTAGTATGCGGTGTCGATGCCTTCTTGCACATCGCCGCGCGTCTCGCTGAGCGGCTTGCCCATCTCGCGTGTCATGAGGGACGCGATGTCGTCTTTGCGTGCGCTCATGAGATCGCCCACGCGGCGCAACACGTCGCCGCGTCCGGGTGCCGGCGTGCGTCGCCAGATCTCGAATCCTTTCTTGGCCGACGCCACCGCGCGATTGACGTCGTCGGGACTCGAAAGCGGGAACGTGCCGATCACGTCCTTCGTGTCGGCCGGGTTGATGTTCTCGAAGGTGGCGCCGGTGCAGCCGTCCACCCAGCGTCCGGCAATGAAGTTCTGAAAGGTCATCATGATACGACGAGTGGGTTGCGGTTCATGACTTACCCGCACATCCAGACCGCCGGATGCGCGGTGTCGGGTTTGGCGTAGCCGATGCGCGGCAACACCTGCTGCGCGGCGAGCAGCGCGCCCCAGAGAATGAGGAGCAACGATAGAATGTGACCGCTCGCCGATCGATGACGCCACGTCCAGATGGCACTCCATCCGCCGGCGACGATGACGACGATCGAGGCAGCGAGATAGCCGAACAGACCCATCCCACACTTGGTGGAGTAGGGCCAGAACATGATCGCCACGCCTAACGCAATGGCGAGCAGCAACCGCGCCATCACGCCGAGCGTGGATGTCGTGCGTGTCGCGGGCGCCGGCGCGCCGGCCGGCGGCGTCGCCTTGGCCGGCTTGCCGCCCTTCCCTTTCTGCTTCTGCTCGGGCAGCAGCGCGTCGTCGGACAGCGACTCGAGCTGCTGGTCGATCTTGCGCAGCTCCTTGTCCCAATCCGTGCTCATCGCACCCTCCGCGTCCTGGGATCGCTACGCATGCTCGCGTGTGAGCCCATAGCGCTCGATCTTCTTGTACAGGTTGGAGCGCGGCATGTCCAGCAAGCGCGCGGTCTCCGACACATTCCAGTCGTGTTCTCTGAGCTTCGCCAGTAAAAACGCTCGCTCGGCTGCGTCCTTGAATTCTTCGAACGTGCGGCTTTCGAGGAGTGAGCCGAAGGTGCTCCCTTCCGCGGCTCGCTGCCCAACGAGGCGCTCGACATCCGCGGCCGGCACGCGCGGGCCCGATGCGAGAATGAGAATCCGTTCGACCGTGTTGCGCAACTCGCGCACGTTGCCCGGCCAGTCGTACGTCGCGAGCCGCTCGATGGCATCCGGCGTGAACGTGCGCGGCGCCATCCCTTGTTGCTTGGAGAGCAGCGCCGTGAAATGCGCGACGAGCAACGGAATGTCTTCGCGCCGTTCGCGGAGCGGCGGCACCGTCATCGGCACGACATTGAGCCGATAGTACAGGTCTTCGCGAAAGCGGTTTTCGTGGATCTCGGATTCCAGGTTCTTGTTGGTCGCCGCGATCACGCGGACATCGACGGCGGTTGCTTTCGATCCGCCGATGCGCGTCACCACGCCGTCTTCGAGCACGCGCAGCACTTTCGCCTGCGCCGAGAGACTCATGTCCCCGACTTCATCGAGGAACAGCGTGCCGCCGTCCGCTTGCTCGAACTTCCCCGTGCGATCGGCGATGGCGCCGGTGAACGATCCTTTCATGTGACCGAACAACTCGCTCTCGATCAATTCGCTCGGGATCGCCGCGCAGTTGACCTCGACGAACGGATTCGCGCTCCGGGCCGACAATCGGTGCACGGCGCGAGCCACGAGCTCCTTGCCCGTCCCGTTTTCGCCGCTGATCAGCACGCGCGCCGGCGTGGGCGCGACGCGCTCGATCTTCTCGATGAGCGAGCGAATCGCGAACGACTTGCCGACGATCTCGTAGCGCGACTCGACCGATTCGCGCAGGCGGCTGTTCTCTTCCTGCAGGTTGCCGTGCTGGAGGGCGTTGCGCAGGGTGACGAGGATGCGGTCGGTGTCGAGCGGCTTCTCGAGGAAGTCGTAGGCGCCGAGCTGCGTGGCCTCGACCGCTGTTTGGATGGTGCCGTGTCCGCTGATCATGACGACGAGCGCGGCGGGATCCACCTGGCGGATTTTCTTGAGCGCTTCGAGTCCGTCGATGCCGCCCATCTTCACGTCCAGGAACGACAAGTGCGGCCGCCATTTCTCGAACTCGGCGATGGCGTCGACGGCGGTGCCCACGGCGCGGACCTCGTAGCCCTCGTACTCGAGCAGCTGGCCTAACGCTGCGCGGATGCCTTTCTCGTCGTCGGCCACCAGGATGCGTCGGCTCATGGCACCGTTTTGTACAGGGTGATCTTGCCGTCGTGCACGCGCACGTCGGCGATGAAGCGCGGCACGGCGAACGGCAGTCCGTTAGGCGACGTGCCCGCGGGGCGCGGGATGTGCCCCATGCGCTGCAGGATGCCCGGAATCATGGCCTGTGGCACCGCGAAATCCTTGATTCGCACGCTCCCCACCTGGAACACGGCCGCCCCGGGTTGGGTGATCGCGAGTGTGCCGGTGAACTGCACGGGTTCGCGATCGCTCAACATGCCGGCCACGGGTCCGAACGACGCCGGGCCGCCGAAGTCGGCCAGTCGTACGTCGGCGCGGATAGCCAGTTGTTCGCCGATCGCGGCCGCTTCCACGTTGGACGCAGATGGCGGGAGCTGTTTCGTGAGCGCATCGAACACGTAACTCGCAAGATCACCCGGCGCCACGTTCGCAAACACGGGTCCGCTCTTGGCGCCCAACCGGTCGATGGCCTCGTTCGCACGCGAGCTGCCCTGGGCGGTGATGGGTTCCCAGTGCGCAGCCGACTGATCCGGCGACGAGAGCGATCCTGTTGCGACGCGGCGCACGACGGGCTCCCACTCGCCGCGGAACAACCAGGCAGCTGCGCCGAGCACGACGAGGAGCACGACGCATCCGATCGAGCGCAGGCATCCGCCCATCACGACGATGCTCCACTCAGGTGGAGGGAGGCGAGCACGGTGTGGCGTGCGGCGTGCGGCCCGAGCTCGCTCTGCATCAGGTCGACGCTCTTGGCGGGCGCGGTCGCCTTGAATCGCACGCTGCGTGCAGCGGTTGCGATGGCGCGGGCATCATGGCTCGCGACGTGGTCGCGCGTCCGGCCGAGCGTGATGTGCGGGCGAAAGGCGCGTGCGTCCAACGCGTAGCCCAACGCGGCGCAGGCGCGCTCGACGTCGTGCTGCAGCAGCTCGAGTTTGGGATCCGGTGTCACGCCCATCCATACGACGCGTGGCGCGTGAAGGTTTGGGAATGCGCCGAGGCCGCCCACGTCGAGGGTGAACGCGGTGTGGGGCGAGACAGCGGCGTCGAGCGCCGCACGGAGCGGCCCAACGGACGCGTCGGGCTGTTCGCCCAGGAATTTGAGCGTGAGGTGCAGATGGTCGTCGTCGAGCCATTTCACCGCATGGCTGTCGTGCGTGGCGTCGCGCATGGGCGCCGTGGCCGCACGGATGTCGCGGCGGACGGAAGCGGGCAGGTTAATGGCCAGGAAGAGCCGCACGGTCGTCCGTCGGACTTGCGAGCTCGAGCGCCACGGTCTTGAAGCCGTGCCGGGCGGCGAGCGCGATCACGGCGCCGCGGAGCTCGGCATCGCACAGCCGCTCCGCGGCGTCTGCGTTAGGCACCGTGATCACGGCGAGCGCGTCGCGCGCTTCGACGCGCGCATCCACATCCAGCGCGGCGAGCGCGGCGGCGAGAGAAGGTGCGCTCACGCGCCGGCGGCGCTCAGCACGTTGAGCGAGCCGGATCGGAATCCGTTGAGATCCACGGACACGCGCGCGAAGCCGGCGTCGCGTACGGCGCGCACGAGCGCTCGCAAGTTCGGCGCGGCGAGCCAGATGCCGAGGCGGTCCGCGGACAGCTCGACGCGCGCGAGGTCGCCGTGATGCCTAACGCGCAGGTCGCCGTCCACGCCCAGCACGCGCAGCGCTGCCTCGGCGCGCTCCACCTGTTGGAGGCGCTCGAGCGTCACGGCGCTGCCGTAGGGCAGTCGCGACGACAGGCACGGCGACGATGGCTTGGACCAGGTCGGGACGCCGCGTGTCCGAGACAGTTGCCGGATCTCATCCTTGGTGAACCCGAGCTCCGCGAGCGGCGATGCGACCGCGTGTTCGCGCGCGGCTTGTCGTCCGGGGCGCCAGTCGTGTGTGTCATCGGCGTTGGTGCCGTCGACGATCGTGTGGAAGCCGCGTTCGTCGGCGACGGTACGCAGCACGGTCCAGAGCTCGGTCTTACAGAAGTAGCAGCGGTTGGCTGGGTTTGCGACGTAACGCGGGTCGAGCATCTCCTGCGTGTTGACCTCGAGCACGGGGATGCCGAACTGCGCCGCGAGCGCGCGGGCCGAGTCCCATTGTGCATCCGGATAGGACGGCGACCGGCCGATCACGGCGAGAAATCGTGCGGGCCCGAGCGTTTCGAGCGCCACGCACGCGAGATACGCCGAGTCGACGCCGCCGCTGAAACCGAGTACGACGGAGGGCCGAGCGGAGAGCCAGGCGACGAGGAGGCGTTCTTTCTCGCGTGCGGAGGTGCTGGTGCTGGGAGAGTCGGCTGAAGACGTGGGGGCCGTTGCCACATCCGCCCTCGCGGCCTCGGTCAGGACTGGCTTCATGTGGGAAACGTAGTCCTGGCCAGCGTGGGCGGAAGTGCGTCAACGATCAGTGCATGACCACCGTGATGGGGTGAAGGACGCTGCCGTCGGGACCGCGGGCGGCTGCATCGAGGGAGTCGACATCCCAAACGACCAGCACAGCCGGATCGTCGCCGGCCGAGAAGGTTGCGAGGTCTTGTCTGGAGAGGCCTGCCTCCTTGAGCGCGTGTCCGTCGGGGGCGGCGCGGTACGGATGCGTGTGCCAGGCGCCGACGAAATCCTTGATGCTGTCGCAATCGCCGGTGACGGCGAACTGGAGCTGTCGCATGTTGTGCGACGGGACGCTGCCAGTGACGAACAGCGTGTCGTGCGAGATGGAGCCCAGCATGCAGCCCATGTATTCGCGCTGCGTTGGTTTGCCGCTGCCGATCATTTGGGTGAGCGTATTTTCGCCGGCCAACTCGTTCCAGTGCGCGTTGCTGCGGCTCCAGATGGAGTTCATGCTGTCGCGAACCGAACTCTGGATGATGATGGTGCCGAGTTGGGGGGGAGAGGCGACGTGGCGCGCAGCGATGAGCATGGGGGCGACGAGCGCCAGCCAGGCTGCGCGCCGCCAGACATTCGGCGGCGGAAGGGGCGAACCTTGGTGAGGCATTGGTACTGCGCTCCTGTGTAACGCGCTGGTGATGATGCGGGTGTGACATCGTGATACCCTGCCGCGGCGTGCGCGATCCCGCGCGGCGGGTGACCAGCATTTCAGGACGCGTGCCACGCTCCATGTACGAGCGGCGCGCGGCGCGCGGATTCCCACTATTGCGACGCGGCTTTCGGTCGGGCGTCACAGCGGGCGCGAGCAACGTGCATCGCGGCCGGCGGTCTGGACCGTAGTGCGTGGCGCCTAGGCCGACCGGTGCCCGTCGCGCGCGCGTACCGTTAGGCGGATGGGGCCGCGTCATCGAGCGATGGGTCCGCGGGACGAAAGCGCAGGGCCTCCGCGAGGTGCGGCAGGCCGATGGTCGGTTCTCCATCCAGGTCGGCGATGGTGCGTGCGACTTTGATCACGCGGTGGTATCCCCGTGCGGTGAGGGTGACGCGCGCGGCGGCGCGATCGAGGAACGTGCGCGCATCCGGTGCGAGGTCGGCGTACGCGGTCACGCGGCCGGGCGGCGCTTGGGCGTTGCACGAGCAATGAGGCGTGGATCGGTAGCGTTGTCGTTGGCGGCCGCGCGCGGCGTTTACGCGCTCGCGGATGGCCGCTGAGGGTTCGCCGGTGCGAGGGGCGATGAGGGTGCGGAGGCCGACGGCGCCGACGTGGACGTGGAGATCGATGCGGTCCGTCATCGGTCCACTCAAGCGTGCGCGATAGCGGAGGATGTCGCCGGCTGCGCAGGAGCATCGGCGCGCCGGGTCGCCGGCGTTGCCGCACGGACATGGGTTCATGGCGCCGATGAGGGTGAATCGTGCGGGGAACGACACCGTATGTGCGGCGCGCGCGATGATGACCTTGCCGTCTTCCATTGGTTGGCGGAGCGATTCCATGACATGGCGGCGGAATTCCAACAGCTCGTCGAGGAAGAGGACGCCGAAGTGTGCGAGGCTGACTTCGCCGGGGCGTGGAGGATTGCCGCCGCCGATGAGACCGGCGTCGGAGATGGTGTGGTGTGGCGCGCGAAACGGGCGGGCGGATGTCGCGGGCCGATTTGCATCGATGAGTCCGGCCACGGAGTGAATGGCCGTGACCTCGAGTGCTTCGGGTTCTTCGAGCGGGGGGAGGATGCCGGGCAAGCGGCGGGCGAGCATTGTTTTCCCTGCGCCGGGCGGGCCCACCATGAGAACGTTGTGACCACCGGCCGCGGCGATCTCGAGCGCGCGTTTGGCGGTTTCCTGTCCGGCGACGTCGGCGAAGTCGGGGGCGAGGGTGTCGTGTTCGTTAGGCGGCGGCGCGGCATCGTGCGGCACGAGGTGCTGCGCGTGGAGTCCCGCGACGAGGGTGGCGAGGTTAGCCGGGGTGACGAGCGGGACCGAGCTGACGAGGGAGGCTTCGGCGACGTTGGCCGGCGGCAGAACCAGCATGGCGCGCTCCCGTTGGGCGACGAGCCGAGCGATGGGGAGGGCGCCGCGGACGGGTCTCAAGGAGCCATCGAGGCCGAGCTCGCCGACGGCGATGACGGCGGCGAGGGTGTTGGGGGCGAGCTGGCCGGTGGCCACGAGGATGCCTAACGCGATCGGGAGGTCGAACGCGGTGCCTTCTTTGCGCCGGTCCGCCGGCGCCAAATTGACGGTCACGCGCCGAGGAGGCAGGGTGAAGCCGGAATTGAGGAGGGCGGCGCCGACGCGTTCGCGGCTTTCTTTTACGGCGCCGGCCGGGAGGCCGACGATGGTCCATGCCGGCAGGCCGCGTGCGGCATCGACCTCGACGGTGACGTCGTAGGCTTCGATCCCGAGGAGTGCGGCGGAGTGGATGGCGGCGAGCATGGCGCAGAGGATGCACGGGGATCGTGGCGGGCGTGACATCCTATGCGTGCAGCTCGGACCAAAGCATTGCGAGGCGGACGCTCGCAGGCAGGTCGCATTGCCTAACGGAGCGTCAGAGCTGGCTCAGGCCTCCGTCCGCGACGAGCTCCGCGCCCACGAAACATCGCGACTCGTCCGACGCGAGAAATACCGCCGCGTCCGCGATCTCGCTCGGATCGGCGACTCGTCCCGCGGGAACCTGCGACCGCACACGGGCTCGAAATGCATCGCCCATCACTCGCGTTAGATCGGTTCGCTCGCGAACAGCACGGTTCTTCGAGCGCCGGCTCCCAAGCTCGGCTTCAGCCGGCGCCGGCGACGGCCGCGCCGGCCGGCTCGTCCGCCTCGGGCGCTGCGCGCGC
>DATEKK010000130.1:0-20310 GCA_035277485.1 Gemmatimonadaceae bacterium
CATCGTGATCGCTCAGCTTCTGTTCCTGGACGCCGATAATCCCGAGAGGGACGTCAACCTCTACATCAATTCGCCGGGCGGCAGCGTGTCGGCGGGTATGGCGATTTACGACACCATGCAGTTCATGAACTCGCCGATCCGTACGATCTGCATGGGCATGGCGGCGAGCATGGGGGCGTTCCTGTTGGCGGCTGGATCGGCGGGCAAACGGTCTGCCCTGCCTCACGCACGGATCATGATCCACCAGCCCTCTGGCGGCGCGCAGGGCACGGCTGCCGACATCGAGATTCAGGCGAAGGAGATCCTGTACCTTCGGTCCAAAATGAACGAGCTCATGGCCAAGCACACGGGCCGTACGGTGGAACAGATCGAGCGCGACGTGGACCGGGACCGGTTCATGTCGTCGGACGAGGCCAAGCAGTACGGGTTGATCGACAACGTGATCGTTCAGGCCCGGGCATTGGCGACGACAGAACGGAAGGCGTCCTTGTGAATTAGTTCACATGAACGTGTCGAGCACGACGCTTGACCGTCATTTTTGGGGGTGTTAAGTATCGCCACCCCACCGCACCCCCCTTCAATGGGGGAGCAAGTTGATGCCCGCTTCACCTGTTCCCGCGGACCCCTATGTCGCACGACAAAAACTTGCGTTGTTCGTTCTGCGGCAAGTCGAAGGACTCCGTTCGGAAGTTCATCTCCGGCCCGTCAGTCTACATCTGCAACGAGTGCATCGCGCTCTGCAATGAGATTCTCGCCGAAGATGAAGAACGCGAAGTTGCTGAAGCGATAACGCAGGTTCCAACACCGCAGGAAATCAAGGAAGTTCTCGACCAATACGTGATCGGGCAGGAAAAAGCGAAGAAGGCGCTCGCCGTCGCCGTCTACAACCACTACAAGCGCATCAATTCCGCGAGCGGCCGAGAGGACGAAGTCGAGCTCGACAAGTCGAACATTCTGCTCATTGGCCCAACGGGCGTCGGCAAGACGCTCCTGGCGCAGACGCTCGCGCGCATTCTCGACGTCCCCTTCACCATCGCCGATGCCACGACGCTCACCGAAGCGGGCTACGTGGGCGAGGACGTCGAGAACATTCTCGTTAGGCTGCTGCAAGCCGGTGAATTCAACGTCGCCGAGTGCGAGCGCGGCATCGTGTACATCGACGAGATCGACAAGATCGCGCGCAAGAGCGAGAACCCGAGCATCACCCGCGACGTGTCCGGCGAAGGCGTGCAGCAGGCGCTGCTCAAGATTCTCGAGGGCACCGTGGCGTCGGTGCCGCCGCAGGGCGGCCGCAAGCATCCGCAACAGGAATACATCCAGATCAACACCAAGGACATCCTGTTCATCTGCGGCGGCGCGTTCGACGGCCTGGAGAAAATCATCGAGTCGCGCATCGGACGTCGGCAGATCGGCTTCACGAAGGAAGAAGTGCAGAGCGGCAAGGTGCAGGACCTCGCCAAGAATCCCTTCGCCGAGGTCGAGCCCGACGACCTGCTCCGCTACGGTTTGATTCCGGAGCTCGTTGGGCGTCTGCCCGTGTGCGTGGCGCTCGAAGCGCTGGATGATGAAGCGCTGGTGCGCATCCTCAAGGAGCCCAAGAACGCGCTCACCAAGCAGTACACCAAGCTGTTCGAGCTCGAGGAAGTGAAGATCACGTTCGACGAAAGTGCGCTGCGCGCCATTGCAGGTAAGGCGCTCAAGCGCGGCACGGGTGCACGCGGCCTGCGCGCCATTCTCGAGGAGATCATGACGGACGTGATGTTCGACCTGCCCAGCCGCGACGACATCACGGAAGTGAAGATCACGGAATCGTGCGTGCTGAACGGCACGCCGCCGTTGCTCGAGCTCTCGGCCAAGCGCCAGAAGAAAGAAGCGTAACAACCAGGGAAGCGCGCGGCGTAGCCGCCGCGCTTCGGGAATAGGGAATCGGCGGCTGGTGCCGCCATTGGGGAATGGTGAATACACACCCCTAGTCCCCAAGGTGGTGCCAGCCGCCGATTCCCTATTCCCCATGTGTGCCGCCCGCGGCACACGCTTCCCTATATTTCTGCCATGCCCACCATCGTCCGCGGCGACGAATCGTTCGAGGTGTTCGAGCGCCTGCCGGTGCTCCCGCTGCGCGACGTCGTCGTGTTCCCGTACATGGTCATCCCCCTGCTCGTTGGCCGGCAGGGTTCGCTGGCCGCCGTCGAGAACGCAGTGGCGCACGACCGGTGGATCTTCCTCGTTGCCCAACGCGACGGCGAAGTGCAGGAGCCGCACGCGTCCACCCTGTATCGCGCCGGCGTCGTTGGGCGCGTCCTCCAGGTCTCTCGGCTCTCCAACGGCACGACCAAGGTACTGCTCGAGGGCGTGGGGCGTGCACGCGCCAATCGATACACGCCGGGCGGCGCCCTGCTTCGCGCGACGATCACCGCCGACCCGCTCGCGGCCGATCCCACGACGACCGACGACGCGATGACGCGTCGCGTGGCGACGCTGTTCGAGGAATACGTGGGGCTGCACCGGCGATTGCCCGCCGAGGTGTTGTCGCTCGTGCAAGGCAGCGAGTCGCGGGAGCGGCTCGCGTACGCGGTGGCCGCACACCTGCAAGTGCGGCACACCGTTAGGCAGAACCTCCTCGAGTCGCCGTCGTTCGCGTCGCTCACGGAGCGGTTGGCCGCCGTGCTGACATCGGAGATCGAGATTCTCCGCCTCGAGCGCAAGATCGAGAACGATGTGCGCGGATCGCTGTTCCAGAATCAGCGCGAGTTCTACCTGCAGGAGCAGCTCAAGGCGATTCACCGTGAGTTGGGCCAGGAAGACAGCGACGATTTCGACGAACTCCAGTCGGCGATCTCGGCGAAGGGGCTGCCGGACCACGCGCGCGAGCGGGCCGAGCGCGAGCTGCGCAAGCTGCGCCGCACGCCGCCGTTGTCGCCCGAGTCCACGGTGGGACGCAACTACCTCGACTGGCTCCTTGGGCTTCCGTGGACGGAACGCACGGACGACCTGCTCGATGTCACGCGCGCGCAGGCAGTGCTCGACGAGGACCACTTCGGGCTCACGGACGTGAAGGACCGGATCCTCGACTACATCGCCGTGTTGGCGCTCGTGGGCAAGCTCGAGGGGCCCATCCTGTGTCTGGTGGGCCCGCCGGGCGTGGGCAAGACATCGTTGGGCCGGTCGATCGCTCGTGCGTTAGGCAGGCGCTTCGCGCGCATGTCGTTGGGCGGCGTGCGCGACGAGGCCGAGATCCGCGGGCACCGCCGCACGTACATCGGCGCGCTGCCCGGCCGGGTCATCCAGGGCATGCGCCGCGCCGGCGTGGTGAATCCCGTGATCCTGCTCGACGAAGTGGACAAGATGGGACAGGACTGGCGCGGCGATCCGGCGGCGGCTTTGCTGGAAGTGCTCGACCCCGAGCAGAACCGCGCGTTCAGCGACCATTACCTGGAAGTCGAATACGACCTGTCGCAGGTGTTGTTCATCACGACGGCCAATTCGTTAGGCCAGGTGCCCGAGCCGCTGCGCGACCGCATGGAGATCATCCGGCTGCCCGGCTACGTCGATCACGAGAAGCACGCGATCGCGCGACAGTATCTCGTACCGCGGCAACTGCGGACGCACGGACTCGATCCCGCCACGGTCACCATCCAGCCCGACGCGCTCACGGAGATCGCGCGGGGCTACACACGCGAAGCGGGCGTGCGCGAGCTCGAGCGGCGCATCGCCCGCATTGCGCGCAAGCTCGCGCGGCGCGTGGCCGCGGATCCGGCCGCCGGTGCCGTCTCGATCACGGTGGCACCCGCTGATCTGGTCGCGCTGTTGGGCGTGCGGCCCTACGACGATGACCCCACGCAGCTCGAGGATCGCGTGGGCGTGGCCACGGGGCTCGCGTTCACCTCGGTGGGCGGCGACCTGCTCGAGATCGAGGTGGCGGTAGTGCGGGGCCGCGGACGCCTGCAGCTCACCGGTACGTTAGGCGACGTGCTCAAGGAGTCGGCGGGCGCGGCGCTCAGCTACGCGCGGTCGCGGGCCACCATGTTAGGCATCGATGCCGACTTCGCGCGGACGCGCGACATCCACGTGCACATGCCGGCCGGCGCGACGCCCAAGGACGGGCCATCGGCCGGCATTGCAATCGCCACGGCGCTCGTCAGCGCCCTCACCGGCGCGGCGGTGCGCGGTGACACCGCCATGACGGGCGAGGTGACGCTCCGCGGACGCGTCCTGCCCATCGGCGGCCTCAAGGAAAAGCTCGTCGCCGCGCGTCGCGCCGGCGTGACGCACGTCATCATCCCCGCGCAGAACGCGCGCGAGCTCGACGAGATCGCGCCCGACATCCGCGAAGGCCTCGTGTTCCATCCGGTGTCCACGATGGACGAAGTGCTCGCCCTCGCACTGCGCGCCGAGCGACACGCCGACACCGGGATCGCGGTGTCCGATGTCGCACACTGACAAACCGGGCGCCGAACCGCTCGTCATTCGCCGCCTGGCCTTTCTGGGCGGACAGGCGTCCCCCGGCGGCTGGCGACCCGAGTCGGCGCTGCCCGAGATCGCGTTCAGCGGCCGCTCCAACGTCGGCAAGTCATCGCTGCTCAACGCGTTGGTCCGGCACAATTCCCTGGCCCGCGTGAGCCAGCAGCCGGGCAAGACGCGCGAGATCAACTTCTTCGCCGTGAACGACGCGCTGGTGCTCGTCGATCTCCCCGGCTACGGGTACGCGCGGGTATCGCAGACGGAACGCGCGAAATGGCGTCCGCTGATCGAATCGTATCTCGAAACGAGCATGCAGCTGCGCGGCATCGTGCAACTGCTCGACGTCCGTCGCGACCCGTCGCCCGAAGATCGGCAGATGCTCGAGTTCCTCGCCGAGCTCGGCGCCCCGACGATTGTCACTGTTACCAAGGTGGACAAACTGTCGGCCACACGAGCCGCGGCGCGCGTGGCAGAGATCACTGCGTCACTCGGCTTGGAGCCCGAGCAGGTGATTCCGTTCAGTGCCGTGACGAAACTCGGACGCGACGAGTTGGCGAGCGCCATTGAAGATCTCGTGGCCGCGCCATCGTGGCGGCAAGGCTGATCGACCCTGGACTTGGCTGGTGTCGTATGTCGTTTGGGAACCGACCGGTAGGCGAAGTCTGTTCCCCATAGGACACTTTTGTGTTACGGTACCACCATGGCCCTTCTGCCGCTCAAGAAACTCGCTCCGACTCCCGGCGCGAAAGTCGTGGACCAGTGGCTCGAGCACGTGGCGGACCAGCTCGCGCACGAGGATACCGACCGCAGCACGATGTGCCGCGCGCTGCTGTGCGACATCCTGTATCCCGAGTATGCGCGCGACTGGGAGACGGCGGTCAACGACGAGTCGCTGCCGTTGGGCACGCGCGCGGCGCTCCAGGCGCTCGATCCGCGCAACGTGACGCTCGAGCCCGAGTACTACGCCGACTGCGACCAGCCGCGATTCCAGCGCGTCAAGCCCCTGCTCTGGCTCTGGTACAGCTTCGACCGCACGCCGCTCGGCGGACAGAACGTGGACCTGGGCGTTAGGCTGCGCCGGATGCTCGCGCCGCGCATCTTCAAGCGCTGCGGCGAGAACTTCAAGGCGTTCCAGCACGTGGAGTTTTCGTTCGGGTACAACATGGATGTCGGCGACGACGTGGTGATCCACCGGCACGTGCTGCTGGATGACCGCGGCGGCATTGTGTTAGGCAACCGGGTCTCGATCTCCGACTACGCCAACATCTACAGCCACACGCACAGCATCGTCGATCAGCGCGACGTGACCAACGCGATGACGCGCATCGACGAGGGCGTGCGGATCACGTATCACGCGACGGTGCTCGCCGGCGTGCACGTCGGGTGCGATGCGATGGTGGGCGCGATGGCGGTGGCCACCAAGGATGTGCGGCCGCATCACGTGAACGTCGGGATCCCGGCGAAGAGCGTGCGCGTCAAGCCGAACGCGCCGACGGAGCTCAACGAGTGTCTGCCGACGGCGCGGCAACGGTCCACCGGTGGAGGCGGACGCGCGTGACAGATCGACCACGGTTCCAGGGACTTGCCCGCGGCGTGGCGGGCGGCCTAACTCTGTTGGGCATGCTGGCGGCCTGCGCGACGTACTGGCCGACGTTGAGCGGCACCAGCACGCATACCCGCGGCGACGCCTTCCAGTGCTCCATGGACCAGCTCAAGGAGCTGGGCTACACGCCGCGCACCTGGAGCGAGAGCCAGGGATCGATCGACGCCCAACGCATCAATCGCGAGGCGTCGGGCGACCTCCCGCAAGAGCAGCAGCAAATAGACAAGCTGCTCGTGCAAACCAAACGAAACGGCGACAAGGGCTCGACGATCGAAGTGCGCGCCGAAACGGTGCTGCGCCGCTTCACGCGGACCGGGTGGACGGAAGATGGACGCCCGGCCTCGGCCGCTGTGCAGCAATCCGGGAAGGCGCTGCTCGATCGGTGTTCCGGTACCGCGACAGCGGGTTGACGCACTGATCAGACCGGGACGCTGGTCGTGATGAGCCCGGCGCGCCCCGGTAGTTCCCCGCGCACGATGCGCCGAACCGGTACGCGGTCCGGTGACGCCAGCCACTCCTTCGCGATCTCCTCGAGCGTCACGAACGCGATGCCGTCCTCGATCCACGCATCGAGCTGCTGCTCGAACAGCGGGAGCAGCGCCGTGCCTTCGACCTCGGTGTGGATCGAGTGGATCTCGGTACCGGTGATGGCGCGCCGATAGTACGCGACGAGCGACGCGCCGTCCGGCAGCTCGGGCGAGTTGTACGTCTCGTCCCAGGTGGGAAGCGTGGTGGGCAGCTGGATGGTGCGGAACCGCGTGCCGCCCGCCTCGGGATAGAACGGTGTGCCGCCACGCGTGTCCGACGCATACAGGAGCTCGAAGCGCTCCTGCACCGCAAGGGAGCCTGCCGTGGCGTGCCATCCGGGTGCGGCGGACGCGCGGGCGCGGCGTCCGAAGATCCGCGCGAACGTGTCATGCGCACGGCCGTAGTCGGCGGCGATCTGCGCTTCCGTTAGGCGGTTGAGTTTGTCGTGCCAGCGGACGTGGTCCCAGGCGTGGACGCCCACCTCGTGGCCGGCGTCGCCCACGGCGGCGATCGACGCCTCGAGCCGGCTCCCGATCATGGGCGCGGGCAAGAGCGTCCCGTAAAGCGCGGTGCGCGGGCCGTACATCGACAGCGCGTGCGACCGCAGCATCTTGCGCAAGAAACCCTTGCGCGTGAACACGCGCATGATGGCGCGCCCCGACCGGTCCGGGCCTAACGTGAAGAAGAACGTCGCGCGGATGCGGCGCGCGCTCAGCGCACGGAGCAGGTTAGGCAGGCCGGCGCGGGTGCCGAGGAACGTGTCGCAGTCCACTTTGAGCGCGACGCGCCGCACGGCCGGCGCGGACGGCGCCGCACCGGTCACGGCGCCAGCGGCCGCTTGCGCGACGACAGGTAGAAGTCGAGCGTTAGGCGGATCGCCTCGTCGAACCCGATGCGCGGTGCCCAGCCCAGCTTCTCGGCGGCATGATGAATCGACGGCACGCGCGTCGGGATGTCCTGGTAGCCGTCGCCATAGTACGACTCCGACTTGACGTCGACGATCGGCGTGTGTTGGGCGACCTGCTCGTAGCCCGGATACCGCGCCACCGCCGCCAGCAGACGTTCCGCGAGCTCGCGGATGGACACGTCGTTCGCCGGGTTGCCGATGTTGAAGATCCCGCCGTTGGCTACGCCCTGTTCGTTCACCAGGATGCGCATCAAGCAATCGATGCCGTCCCGGATGTGCGTGAACGACCGCCGCTGGCGTCCGCCGTCCACGAGTTTGATCGGTTCGCCGTAGAGAATGTTGTGCAAGAACTGCGTGAGGACGCGCGACGAGCCTTCCTTGGGCGAGTCGACGTTGTCCAGGTGCGGGCCGATCCAGTTGAACGGACGGAACAGCGTGAACTCGAGTCCCTCTTGCTGGCCGTAGGCGAAGATCACGCGGTCGAGCAATTGCTTGCTCGTCGAGTAAATCCACCGCTGCTTGTGAATCGGGCCGTACACGAGCGTCGATCGATACTCGTCGAACTCGGGATCCGGACACATGCCGTACACCTCCGACGTCGACGGGAACACGACGCGCTTCTTGTAGCGCACGCACTGCTTCACGATGCGCAGGTTCTCCTCGAAATCGAGCTCGAACACGGCTAACGGATTGCGCACATACGTGGCCGGCGTGGCGATCGCGACGAGCGGGAGCACGACATCGCATTTCTTGATGTGGTACTCGATCCACTCCTTGTTGATGGCGATGTCGCCCTCGAGAAACCGGAAGCGACGGTTGTCGAGGAACGGCTCGATCTTTTCGGCGGACATGTCGAGTCCGAACACTTCCCAGTCCGTGGTCGTGAGGATGCGTTCGGTGAGCGCGTTGCCGATGAAGCCGTTCACGCCGAGTATGAGAACTTTCATGGGGCTCAGGGAGTGGTGGACGTGTGGGGACCTAAGTGGCGGGCGAGGTCCGCGCCGTCGCGTTCGATGTCCCCCTGGATCTGTCCGCGGACGATCTCGAGCCAGTGCCTGTCGGACCCGCCGCACGCCACGTAGAGGCAGTCGTCGATCACCCGCATCTCGCCCCGGGTTGCTCCGTTAGCACTCCATCCGCCGTTGCGGGTGCGCCAGACGTACAGGGTGCGGCCTGCGTGCGGCGTGAATGCGCCCGGATAGGGGTGCGACACCGCGCGCACCAGATTGTGGATCTCGGCGGCGGGGCGGCTCCATTCGAATGCGCCGTCTTCCGGGCGGCGCCTGCCGAACGTCGTGGCGCGTGACGCGTCCTGTGGGCGGCGCGGGGCGCGTCCCGACGCGATGGCGTCGAGCTGTCGATCGAGCACGCGCACCGCGGCGTCGCACACGCGCATCTGCACCTCGCACGCCGTGTCGTCCGGGCCGATGGGCACCGCTTCCTGGTCGACGATGTCGCCGGCGTCGGCGCGGGCGGTCATCACGTGCAGGGTGGCGCCCGTCTCCGTTTCGCCGTTGAGCACGGCCCAGTTGACGGGCGCGCGTCCGCGGTAGCGCGGCAGCAGCGAGCCATGGACGTTGAAGCTGCCTAACGGAGCAACCGCGAGGGCCGCGAGCGGCAGGAGCGACCGATAGTAGCACGAGAGCACGAGGTCCGGGCCGGCCGACCGCAGCGCCATGAGCTCACGCGGCTCCGTGAGGCGCGCATCGATTCGCACCGGAACGCCGTTACGGACCGCGAGCTCGGCGACCGAGGGGAACCACGTGGTCTCGCCCGGCGGGTCGGCGTGCGTGTACACGACTGCCACATGCGCGTCGCGCTCGAGCAGCATCGAGAGACAGGCATGTCCGACGTCGGCGTAGGCGAAGAGCGCGATGCGCGGGCCCATCATGGACGCGGCACCGTGCCCTCGACGCCGCCCTCCAGGCGCATCACGGCGCCGGTCCCGCCGTACACGCGGCGCACGAGATAGCGCGGCCGGCCGCGAACCTCCTGGTAGATGCGCCCCACGTATTCGCCCACGATGCCCAACCCGGCCATGAGCACGCCCATGACGACGAACGCGAGCGCGAACAGTGTGAACACGCCGTCCGCTTCCGAGGCGCGCAGGAGGATGAAGCGGCGGATCAGCAGGTAGATGCCTAACACGAGGCCGCCGCTGGCGGTGAGAAACCCGAACAGCGTGAAGATCTGCAGCGGCACGACGGAGAAACCCGTCATCAAATCGAAGTTGAGGCGCAGCAGCCGGTACAACGAATATTTCGACGCCCCCGCCCGGCGCTCGGCGTGCCTAACGGAGATTTCGGCCGGACGGCGCGAGAAGGTTTGCGCGAGCGCCGGGATGAAGGTCGATGATTCCTCGCACCGGTTGATCAGGTCGATGACCTCGCGCGAGTACGCGCGCAGCATGCAGCCGTAGTCGGACATGCGGATGCCGGTGATCGCCGTCGTCACCCGATTCACGATGCGCGACGCCGCGCGCCGGAAGAGACTGTCATGACGCGCCTCGCGCACCCCGCCCACCACATCGAAGCCCTGGTCCGCGAGCGCCAACAGCTTCGGAATTTCCTCCGGCGGATTCTGCAGATCGGCGTCGATGGTGACGACCACATCCCCGCTCGCGATGGCGAATCCGGCGAGAATCGCGGGGTGTTGCCCGAAATTCCGACTCAGCTCGACCACCCGCAGCCGATCGGGGTAGCGATCGACGAGCCCGCGCAGCACGTCGAGCGAGCGATCGCGGCTGCCGTCATCGACGCAGATCACCTCGCACGGCCGGTCGAGCGTATCGAGCACGGCGAAGAGGCGCGGTACGAGCTCGGGAATGTTGGCCTCCTCGTTGTACACGGGAACCACCACCGAGACCTTCCCTCGCGGCGCGCTCATCTCGCGCTCCCAAGGGCAATGTCGCGAACCGCGTCGATCACGTCGTCCTGCTCGGCATCGCTGAGGGTGGGATAGAGCGGGAGCGAGAGGATCCGCTCGGACACGAAGTGCGCGTCGGGGTAGTCGCCGGCGCACCACCTGTAGCGGTCGCGATAGTACGAGAACTCGTGCGCGGCGGTGTAGTGCAAGCCGACCCCGATGTTGCGCGCCTTGAGCTCGGCCATGAACGCGTCGCGGTCTATGGTGAGCGCGTCGATGTTCACGAGCGGCGTGTACAGGTGCCAGGCGTGGCGCGCCGCGTACGGCACGGGCTCGGGCAGGATGAGCGCATCGAGATCCCTGAACGCCGCCTGGTAGCGGTCCGCGAGGCGCCGGCGCGCATCGATGAATGCGTCGAGCCTCGGCAGCTGGTGAATGCCTAACGCAGCCTGCATGTCCAGCATGTTGTACTTGTATCCCGGCAGGGCCACGTCGTAGCGCGGCGACCCCGCCCGATCGAAGCGCTTCCACGCGTCGCGGCTCATCCCGTGGAACTTGAGCAGCGTCACGCGCGACATCACGTCCTCATCGTGCGTGACCACCATGCCGCCTTCGCCGGTGGTGATGTTCTTGTTGGGGTGGAACGAGAACACGCTCGTGGTCGGGAACGATCCGATGCGCTTGCCCTTGTACTCGGTGCCGGCGGCGTGCGCGGCGTCCTCGATCACCGTGAGGCCGCGTTCGCGAGCGATGTCGAGCACCGGATCGAGGTCCACCGGCTGCCCAACGAAGTGCACCGGCACGATCGCGCGTGTGCGCGGACTGACGCGGCGCGCCACTTCGTCGACGCGGATCTGCAGCGTGTGGCGATCGATGTCCGCGAGCACCGGCACCGCGCCCACGAGCTCGATCACGTTGAGCGTGGCAACGAACGTCATTGGCGACGTGATCACCTCATCGCCCGGCCCGATGCCGTGCGCGAGCAGCGCCAGGTGCAAGCCCGCGGTGGCCGATGAGACGGCCGACGCATGCCGACCGCCGACGTACGCGGCAAAGTCGTTCGTGAAGCGCTCGACCTTGGGACCAGTGGTGATCCATCCCGAGCGCATGCAGTCGATGACTTCCGCAATCTCGGCGTCACCGATCGTGGGACGCGAGAACGGGAGGAACGAGGAGCGCCCCGCGTGGCGCGGTACGGGAGGGCGTGCGGGTTCGGTCATCTCGCCGGGTTAGGGGACGCGACTGTGGCCGGAAAATTCGCCAATACAACATACTTCCGATTTGTGGCCAGCGGCGTCCCCGTCGCGTTCGAGCCCAGGAACTCCGAGCGCGCGTGGCGCTTCATGACCACCACGATACGCTCGCCCGAGTTCCACCGCTTCCAGAATTCTTCGCGCGACCAGTAATACTCGGGAGGCCGCAGACCATCGGAGCCGAGCTCGTCTACGTAGTCGGCGACGACAATGGGATGACGCAGCACCCACGGGAATTCCTGCGGGTAGCAGCGATACGAGACGATGCGAGCGTCCGGTGTGCGCGCGGCGACCAGCGCGAGATTGTGGGCCGACATGTCATCGGCGACGCGTGGCATGGCGAGAATGATCGCCAGGTACAGTCCGCCCCAACCCAGTGCGGCGGGGAACATGGCGACGCGACCCCGTGTGCGGGCGAGCGCGACGCCGATCCACGCGCCGGCGACGAGCAACGCCGCGCCCAACGCAGCGAGCCACGTCGCGTCGTAGCGGCGGAGCTCGCCGCTGGCCGCGCCATATGCGACTCCGCCGGCTGCCACGATCGTGACGATGATCGCGTGAATCATGAGCGGGCGTCTGAGCCCCAAGGGTCGCGTGAGGATCGCGCGCGCCACGAGCGCCGCCGCGGCCGGGAACGCCGGCAGGATGTACGGCAGCAGCTTGGACCTGGACACCGAGAAGAACACGAGGATGACCAGGAACCAGATCGCGAAGAACAATTCGTCCGCGTGCGCAGCGGCCCGCGCGCGCCAGGCGTCCACCACCTGCCTAACGGAACGCGGCGTGACGAACGTCCACGGCACGAACCCCGCGATGAACGCGGCCACGAAATAGTAGATCGGGCCGGCGCGTTTGGCCTCGCTGGTCGCGAACCGCGAGAAATGCTCGCGGACGAAGAAGATCGAGTCGAAGGCCGGCGCGGCGCGTTGCACGAGCACGAACCACGGTACGGCCAGGACGAGAAACACGATCGGCGCCGGAGACCAGAGCGCGTCGCCCACCCGTCGCCACCGGCCCGTGATACCCGCCCAAATGAGCAGCACGAGACCCGGGAACACGATGCCGATGAGGCCCTTGGCCAGGACGGCGAGCGCCACGCACGCGCCTAACGCCGCGAGGGCGCCGGCGGCGCGCGCCCCGCGTTCGCGCGCCGCGAGGAATCGGCGCAGCGCGAAGAACGCACCGGTCATCGCGCACGTCAAAATACCGTCGGTGAGATTGTACCGGCCGAGTATGAAGCTCAACGGCGCGGAGAGCAGGATGAGGGCCGCCCACAAGCCCCATCCCGGGAGCGCAGGCGTCTCGAGCTCGACGAGCACGATCGCCGCGGTGCCTAACGCTGCCAGGCGGGTGGGCAGGCGCGCGGCGTAGGCGTTGAGGCCGAATACGCGCATCGAGAGCGCGTTGGCCCAGTAGAGCAGCGGTGGTTTCTCGAAGTAGTGGGCGTCGTTCAACTGCGGCGTCACGTAATCGTGCGACGCCAACATCTCGCGCGGGACCTCGGCGTAGCGCGCTTCGTCGGGCTCCAAGAGCCACGAGCCGGGCAGCTCCAGAAACAGCAGCGCGACGAACAGGAGCAACAGCGCCATCAATGCGCGCCGTTCTCTCACCGAGAGTCCGCCGTTGGGCGCGATGCTGGTTGCCGATGACACCTCAGCGGACTCGCAACACGTCATCGACCGCGCCGCCATCGCCGCTGCGCAGGAGATATGCGGCCTCACGCAGCGCGACTGCCGATCGCGGCCACGCGTAGCGAGCGATGGCGTCGTTGATCGGGACCCATGCCGCGCGCGCGTGCTCGCTCGACAAGCGCACCACGCCTTCGTCCACGATGCCGGCAAACGCCACCGCCAGCGTGACCACGTTCATCGTGTGCAGATAAAATGGTTGCACGGTCACATTATAGAGGCGTGTGACGACGAGCCCCGTTTCCTCGGCCACCTCGCGTATGGCCGCGTCCTCGGGACGCTCGCCCGGCTCGATGTGGCCGTGCACCGCTTCCCATGCGCCGGTGCACCGCGTGTTGGGCGCGCGCTCGAGTATCAGCGTGCGCCACGTGTTGGCGTGGCGGCGCAAGGGATAGACGTCGACGGTGACGACGCGGGCTTCGATCATGGCGGGAAAGATACGCGAGAACGGGGAAGCGGCGACTGCGTCGCCTTGGGGAAGCGCTGCGCTTGGGGAAACGGCGGCATTCGCCGCCTTGGGGAATGGGGCGGTATAGGGAGATGTCCCTCAATTGCCAATCCGCATACGGGTGCTCCACCTTTGTGAGGTGCTCGAGGTGCCATGCGAGTTCTGATCGTCGAAGATGATCCCGAGCTGTCTCGCATTTTGCGCGACGGGTTGGGCGAGCAGCGCATCGATGCGGTGATCGTGCACACGTTCGCTGACGGGAGCCACGCCGCGTTCGCGAACGCGTACGATGTCATCGTCCTCGACATCATGCTGCCGGGTGGCAGCGGCCTCGATCTCTGTGCGCAGCTGCGCGGGGGCGAGGTCGCGACGCCAATCCTCATGCTGACTGCGCGCAGCGCGGTGGACGACCGCGTGCGCGGACTCGAGGCGGGCGCCGATGATTATCTCGTGAAACCGTTCGCGTTCCGCGAGCTGCTCGCCCGTATCCACGCGTTGGCGCGGCGGCAGCCGCGACTCGAGCCGTCGCTCCGGCACATCGAGAACCTGGAAGTGGATTTGCGTGCGCACCGGGTGCGTCGCGCCGGCACCGAAATCGTGCTCACCGGCAAGGAATTCTCGCTGCTCGAGTTTTTTCTGCAGCACGAGGGCGAAGTCGTGGATCGCGCGGCGATCACGGCATACGTCTGGGACGACAACCACGACCCGTTCACCAACGTGCTCGAGGTGCTCGTCCGGCGGCTGCGGCGCAAGATCGACGAAGGGTTCACGCCGCGTCTGATCCACACGGTGCGCGGCGCCGGGTACCGGTTCGGCCAGTGAGCACCGCATGACGCAGCCGCTGACGCGCATCCGTCTTCGTCTCACCGTGTGGTACGCGGCGACGTTCGGGCTCATTCTCGTTCTGTTAGGCGGCGGCCTGTTCACCGTGATCCGCTCGCAGATCACGGCACAGCTCGATGCGTCGCTCGAGGCCGCCACGCAGGAGCTCATTCGCGCGGCGAACATTCGCGAGATGGAGGCGCAGGAGGCGCGCGGGCAGGTCGTGGATGCCGTGGACGAGCTGCACATCCCCGACCGCCAGCTGTACCTGTTGACCGCGGGCGCCACGCCGTTCAAACCGGCCGCCGCGCCCGAGTGGGCCACGCGCGCAGGACAGCGCGCGGCCGCGTCGGGCGGCGACGTCACACTCAACGCACACGTGGGGCACGGCCACGCGCTGCGAATCCACGCCACGGTCTTCACTACCTCGAGCGGAACGCGCTACATCGCGTTGGCGGCAGCCGACCGCGTGGAGCTCGAGGACCGCTACGCGTCGCTCATCGGGGCGTTCGGCGGCGCGTCCCTCGCCGCGCTGCTGCTCGTTGCGTTAGGCGGCTGGGTGTTGATGCGCAAGTCCACGGCGCCGGTTGAAGCCACCATGGCGCAGATGCGCCGGTTCATGGCCGACGCCGCCCATGAGCTGCGGACGCCCATCGCCGTCCTGCGCACGCGCGCCGAGGTGGCGCTGCAGCGCGAGCGCGAGCCCGCCGCGTACATCGACACCCTCTCGCGCGTCGAGGACGAAGCCAAACGGTTAGGCGTCATCGTGGGCGACCTCCTCACGCTTGCGCACGCCGATGCGGGCGAATGGCCGGTGGCGCACGACCGGCTCTTCCTCGATGACATAGCACTCGATGCCGCGGACGCCGCGCACGTGCTGGCGCGCCAGCGCGGGGTCACGCTTGAGGTGGGCGCGTTCGAGGAGAGCCCGATCATCGGCGACCGCGCGCTCGTGCGCCAGCTGCTCATGCAGGTGCTCGACAACGCGGTGAAATTCACGCCGCAGGGCGGGCGCGTGCGCGTCGACGTATCGGCATCCAATGGAACGTCGACCGTCGTCGTGGCGGACACCGGCATCGGCATTCCCGCGTCACAGATCCCGCACGTGTTCGACCGGTTTTACCGCGCCGAGAATGCACGCGAGCGCGCGCCGGGCGCCGGACTGGGGCTGTCGATCGCGCGATGGATCGCGACCGCGCACAGCGCTACGGTCTCGCTCGACTCGACGCCCGGTGTCGGCACGACGGTCGTGCTGACGTTTCCCAGAGCGCCCTGACTGTAATCGCACTGACAGCTACGCCGCCTAAGTTCACGTGAGAATGGGCCCGACGATCACGCCGCCGCACCCGACTCCGATCCGTGCGCCGTTGCTGGGCGCCGCTCTCGCAGCCGCCGTGGTGATGGCGCCGCGCGCGAGCGCCCAACAACCGTATACCCGCGCGCAGGTCGTGGCCGCCGCACTGTCGTCTCAGCCGCTCATCGCGCTTGCCGGAGCAGATAGCGCGACGGCTGCCGCCGATGTGTCGACGGCGCGGGCGTATCCCAACCCGACGTTTTCGTTTCAGTACACGAAAGACATTCCGCGCCACCATTCCATTCTCGACATTCCGCTCGACTTTCCGTGGGTGCGCAATCCGCGCATCGGCGCGGCGGCCGCCGGCCAGCAGGCCGCGTCGCTGCGCCTCGCATTGGCGCGTGCATCGGTCGCGTTCGTCGCCGAGACGAGCTACGCGCGCGTGCTCGCGCTCGAGGAGCACGCTCGGTTAGGCCGCCGCGACGCGCTCGACGCGGACAGCCTCTACCACATGGCGCAGCGCCGGCTCCAGGCCGGCGATGCGAGCGAGCTCGACGTGCGCCTGGCGGAAATCAACGCGGGCCAGCTCGAGAACACTGCGCAGGATGACTCGCTCACGGCGGTGCTGGCGCTGCTGGACCTGCAGCGGTTGATCGGCATCACGGCGGACACGCTCGCGATCGCCCTCACCGACAGCCTCGAGATTCCTGCCGCCGACCCACCTCTGCCCGGCGACAGCGCCGCTCCGTTTGCGGTCGCGGCTGCGCGCGCCGATCTCGACCAAGCCGATCGATCGTACGCGTTCGAGCGGCGCAACGTCTTTGCGGCGCCGTCGTTCCAGGCGGGGATCGAAGGCGGAGATCCAACCGGGCAGGAGCCCGGAGCGCTGCCGCTCTTTGGCGTCACGCTGCCGCTGCCGTTATTCGACCGCCACGGCGGCGCGATCGCGACGGCGCAGGCGGCGCGCGACCGCGCGCGGGCACAACTGACTTTGGCAACGCGCGAGAGCGACGCCGAGCGCCTGCGCTCGGCGCGCGAGCGCGCGCTGGCCATCGCGCGCGCCGAGCGTGACCGGCGGCTCTTGGCCGGCGCGGACACGGTCGCGCGCATGTCGCTCGACGCATACCGCGAAGGCGCATCGGCGCTGCCTAACGTACTCGAGGCGCAGCGGAACGCGCGCGGGTTGCTGCTCCAGTTCGTCGACGACGTCGCCGCGGCACAGATCGCCGATGCCTCGCTGCGGTTGGCGACCGCTTCCAGCACGGGTCCGTGATGCCACGATTCCTGATTCTGTGTGTGCTCGTCGTCGCGGCCGCGTCGTGCCGGCACGGCGGTGACACGGGCGACGATACCGGCGGGGGGCCGCCGCCGGTGGTGGGCGCGCGCATCGCGCAAGCCACGCGGCATCCGTTCGTCGAAACGGTGGACGCGATCGGCACGGTCACCGCGCGCCCCTGGGCGCTCGCCGCGTTGTCGGCGCCCGCTACGGCGCGCGTGTCGCGCATAAGTGTGGCAGTGGGCGAACGCGTGCATGCTGGTGAAACGCTGGTGGAGCTCGATCGCGCGCAGTTCGACGCGGCGGCCAAGAGTGCGCAGGCGGCCGTCGCGACCGCGCAGGCGAGCTACGATCGCGCGACGCGCCTGGCCGACCAGGGCATCGCGCCGCGAAAAGATGCGGAAACGGCGTCCGCCGATCTCGCGCAGGCGCAGGCCGCGCTGGTCACTGCCCAACGGAACGTCGAGCTGTCCACGCTGCGCGCGCCGATCGCCGGCGTCGTGACGCGGCTCAACGGGGTGTTAGGCCAATCGGTGGATCCGGGCCAGCCAGTGGTCGAGGTGGCCGATCCCAGCGCGCTCGACATCGTCTTGGCGCTGTCCCCCGCCCTCGCGGCGCGCGTCCATACGGGCGACAGCGTGTCGCTCGCGGCGGGCGCGAACGCCGGCGGCCAAGCGTTAGGCAAAGGCCTCGTGCAGTCCGTGGCCGTGACGCTCGACTCGGCCACGCGCAGCGTGGGCGTGCGGGCGCGACTCGAGCATCCGGCGCGCGCGCTGCGCATCGGCGAAACGGTGTTCGGTCGGATCGATGTCGCGGTGCACGCGGACGCGGTGTCCGTTCCCATTCAGGCGCTCGTGCCGGAAGGCGAAGGTTATCGCGTATACGTGGTCGATTCGTCCGGCGTCGCGCACGCGCGCGACGTGGACGTGGGCGCGCGCACGGAGAGCGACGCCGAGATCCTCAAGGGCGTCGCGGCCGGCGAACGCGTGGTCACGTATGGAGCATACGGCGTGGCCGACAGCGCGAAGATCGTCCCGGTCAAGCCGTGAGCTTCTTCGACCATCTCGTCCGGCAGCGCCGCTTCATCTACCTCATCGTGGCGCTGCTCAGCGCCGCCGGCATCGGCGCGGCGCTCCACCTGCCATCGGCCATCTACCCCGAGCTCGTGTTCCCGCGCATCACGATCGTCGCCCAAGGCTCTGCGTTAGGCGCGCAGCAGATCGTGTTCAGCATCACGCGGCCGCTCGAGGAGGCCGTGAGCGTGGTGCCGGGTGTGAGCCGGGTCGACTCGAAGACCATCCGCGGCTCGTCCCAGATCGACGTGACGTTCGCGCCGACCACCGACATGATCTATGCGCTGCAGCTCGTGCAGGCGCGCGTGAACGAAGCGCAGCAGCAGTTGCCGCCGGGCATCCAGGTCCAGGTGGCGCGGCTCACGCCATCGCTGTTCCCGATCCTGTCGTACAACCTCGAGGGCGGCGACCCCGCGACGCTCTACGACATCGCGCGCTATCAGATCAAGCCGCTGCTCTCGCGCATCCCGGGCGTCGGCTTGGTGGACGTGCAAGGCAGCGACGTGCGCGAGATCGAGGTGGTCGCCGATCCGGAGCGTCTCGCGTCGGCCGGCCTCTCGTACGATGACCTGGCCACCTCCATCGATTCGGCGATCACGCCGCAGGCCGTCGGCCGTGTCGCCCGCGACTACCGCCAGTATCTCATCGTCACCGACGACGAAGCGCATAACGTGGACGACGTCGGCAACGTCGTGGTGTCCAACGGGCTGCGCGTGCGCGACCTCGCCACCGTCATGTTAGGCACGGAAGACCACGTGAGCGTGATTGCCGGCGACGGGCGTCCCGCGGCGCTGCTCAACGTGACGCGACAGATCGGCGGCAATACCTTGCTCATCGCGGACAGCGTCGCCGCGATCGCCGCGCAGGTGCAAAAGACGCTGCCACCGGGCGTGCGGCTCAAACCGGTGTACGACCAGGCATCGTTGGTCCGCGACGCGGTCCGCTCGGTGCGCGACGCGATGCTCGTGGGCGCGGTGCTCGCGGTGCTGATCCTGCTCGTGTTCCTGAGGCACGCGCGCATCACGGCCATCAGTGCCACATCGATTCCGCTCACGCTCATGATCACGGTGTTCGTGATGCGGTTGTTGGGCCAGACGTTCAACCTGATGACGTTGGGCGCGATGGCGATCGCGATCGGCCTCGTGATCGACGATGCCGTGGTGATCACCGAGAACATCGCGCGACACGTGCGTCTCACGCCGGACCGGCACGCGGCCATCCGCGAGGCCGTGCGCGAGCTGGTGTGGCCGGTGACGTCGTCGACCATCACGACCGTGGTCGTGTTCCTGCCGCTCGGCTTGCTCCAGGGCGTGGTTGGACAGTTCTTCCACGCGCTGTCGATCACGTTGTCGATCGCGGTGCTCGTGTCGCTGCTGCTCGCGCTCACGATCATCCCGCTCCTGAGCGAGCAGTTCGTGACCGCGCACGAAGTGGAGGGCGAAGGAGGGGACGTCGGCGGCCGCGGCCTGAGCGCCGGGATCGGGCGCGCGCTCGCCCGCCTAACGGACGCGTATTCGCGGTCGCTGGACGCGGCGCTCCGCCACCCCGGGCGAACGGTGGTGATCGCGGTGCTCCTCGCGGTGGGCGGCGTGGCGGCGTATCAGTTCACGGGCACCGGATTTCTGCCCGAGATGGATGAAGGCGCGTTCGTGCTCGACTACTTCACGCCCGGCGGCACGGCGCTCGCCGAGAGCGACCGGCAGGTGCGCATCGCGGAGAACATTCTCGCCCGCACACCCGAGATCTCGGGCACCTCCCGCCGGTTAGGCGCCGAGCTCGGCTTGTTCGCGACGGAGCAAAACAGCGGCGACATTGTCGCGCGGCTCGTGCCGCGATCCGAGCGCGACCGCAGCGTGAACGAAGTGATCGATGACGTGCGCCCGAAGATCCAAGCGGCCGCGCCGCGATTGCACATCGAGTTCGTGCAGATCCTGTCCGACGTGATCAACGACCTGGCGGGCGCCGCGCGCCCGGTGGAGATCAAGCTGTTTGGCCCGCAGCTCGACGCGCTCGAGTCGTACGCCAAGACGCTGGCCGAGCCGATGGCGAAGGTGGAGGGTATCGAGGATCTCTATGACGGCGTGAGCGAGCC
>DATEKK010000131.1:0-34234 GCA_035277485.1 Gemmatimonadaceae bacterium
TCGTCCAGGTGCGGCACGGGCCGTTAACCTCGAGTGGCGCGAAGCAGCGCACCGTGGCCTGGTCGCTCGCGGCGGCGGTGGTGCTGGCGTTAGGCCTAGACATGGCGTGGCGTCCGCTGGCGCATGTTTGGCGAACGCCCGAGCCGGCGGTCGCGATGCGCGAGGTCACGGCTCAGCGCGGACAACGCGCGACAATCATGCTCACGGACGGCACGCGCGTCGAGCTGGCGGCCGACAGCCGCCTCACGTATCCCGAGGCGTTTGCGACCCGCTCCCGTGCCGTGACGCTCGACGGCGAAGCGTATTTCGACGTCCGGCACGACCCAGCACATCCGTTCGAGGTGCACACGCGAAACGGCGTGATCCGCGACATCGGCACGGCGTTTCTGGTTCGCGATGACGGCGGCGATGCGCGCCTCGAGGTCGTCGTCGCGGCCGGACGCGTCGAGGTGCGAGATCGCGCACTCGCCGCCGACACCGGCGTCGTGATGGACGCCGGACACATACTCCGGATCGACAGCGCTGGGCGCGCGGATGTGCGCGCTGTGGATGCCCAACGCTATATCGGCTGGATACACGGCACACTGGCGTTCGATGAGACGCCGCTGCGCGACGTAGCTGCCCAACTCTCGCGCTGGTACGACGCGGACATCGAGGTCGCGGACACCGCGCTCGCGCACCGCCGCTTCACCGGCACGTTCCACGACGAGCCGCTCGACTCCGTGCTCCGTGCGCTGGCCGGTCCGATGCACGTTCGATTCGAGCGACGAGGTCACACCATCCTGTTCTCCAGGTCGCCGCACAATCGTTAGGCCGTAACTCGGCGCCACCACCACACAATTGGCACACCACGATCAACGGGCCCGCCACCCTGGGCCGGAGGCACGTCCATGCGATTCTATGCCGTCGGTCCCATCGCTCTGCGCGTCCTATGCGCCGTCCCGCTGCTCGGTCCTCTGGGCTCGGTGACTGCCCAACGCGCCGCCGCAGCGCCGGCGATCACGCATGTGACGCGCGAGTCCGCTGCGACCGTCATCGCCATGCAAGACTCGACCGGCAGGACCGGTATGGTGACCCTCACCCTGCGCAACGTCAGGTTAGGCGAAATCCTCGACGCGATCGCGCGGCAGACCGACCGCACGCTCATGTACAGCAGCGACGTCGTCGATGTCGAACGGACGGCGTCGATCGATATCCACGACGCGGACCTCGCGACGGCCCTCGAGGTCGCGCTCCGCGGCACCGGGATCGCCGCTCGCATCGCGGATCACGGACGCATCGTCCTGGACCGCAGGCGCGCGGCGCCGCCGGTCAGTCGCCTAACGGGCCGAGTGATCGATGCCGCGGACGGGCGCGGCATTGCGCAGGCGACCGTCGCGCTGCGCAATACGCGGCATGCGGTGCTGACGAGCGAGGATGGGCGCTTCGTGCTCGCGGACATCGAGAGCGGCACGCACGAACTCGAGGTGCGCCGGATCGGATACGTCCCGTACGTGCAATCGCTCGTGCTGGCCGACGGTGAGGACACCACGCTCTCGATTCGCCTCACGCCGTCGCCGAGCACGCTCGACAAGGTGATCGTGACGGGCACGATCCTCCCGACGGAAGTGAAGGCGATTCCGACGCCGGTGACAGTGGTGGACGGCGGCCAGATCGCGCAGCAAGGATTTCGTCACCTGGATCAGGCGATCCGGATGTACGTACCCAGTGCGCTCGCCTTCGACAACGGACCGAACGCCGAACAAGCCGAGATCAGCGTGCGCGGCGCGAGCTCCCTGGCTGCTGGTTCCCCGATCAAGGTGTACGTCGACGGCATCGAAGTCGCGTCCGACAACTTCTCGATGATCGACCCTGCGAGCGTCGACCGGGTCGAAATCATTCGCGGACCGCAGGCCGCTACGATTTACGGTTCCGATGCGATCGGCGGAGTGATGCAGATCTTCACGAAGCACGGCGACGCCGCACTCGATCGGCCGGAGGTCAATCTCGACGTTTCGTTAGGCGACGTACAAAGCGCGTACAAAAGCGGCGGCACCCTTCGCCAGGCGTATTCGGCGACGATCAACGGCGGGACGCCGGCAGCCAGCTACACGATTGGTGGGTCGTTCACACACACGGGCGACTGGGTTCCGTACTACTACCTTTCGACGCCGAGTGCGTTCGGCGCAGTGCACCTCGCGCAGGACAGGTTGTCACTCGACTTGTCGGGCCGGTACATGAGCACGCAGGAAGCGACTGTGGCGTCGCCCTTTCTCGTAGCCCAAGGCATCTCGAGTCCGCTCCCGACCAACGAGCCGCAAGTGTACCGGCAGTCGACGTTGGGCGCTCGCCTGACGTTCGATGCGACATCTCATTGGCGGAACAGCGTGACGCTCGGCGTCGATGGCCTCTCCTTCGACGATCACAATTCGCGGCCCAGGTTCACGACGCCCGATGATAGCCTGATGTTCGTGTACGTCGGCGAGCTGCGAAAGATGTCGGTGGGGTACAACTCATCGCTACGCGTGCCGATTTCCTCCGCGGTCACGGGCACGGTGACGGCGGGCGTCGACTACTACCAGTTCACGAACAGCCAATTCAACACGAGCGGCGCGCACACCAACTCCGGCGAGATCATCGCCGACTCGACGGCGCCGATTGGCGCGTCGCGCAGCGTCACGACGAACACCGGCGTGTTCGGACAGGCACAAGTGGACATTGGCGAGCAGCTCTTCCTCACGATCGGCCTGCGCGCGGAGCACAACAGCGACTTCGGCACCCGGTTCGGCGCGCCGGTGTCGCCGCGCTTCGGCGCGTCGTGGGCGCGCACGGTCGGCGCCACCACGATCAAGCTCCGTGCGTCGTACGGCCAGGCGATCCGCGCGCCGATTCCGGCGGAGAAGGATTACTCGAAGAACGCGTTCACCGAGACGCTAGCGAACGAATCGCTCGGCCCGGAGCGGCAGCGCGGCTTCGACGGCGGCGTCGACTTGGCGTTAGGCGGCGCCACGCTGAGCGCCACGTACTATAACCAGACCGCGACCGATCTGATCCAGTTCGTGTTGCTCGATGGGAACCAGGCGCCGCCGGTCTACCAGTTCGAGAACGTCGGGCGCGTGGCGAATCGGGGCATCGAGCTCGAGGCGGGACTGCGCATGGGGCGAGTCAATGCCACTGCGCAATTTGCGCACGCAACGAGCGTGATGAAAGCGCTCGGTCCGGCGTACAGCGGCGATCTCGAGCCCGGCGATCAAGTACTCGGCATTCCGCGCAACACCGCGGGCGCGAGCGTCGCCTGGTCGGCGCTCGCGCGCACGACACTCACGTTAGGCGCGATCTACGTGGGCGCCCGGACCAACTACGATTATCGCGCGTTCTTCACGGATCCATCGCGTGCCACGCTCCGCGACTACTGGGCTGCCTACCCGGCATTCACGAAGTTCAACCTCGGGGTCTCGCAGACGCTGTCGAGCAATGCGACGGCCTTCGTGAGCATCGAGAACGTGGCGAACGTCAATCCCAGCGAGCAGTCCAACCTGACACCGATTCAGGGCCGCATCTCGATGGTCGGCGTTCGGCTCCACTACTAAACGGATGCCATTTGCATCGATAGGAGACGTGTCCATGCGAGTTAGGCCAATGCAGGATCTCGCGCAAATCCGGGTGAGGGTCATCATCGCATTGCTGTATACGTGCACCGTGTCCGGTGCAGTCGTCGCGCAGAGCGGGCCGGCGATCCGGGTCGTGCAGTCGCAGCAGATCTCTATCGCGCGTCGGAACCGGCCGCACGTCGAGAGCTTTCTCGCCGTCGATCCGCGTGATTCGCGACACATGATCGCCGCTTCGACGGTCGCGCTTGCCGATGGCCGGTTAGGCGCGGGGGTCTATGCGACGTTCGATGCCGGCCGTCACTGGGTGGAATCACGAATCGCTCCGCGCGACAGTATGCTCGCCCTGGGTGGCGATCCCATCGTCCACATCACGCGCGACGGAACGGCGCTGTTCGGTGTGGGCACGGAACAGGGAGGCCACTCCGTGACTGCGGTCAGCCGGTCGACAGACGGTGGACGCACGTGGCAGCACCCGCAAGTGATGAACTACCGCGACCGCCCTTACATGGCCTTTGATACGACGCGTCGGAATCTCGATGGGACGATCTACATAGCTGGTCTCGGCGCCGGCTTCCTGCTCAGCCACTCGACCGATGACGGTCGGAGCTTCAGTTATCCGGCGATCATCTCGCGTGATCTGGGCGGGTCTGACCCAACCGCGCCGATCCGAGGCATCTCGACTGACATGGTGATCACGGCCGACGGCGTGCTCGTCCTGCCGTTCATCAGTGCGGTCGACATGCGCGACTCGACACCGCGTTTGAAGAAAGACTCGGTGATGACCAGAGTGTTCCGCGTACTCGTTTCCGACGATGGAGCGCGATCGTTCTTCGCCATGCGCGAGGGCCCTCGCACGCACTGGGTGATGAACTATCGAAATAGCCAAGCGCTCGGCGCGCCACGCGCGGCGCTCGATCAGTCGCGAGGCACGTTTCGTGGCCGACTCTATCTGGTGTACACCGACTGGGACATCGCTCGCCGCGCCTACGTGGTGCGGCTCGCCTACTCGAGCGACGTCGGGAAGACGTGGAACACCACAACTGTGAGTGACGATACCTCGGGCCACGATCCAGGAAACGCCGCGCTCGCCGTCACCAGAGACGGGATCGTTGGCGTGATCTGGAACGACCGGCGCGACGATCCGCGGAACCGCTGCTGGCGTCTCTACGGCGCAATTTCCATCGATGGCGGCGCATCGTTTCTGCCTAACGCGAGGTTGAGCACCGCGCCGACGTGCACGAACGCTCCGAGCAACTGGGTGCTCCGCACCTGGTACGAGTATGACCACTGGACCGAGCCGGATCGCCCGCGTCCCGGGTTCGGGCTAACCGCATTCATCCCGACGCGGTTTCCCAACGGCGGCGACACCCAGGGACTCGCTGCCGATGCCGACGGCGTGTTCCACGCCGCGTGGATAAACGGCGCGACGGGAACGCTTCAGCTCTGGCATACCGCGTTCGTGGTCGACTCGGCCGTCTTGGCCGCGGTGCGGAACCATAACGAGCAGAAGATGGCCGGCTCGGCGGCTGCGCCCGTGCCATCGGGGCGTGTGGATGTCACGCAGGAACTCACCTTCGTCATGAGCCACCCGGCGATCGACTTCACGCGCGGCACGCTCGAGGTCACGATGCAGGTGAAGAATCCGACGCGCCTTACCGTGTGGGGGCCGATCGAGGTCGTTGTCGATCGCCTCGAGACCGACTGGTCGCACGCAATGGGCCTCGCGAACTTTCGGGTCGCGAACGCCGACAGCGGGGGCGGCGGCGTGGGTGCGACGTGGGTGTTCGACGCCGGCACCGATCGCGTGTTGCGTGCTGGCGCCACGACGCCGCCACGCGTGTTGCGCTTCCGCTTCGATGGCGGCGTGCCGGCAGAGCCGGACGGGTACTTCGAGCCCGCGTTTCGCATCCTCGCCCGCACCACGAGCACCACTGGCCAACGATAGCGCTGGCCGATCGCCCGTCTCACAATATCGGAGTACTCTGGCATGCACATGCATCGACTGACCGCGGCGGCGATTCTTTGCCTAACCGCGACGGCTCCCGCTGCGGCCGCGCAGCAGGTCAAGCCCTTGTCCATCGAGGACGCGCTGGCTACCCGCAGTTTCGGGATCTATGCGCCGATCTCGGTGTCGCCCGATGGACGCTGGGTCGCCTACACCATCGTGGATCCACGAAAGCGGCGAAGTCACAGTGAGAATGCGCCTTACTTTCTATCCACGGGTGCGCCGCGCGACGCCGAAGGCGCCGAGCTGTGGATCGCCGACACGAAGACGGGAGCCACGCGAGATCTCACCGGGCACGCCGGGAATAGTTGGGATGGCGTGTGGTCGCCGGATGGATCGCAACTCGCATTCTACAGCGACCGTGATGGAATGGCGCGCCTCTGGGTGTGGGACCGCGCAACGGAATCGGTGCGGCGTGTCTCCTCGGTGTTTCCGCGGACGTGGGTACTGTTTGAGTCGCCCGAGTGGACGCCGGATGGGGCGGCACTGATCGTGAAAGTCCTTCCAGAAGGCGACACGATCGGGCAGTCCGGCGACAGCATTGCCAAGGCGACGCTGCCCAACGATAGCACTCCGACCGCGCAGGTCCGGACAGCCAACATAGGTCGCTCGGACACGGCGCGCGCGGATGGCGTCTCGAACCCGGCACTGATCGCGGACCTTGCGCTCGTGCGAATCTCGGACGGCGCTGTGCGGCGCATCGTGCGCCGATCGCAAATCTGGCACTACTGGATTTCACCCAAAGGGGAGCGGATCGCCTATACGGTGCTCAGTGGCATGGTCGTCACGCCCGAGTTCACCTTCGTGTACGACATCGGCGTCGCTAATCTGAGAACCGGTGCGACACGGATCATCGCGCGTCGCGTTCCAAATTTCTGGGGCCCCGCAATAAGCTGGTCGCCGGATGGTCGGCAGATCGCGTTCACGACCAAGCCCCATAGCTACGGATTGGACGACCTTCCGTATCGACTGTTGCCACCCGGTCACTGCTACGTCGCCGCAGTACTAAGCGACTCGGTTCGCGACCTGACGCCGGGCGCGCACGTCGATCTTGGCACCAGCTTCCACGCGCCCGTGTGGAGCGCTGACGGCTCAACCCTGTTCCTGTTAGGCGGAGGCGAACTCTGGCGCGTCGATGCCCGACGAGCTGGACTTCAACACGTAGGTCACGTACCAGGTCGAACAGCAGTCGCCATCATCACGAGCGGCCCCTTTGCCCGACCCTGGCCGTCCGACGCCGGCGACACACTCCTGTTGCGAACGCTAGATGAACGCACCTTGAAAGCGGGAGTCGCGCGCATGGATGTACGCACCGGTGGCAGCCAGCTCGCCTACGAGGACGACGAATGGCTGCCCCTTGCAAGCCGCACAGCGTTCGGCACGTCGGCCGCGGCCGACGTGTTCGTCTACCAGCGCGAGAGCGCGGCGCAACCGGGCGACCTGTGGGTCGCGGACCCGACGTTCCGCGCGCGGCGGCGTCTCACGCACATCAATCCGCAGCTCGACGACTACGTGTTCGGAGAGCGGCGTCTCATCTACTGGCGCAGCGATGATGGTGACTCGTTGCGTGGCGCGCTGCTTCTGCCTGCGGGTTACAAAGCCGGGAAGCGCTATCCGCTGATCTCGTGGCAATATGGCGGCGAATACTGGTCCATGTTCGCGAACAACTTCGGTGTGATTCCGATAATCAACGACTACGTCCAGATCCTGGCGACCCGCGGCTATGCAGTGCTGATTCCCGATGCGCCGCAGCACATCGGCACGCCTATGCTGGATCTGGCCAAGACAGTACTACCGGGCGTCAATCGTGCGATAGACCTCGGCGTCGCCGACCCGGCACGACTCGGGATCATGGGACTCAGCTATGGCTGCTTCTCGACACTCATGATCATCGTGCAAACGCCGCGCTTCAAAGCGGCCGAGTGCGCGTCGGGAGCGTCGAGCATCATCGGAATGGCAGGAACGGAGCAAGGCTGGACGTGGGCGGATTCCGGGCAAGGCAAGATGGGCGCCACCGTGTGGCAGCGGCGAGACCGATATATCGAGAACTCGGCCTACTTTTACCTCGATCGCGTGACGACGCCGATTCTGATGGTCAGCGGGACCGCGGACAGCGGCACGCCAACGTTCCTTGCGGACGCGACCTACGAAGCGCTCCGTCAGTTAGGCAAGCGCGTCGAATACGTGCGCTATGTCGGCGAAGGGCATGGCCCAATGGCATACAGCCGCGCCAACGTCACCGACTACCTGAATCGTCTGGTGCGATGGTTCGGGACCTATCTGAGCGACTCGTCGAGTCACGCCACACCCGACGCGCTGCGTTAGACGTGTGGGCGTGTGCCGGTCGGCACACGCCCGTCGTGCATCACAGCACCCGCCGCGTGGACCGGACTTGGGGCCGGCCGCGCGTTCGGGGCGCTAGAGTCCGAACCCCACGTCTCCTGCAATGCCCTGCAGCGGCGCGCCCGAAGGCTCGAGCGGGAAATGGTTCCTGACACGCGTTGCAACCACGGCATCGCCACGCTCGATCAACCGCGGCACCTCGTAGATTCGCTCTTCGTTCCGCATATGACACTCCTGTGAAAGTGATGAGATGAACTGCACCACACCGATCCACTCCGGATGCAGGCCGCAACGATGGACGTCGGGCGGCCTGAATTGCCTTGCTGCTAGAGACCGAAGCTGGTCTCTCCTGTCGTGTCCTTGGGCTTGACGCCGTTCGGCTCCAGCGTGCCAACCACCTTCATGCGCGTTGCAGACACTGCGTCGCCCTTCTCTTCGAGCGACGGCGCCTGGTACGATTTGGGCTTGCGTTGCATTGATCCCTCCTTGTGTCGAGACGTGTGATTCCTCATGCACCCGGCCGACGAGCGCTCGGCAGCCGGTCCTACACCTACTCCGCCCGATCCCACTTACCGGTCCGCATCCGAAGCCACAACTCGAGCGCCAGCACGTTGAGCACCTGGCCGCGCTCGATTTCTCCATCCACTGTCGTCGCCTTCTCGATCGCCGCGCAGAGCGGCGCGATCTCGATACACCCCAGTTCGGCGAGCACCGAGTGCTCGACCAGCGCGTCGAACCGATGGCGCTCGTGCATGAGTGACCACGCGATGCGCCCGTCGAACGCGCCCTTCCATCGCCGCTGCCGAATGATTTCGGGGAGACACCCGCGCATCGCCTCGCGCAGGATCCACTTCCGAACGTTAGGCCGCCGGCTCACTTCGGCCGGGAGCGCGAGCGCCAATTCGACGAGCGGCCGGTGGCAGAACGGGTATCGGACGTCGACCGCGTCGGCGACGATCCCGTGGTCGATGGCCGCCGAAATGCCCGACGTCGAGAACGCGAGCTCGTGCGCGTACTGTGCGCCCCGCCTCCCGGCGTAACTCTGGGCCACGACAGATCGTTCAGTTAGGCGAAGACGCTGTCGCGCCCTTGCCGGGATCCACAGCGGCGCCTCCACGCCGCGCGCCCTGCGCAAGCGAAACGCGCTCGGCACGAGTGGGAGCACGGCGTTCAAGTATGCGAGCTTCCAGAACGAGACGCGCCCCAACGCTGCCCAACGGAGCATCTCGCGTAGCGCGCGCTGCAGCTGCCCGGTCGCGATCCAGTCGGCGAAGAAGAACATGCTGCCCACCAGATAGTGGTCGGATCCAACGCCCGAGAGCAGCACGCGCGCATCGGCGTCGCCGAGCAGCGCACACGTGGCGACGTCGCGCGCCGCCAATAGACAGCGCGCTGAAGGCAAGTCGCAGTTCGGCACCGGCTGGGAGGTGCCCTGCAACGGCACGTAGTCGACGAACAGCTCGTTGCGAACGCCGTACGTCTGGACCACGCTGTCGGAATAGATCCGCTCGTCCGACCCGGCGCCGACCGAATCGACATAGGTCAGCGTCCCGCCCACGCCGGTCGCCACCTCGCCGCGACGCTCGAGCGTCTGCGCGATCGACACGATGGATGAGGAGTCGAGACCGCCCGAGAGCTCCGACCAGGTGCCCGCATCTCCCGTTAGGCACAGCCGCACCGCGTCGAACAGCCGCGATCGAAACTCCTCGACTGCCGCCGCCTCATCGCGCACAGGCGTCGGCTCGAACTCCGCCGCCGACCAGTACGTGCGCACCTCCATCAACCCTCCGCGCACGACCGCCATGCTCGCGGGCGGCACCGACCGGACACCGGCATACGCCGCGCGGCCGGCCTCCGACTCCACCCCCGCCGCGAACTCGATCAGGTAGTCCGTGTCATAGTCATCGCCGCTCGCGATCGCCTCCGCGCGCGTCGCAAACACCGTCACGTCCCCGCGCTGTGCGGTGTACAGCGTCCGAACGCCGAACGCATCGCGCGCTGCGAGCGCAGTGCCCGACCTCCCGTCCGCAATCACGAGCGCGAAGTCGCCGATGAGATCGCGGATGGCGCCCTCGCCGGTTTGACAGTAATGCCGCAACGCGAGCGCGACGGCGCTCATCGGCTCGTCCGTTAGGCCGTAGCGACGCGCCAACACGTCGCGATTCTCGAGGCGCATCCACCCCGCCGCAACGAGCGAGCCGGATGCGGCAACGTCGACGACGCCGGATGTGTCATCGCGAGACCGCAGGACGGTCACCGCTCCACATTCCAGGCGATCGAGGCGAACGCCACGCTCTGCCCAGAAGCGTTCGACGTCTTCCGTCGTGGCCGGGGCCACGCGTTCACCCCGCGAGTGCACGAAGCACGCGAAGAAACTCATGGCAGCAAATCCTCCAACGGCACATAGAACGCCACGTGCTCGGCAATGTCGTTGAGCGGCTCGCCATCGGCCTCGACCCACGCATGCGCCGCGAAGGGATACGGTTGCACGCCTAACCGGAGTCGCGCCGACACCGATGACCGGCGCAACAGCGCATACAGCGTGAGCGACTGCTCGAGACAGAGCGCCCGCCCGGGGAACAGCGCGGCGGCCTTCGCGACCGACGCTTCGATACTGCGCGCGCTTGCCGCATCGCACGGCGTCCCAGCGAGCCGGCGACGATCGAGGCGGCTGATGAGTCGGACCGTTCGGCCGAGCCCGAACAGCACGAGCGACAGTCGCACCAGCGACAGCGTCATCATGCTCCGCCACAGGCCGGGCTGCCGGCGCGGCGTGCCAACTCGGGCGACACGAACGCTCGGCGCGCCCATCACCGCTCATCCTCCGACACCGGCACGGACGGCGACACCGACAGGTGCGTACGGCGCCGCCTCCGCACCTCGCTCCATTGGCGTTCGTACAACCGCCAATATGCGCCCCGCGTGGCGATCAACTCCTCGTGAACGCCGCGCTCCACAACACGTCCGCGCTCCAGTACGATGATCTGGTCGGCCGTCCGCACGGTCGCCAACCGATGCGCGATCACGAACGTCGTCCGCCCTCGCCGCAAGAGATTGAGACCATCGTGAACGGCAGCCTCGCTCTCGGCGTCGAGATTCGACATCGCCTCGTCCAGTACGAGAATCGCCGGCGCACCGATCAACGCGCGAGCGATCGCCAGTCGCTGCTGCTGTCCGCCGGACAGGCGGACGCCCCGCTCGCCCACCACCGTGGAATATCCGTTAGGCAACTCGGCGATGAACGCATCGCACCCCGCCTGTGCGGCGGCCGCCTCGACCTCCGCCATCGCGACCCCGCTGCGCCCATACCGGATGGCATCCGCGATCGTGCCCGAGAACAGCACGTCGTGCTGGAGAACCGCGGCCACGAACGGGCGGTAGCTCACGCGCTCGAGTGCGGCCAAGTCCCGCCCGTCGATCAGGATCCGACCTTCCGTTGGGCGGTCGAAGGCGAGCAGCAACGCGCACAAGGTGCTCTTGCCGGCGCCGCTCGCGCCGACGATGGCCACCGTCGATCCAGGCGCCGCGAAGAAGCTCACATCACGCAGCACATACGCGCCGGCGTCGTACGCGTAGCTCACACCCTCCATCTCGACCGCGCCGAGCACGCGGTGCACCGAACTCGCGCCTCGGTCCTCGGCCTCCTCGTTCGGCACGGCGCGCAGCGCTCGAATGCGCGACAATCCGGCCCCCGCCCGTCCCACCTCGCCGCTCATCGCCGCCGCCTGCACCAACGGGGACGCCAACAGGCCGGTGAGATATGCGACCATGGCGAGGTCGCCTAACGTCATGGCACCGGCTGCAATCTCGCGCGCTCCGACCACGAGCAGCAGGATGCCAGCCGCTCCCGTTGCCACCGTCATCGCCGCCGTGAGCAGTGCCATGCGTCGCACACTGCCGATCACCGCGTGAGTGAGGGCACGAGACCGGCGCTCGAACTCTCCGCACTCCCACCGCTCGGCGCCGCGACTCTTGATCGTTCGTACGCCCACCAGCGCTTCCGCGAGTCGTGCGCCGAGCGCCGCATGGCGTTCGCACACCAGGCCAAGCGCCGCCGACACGCGCGCATACGCGCGAGCAACCAGTGCTGCCGCGATCACACAGAGCACGCCCAGCCCGAGCGCCAGTTGCCAGGCGGCCCACGCGATGATTGCGAACGCGGCGACCGCCATGATGCCCGCACCGCCCATCGTGACCACGACCGGCCCAGCCAAGCCGCGCACCTGATCGGTGTCGTCCGTGACTCGAGACGCCAGCTCGCCGGCCTGCGCGGAATCGAAAACACGCACGGGCAGCCGGATCACGTGGGCGTAGAGCTCGGTGCGCAACGTCGTCACGGTACGTTGGGCGCCTTCGCCGATGAGCGTTGTCAACCGCGCAGCCGTAGCCGTCTCGATGCCCAACGCCAGCAGCACGGCGCCGCCTAACGGAGCAATGAGGTGCGGGCGGTGCGCGCCGATCACGGTGTCGATCGCGACCTTGGCTGCCACGGGCATGACCAGCGCCGCCGCGCGATTGAGCGTCACCAGGCCAATGGCTCGTGTAACAAGACCGCGCTCGCTCCAGAGGAGTGTGCCAATCTCGCGCCAGAGGCTTGCCGGGCCGGTGCCGGCGTCGAGTCGAGGCAGCGGCTGCATCACGGCTCGCATCGGACCAACGACTCGGCAAGGAGTTGCCGGATGAGCATGTCCGCATCCCGTTCCCCGCGCTCGCGCGCCACATCGTATTCCGCGCACACGCGATCGACGATCTCGCTGAACGGTACGCCCTCGCACACCAATCCCCAGATGCGGCTCCCGACTTCGTTCAACGCGAAGTAGCGCCCGCGCTCCACGTCCAGAAGAACCGTCTCGTCGCCCTGCGTCGTTGCCCGCACGTGCGGTGTTCGCACGAGCCTCGTCGTGCGAGTCATCGAAGTGGCTTCAGGTTCCCAGCGACGGGTCCACATCTCGGCCTGCCTGGTTGGCGCGCGACTAACGTGCGCTCGACCCTGTACCCGCAACAGCCGCCTAACGCGCGAAATCGTTACGCCACGCGCGAAGATGTTACCGGGTGCGCAACGGCGGCGTGACGAGCGCGGCAAATCGCTCGAGCTGCGTTTGAAACCCGCCGTGATTGCGCAGCGACGTCGGCGAACACCCGCAGTATCGGGCAAGCAGGTTCGCGACCCCGGCTTCGGTCGCGAATCCAAGTTCCGTGGCTACCTGCTTGCGAGGTTGCCCAAGCACATCCAATCGCCACGCGGCGTGCAGCGCCGCACACCACCCGATCACGCGATGCGCCGGCGGCATGCCGGCCGACGCCAACCGATTCTCGAGCGAACGGCGCGCCAGGCCGAGCAGGGCCGCCGCTCGCCCAACATGGAGCCTCGGCGATGGCGCAACCGCGCACACGATCACAAACGCGCGCACCGGATGCGACAGGAGCGGCCCGACACGGTCGAGAATGACCAGGTCCGGACGACGGTCGCTCTTGCCGCCTAACGCTGCGAGCATCGCGTCGTCTATGGGCGCCACCCCTCGCATGCTCACGCGCGCCGGAACGCGAGTCGCGGCGAATGCGATGATGTCGTCGGCTACCGCATCCGCGACCCAGGTGCGCACCACCAGGCTCGGCGCCTCTGCACGAGCTGCCGCGTGTGCGAGCACCGGAACGACGGAGATCCCAATCCGATCGCGCAACTCGCTGACAACCAACCGAGCGTCGCCCGACGCGAGCATCGATCGTAAGGCGTCGGCACGCTCACACAGGCGCACCGGCATCCGCCGGCCAAGCGTGCGATGAATCGCCGCACGATCACCGTCGTGAAGAATCAACGCCGCCACCATCGCATCACCGGATGCACTACAACGTCCTACAACGAAGCATGGACGAGCCCGCCACGATCGGATACGTTGCCGCCCAACGATCACACCGCTGATGCCCAACCGAATCCGAGCGGAGCTTGCCATGCCATGTGCCCAACGAACGCGATATACCGCGCGCGCAATCGTCTGCGTTCTGTGCTCGTTGGGCGCCGCCTGCTCGGAACGGCACAATCCCTCTCGCGATCGTACGCTCGTCATCGCGCTCGCCGCGGAACCAACGCTGCTCCTGCCGCCGCTCATCGCGGAGACGCCCGGGTTCGTCGTAGCCGATCAAATTCTCGAGCGACTGGCCGAGCCCGACTCGACCCTCGATCCGATCGGCGACCGCGGCTTTCGTCCGCGCCTCGCCGAGAGTTGGGCGTGGGCGCAGGATTCGCTGTCGATCGCCTTCCGCATCGATCCCAACGCACGCTGGCACGACGGCCCCGCCGTCACCGCGCGCGACGTCCGCTTCACGTTCGCGTTGTACACCGACACTGCGGTCGCATCCCCAGCCGCACCGTTGCTCGCCAACATCGACTCGGTGCAAGCGCGAACCGAGCACGTGGCCGTGTTCTGGTTTCACCGGCGACACGCCCAACAATTCTTCGACGCCACGTACCACATGCGCATCTTGCCCGAGCACCTGCTCGGCCCCGCGCCAAGAGCGGCGCTGCGCGCGAGTGCATTCGCACGCGCGCCGACCGGCAGTGGTCCCTTCCGGTTCGCGCGATGGATGCCCGGTCAACTGATCGAGCTGAACGCGGACACGGCGCAAAATCCCCGTGTGCGCGCACAATTCGATCGACTGATTTTCACGGTGGTGACCGACCCGACCGCGGCGCTCGTGCGCGCGCTCGACGGCGACATCGATGTGCTCCCGTCTGTCCGGCCCGCCGATCTCCCGCGCGTCGCGCGGTCGCGCAGCCTCCAGGCGCTCCAATGGCCGTCGTTGTCCAACGCGCTCGTGATGCTCGACCTGCGCGATCCTCGGCGCCGCTCGCGTCCCCATCCGGTGCTGGGCGACCGTTCCGTTAGGCGAGCGCTCGCGATGGCCGTGAATCGAACGAGCGTCGCCCGGGCGGCGTTGGGCGACGGCGCCCTGCCCGCCTCCGGACCGCTCCCTGCGCCGCTGCTGCGGCGCACCGCGTCGCCGCTCGCGACGTTCGATGTCGCCGCCGCCGGCGCACTCCTCGACAGCGCCGGCTGGCGATTCGCGAAAGGCGCGAGCCATCGACACCGCGACGCCATCGCGCTGCGCTTCGCGATGCTCGTTCCCACCACGGCCAGTGCCGGCCAGCGCGTCGCCGTAGTGATGCAGGAGCAACTCCGTCGCGTGGGCATCGGGATGGACATTGAGCCGACAGACAACGCCGCCCTCGTCGCACGACTGTCGGCGCACAACTTCGACGCCGCGCTCATGCAATTGGACTGGGACCCGAGTCCGCTCAGCGCCCGACAACTCTGGGGCACAGCCGCCGACGCATCCATTGAGAGCGCCAACTTTAGCGGCTACTCGAGCCCCGCCTTCGACGCCGCCATCGATTCCGCCGCTGCGGCAACCGACTCGATCGCAGCTCGCTCCGCGATGTCCCGCGCCTGGCAAACGCTTGCCAGCGACGCGCCCGCGATCTGGCTGTACGATCTCGAGCGCGTTGCGGCCCTTCGCCGCTGCATCCGACCGAGTGGCGTCCGCGCCGACGCGTGGTGGTCCGCACTCTCCGACTGGGCCATCGCCGGCAGCTGTCGCGTCGACTGACGCCGACCTTGACGAACCGGACTCATGCGGCATGATTGCAGCCAGAGTCTTGTTGCGCTCGCTTTGTGCAGCGCTACAGGATGGCGACCCGCGGCAGGAGTGCTCACGTGCACATCCCGGACTCCACGAGCGCAGCATCGCCTCCGACGCACCTACCGTTCGTCGAGGCATTGTCTGCGCTCTCGTCGGACTCGGATCCGGATTGGACCACGATGTCGGCTGCGCTGCTCGTGCTGCGCGTCGTCGACGCATGGTCGCAACCTGGTGCGGTGACCGATGAGGAGCTCGCGCTCAGGGTTTCGACCATTGCGCCCGTGGTCGAAGCTGTGGACGACCACGAGCTGCGCACCGCGCTGCGCACGCTCCTCGTTGCCGTTGGACAGCGCGACGACGCCGAGTCCCTGGACGCTCGGCTTCTCGTGTTTGGTCGAACACTCGAAGCACGCGCGCGGTGGGAGCTGGCGCTCGACGTGTACTCGTCGCTGCTTGCGCTGCGCCGTCACAGCTCGCCTTACGCGGAAGTCGAAGCCTACATCAGAGTCGCGGAGTGCCACCGCCACCGCGCCGAGTGGGAGCTCGCGGAAAACGCGTTCGCGACGGCCGCGGAGGTAGCGTCTAACGGAGGCGATCGCGCCGCGGCGTTGCGCGCGCGATGCTACGGCGCGAGCGTGACGGCCGAGCGAGGGAACCTGGACGAGGCCGACACGCAATTGTCGGCCGTGGAGAGCGAAGCCGTCGACATGCGCCGCATCGACTTGCTCGCGCTCGCCCGACATGGTCGCGCGCACGTCGCGTTCCTGCGCGGGAACGTGGAGCTCGCGGCGCGTCTCGCGTTCGAAGCGCTCGAGAATTTGCCGGACCCGCGCGAACGCGATCGTGCGCTGGCTGATGTCGCCGCCGCGTTCGCGGAGCTCGGTGTGCGCACCGCCGCACGCGATGCCCAACTGATCATCTCCGCGACCACGCAGGACTCGTACGTCCGTTGGACATCGCTCATCAATCTCATGGAGCTCGCCGCGGGCGATCGCGTGCGCCCCGCGTTCGAGCAGTACCGCCGCGCGCTCGTCGCCGAGCGCCTTCCGCCGCGGCTCGCCGGCTACTTCCACTATTACTCCGGCGGGGGCGCGCACGCCTTTGGTGACACACCCGCCGCACGCGACGAATATCGGCGCGCACTGGGCATTGCCACGCGCGCCGGACTCGCTCCGCTCGCACGCGAAGCGGCCGCCGCGCTGCGTGCCCTCGATGGCGAAACCGCACCACCCGATGCCCCGCCGGCGCGAGACCCAACGCCCGTGACGGCAGGTATCGCCGGTGCACTCGCACGCATGCGCGAGAGCGTGATGCGCAACGCCGACGCCAACGTCGACGACTAACGATGCGCCGCGCACACGCCCACTCGCCTTACCGGCCCGCTATCGCGGGCCCAACCACGGCCACGTCCGGATGCGGCCCAATCGTGATCTGTTCGTCGTGCGACGTCGGCCGCGGCGCCGTCGGTGACGTGCACGCGGCAACCGCTGCCGCGACAGCCAAAAGGATGAGTGTGTGACGACGAAGCATGGAACCTCCCGGTGTGAGCTGCGTCGCTCCACCGGCCGGTCTCCAATCGCGGCGCGTCGTCGTGAAGCGACGCGGCCACATTCGCGCTCACACCGGATGTCATTTGCGCACGAGCGCGACTTGTTAGTGCACGGATGAGACATCCGAGCCCGTGATCGTCCTCGCCCTCCTCCCCGACCTCCTCCTCGGCCGATTGCGCACCGCACTCGGCGCCCACGAAACCATCATCGCCGCCACCAGCGTCGAAGACGACGACGGCCTGGCCCCCGCACTCCAACGCGGCGACGTCGATCTCGTCGTCCTCGATCCCGGCGACCGCCGCCTCGAGCATCGCACGCGCACCCTCACCGCGCTGCTCGCCCGCTATGCCGCGGTGCCGGTCCTCCTCTATACGCCCCTCACGACGACGAGCATCGCCCTCGCCGCCCACCTCTTGCCGGGCGGCACGCGACGACTGCTGTTAGCCGGCGTCGAAGATCAGCCGGGCGCCACGCGTGCGCTCGCCGTCCGCATGACGATGGACGCGCTCGCCCAACGCTTCCTCGCGTCCGTCGAATCGCAGCTCGCCGCACTGCCGACATCGGTCGTGCGCGCCATTCACACGCTCTTCGCATCGCCGCGGCGATTTCAGTCGGTCGAGGACATCGCGCTCGCATCGGCCGTCACGCGACGCCACCTGGAGCGCGTCACGCGACGCGCGGGATTTGCATCGTGCCGCGAGCTCCTGATCATCGCGCGCACGCTCGCCGCGTTCCGGCTGCTCCAGCACGAGCATCGTTCGTTAGGCCAGATCGCCGCCCGGCTCGACGTGCATCCGCGCGTCCTCGGCCGCCAGGTTCGCACGCTGCTTGGCGCCTCGTCCACGTTCGATCTCGCCCGTCTCAGCGCGGATGAGTTGCTGGCCGCATGCTCGCGCGCGCTCTGCCGCCAGCCCGCTCAGTCGCCGCATCCCGCTCAGCCTCGTACGCGCCGCGTCCGGTCGGGAATGTATGACGATATATGACGTTGTATGACTGCAGGAGACGAACCGGCTCCGTATGTTCGCCTGCCACGATCCCCCTTAGGCGGCAGGTGTACACACGGTGGCCAAGACACGAAACCCGAAAAAGAAAGTCGTTCAGGTCCGCGTAACTCCTGCGGAAAAACTCCGCATCGAGCGCGTGTCGAGCGCCGAAAATCGTACCGTTAGCAACTGGATCTACGGCTTGATCATGCGCGAGCTGGCCTCGCGCGAGGACTCGGTGCAGCTCCGGGTCGCAGAGCCGAAGCATCCCTGAACCAACGCGCGCATCGCGCGATGGTCGGCAGCGCGTCAGCCGTTGACGCCCGCGCGCGACGGCGGTATGATGCTCGGGAACACACAATCGATGATCGGCGATGGAGTTCGCCGCCAAGTGCCGGGTCTTCCGGCTGATGACTCCTACGGTCCGCCTACGCAGGAGTCTTTTTGTTGCCCGAAAACCATCCACTGCTCAACGAACATCAGCGCCGGCATTTCGAGGTACTGCTCGCTGGCCTCGAAGACTCGCTCGATGCCATTGAGGACCTGGTCGCACGCACTGGCCATGTCGAGCCCGCCGGCCTCACCCGATACGAGTCGGATTTGCCGCCCGGATTCGTCGGCGCGATCCGCCCTGTCCTAACGGAGCTCCGCGCGCAAACGACGCGTCTCGCAACGGAGCTGCAGCTGCGCGGACAAACGCGCTCGGTCGCGCGGAGCATCCGCGCCATCCTGGTGGCGGAGATGGTCCGCCTCGAGGACAGCACGTCGGCTCAGCTCCGCGGCTACGGCACCGTCGAGCCGCGCGTGAAGGACGTGATCGAGCCCCAGCTTGACGCGCTCCACTCGCTGCTCGCGTCGATGCATCAGCGCCTTGCCGTAACACGCGCGGGAGGCGAGTCATGATCTGGTACGTCGCCTTGGGCGGCGCCGCCGGAAGCGTGTCGCGCTTCGCACTCGGCGCCCTCGTCCAACGATGGAGCGGCGCGCCGTTCCCGATCGGCACGCTGGTCGTCAACGTCACCGGCTGCTTTCTGTTCGGGTTCCTCATGCGGTACGCGCTCGCGACGTCGACGTTGACTCCGGAGTTCCGGGCGCTGCTCACGACAGGATTCTGCGCCGGCTACACCACCTTCTCGACGTTCAGCTACGAGTCCGTCGCGCTGCTCGATTCCGGCCAGTACGGTCGCGCCGGACTCTACATCGTGCTCAGCGTGGTGTTGTCGCTGCTCGGCACGGTCGCCGGCTTCGCCGCCGCACGCCACGTGCTCACGCTCGGCGAGCGCGCCTAACGGAGGCCGAGTGCACGGATTCACGGGCGAGCACACGCTCATGCGCATCTATGTCGGCGAACGTGACAAGTTTCACGGCAAGCCGCTCTACGAAGCCATCGTGGCCGCACTGCGCAAGCGGCATTATGCCGGCGCGACGGTCTTTCGCGCGACAATGGGGTTCGGAGCCAGCAGCCGCGTGCACTCCGACCGCATCGAGCTGTTGTCGACCGACCTGCCCATCATCATCGAGTGCGTCGAGACGCGCGAACGCATCGAAGCGATTTTACCGGAGCTCGACGAGATGATCGGCGGCGGTCTCATCACGCTCGAGCGCGCGCACGTGATCATGTATCGGCCGCATCGTCCAGACGAGGAATCGCCGGACGATTGGACGGCCGGCGATCCCGACGACCGGCGCAATCGCTGAGAGTTACTCGCTGTGCGCGGCGTGGCGCATCGCCGAGCTGAAGAGTGTGATCATCGCGTCGTTGAACGCGGGAATGTCGTCGGGCCTGCGGCTCGACACCATGTTCCCGTCCACCACGACTTGTTCATCCACCCATCGTGCGCCCGCGTTCTTGAGGTCGCGCACCGCGGCGCTCGCCGCGCGCATTGCCGCCCGCACGCGACGTGCTCTCAGGCGGCGCGGCCGTCTTCGCCTAACGCGTCGCGGACGATGTCGATCCGTCGCTGCATCTCGGCCCGCGCGAGCTCGAATCGTTCGGCATCCGCGTCCCGGCCGGTGCTCCGCGCCCGGTCGATCATCGAACCGTACATGGCGCTGTTTTCCTTGAGCACGCGCAGCGCCGTCCAGAGCGCGCTCTCGAGCTCGTCCCGTTTCGCCGCTTCCAACGTGTGCTCGCTGAATTGATGCCCAACGTGGCACCGGTAGCGGAGCAGCTTCGAGTTGCCACTGATCCACAACGCTCCGTTGCACTCGGGGCACGTCAGCGGGCCGGGCGGCGTCTTCATGGCCGGCGGATGCAAATCGCCGATGTTCATGCTCTCACTGTCTTGCACCTCAGCTCCTCCTTGACCCACCTCGGAGGTCGGCACCGGTTCTCGAATCAGCCGGTTGACGAGCGCCGGCATCTGGCGCAGGGGCGCCACGTAGTCGGCCACGCCTTCTGCGATCGCGGCCGACGGCATGTCGGCCGCTTCCGCATCCTCGGGATCCTGGACGACGGTCACGCCGCCGCGACGCCTAACGAACCACAATCCCTGGACACCGTCGTCCAACATGCCGGTCACCAGCACCCCAACGACGCGCGCGCCATACGCTCGCGACGCGCTCTGAAACAGCGGGTCGATCGCCGGGCGGCTCCGATTCTCGCGCGCGTTGCGATTGAGGCCCACCCGTCCCGTCTCGAGCACCATGTGGTGATCGGGCGGCGCGACGTACACGCGGCCGTGATCGACCGGATCGCCGTCATGCGCATACTCGACGCGCAGCGTGGTTACATCGGCGAACATACGCGCGAGCAGCCGCGGGGAATCGGGATGCGTGTGCAGCACGACGAATATGGCAGCCTGGATGTCCGGCGCGAGTCCGCACAACAACTCGCGAACCGCGCGCGGACCACCCAGACTGCCACCGATGACTATGACATCCCGATTCGGCATTGACCTCCCGCCCAACGCTCTTGTCGTTCCGCCGCAAGAAGGAGTCCTGCAGCGCACAATTGAGCGGGAAACGACAGTCTTCGCCGTGCAAGCCTGCGTGAAGTTCGTAAGGGCTACTTCAATTCCCTGATGCGCTCAGTCGCGACACGCGGTGCCCCGCGCGCCACATCGCGAATGTTCCCGGCTTCGTGCGCCCATCAGAACATCCGTCCACATACTCGAGCTCGCCGATGATGGCGGTACTCTCGTCCGCCGCGCTACCGCCGAGCGTGAGGGCTCCCGAGCAATGTTTGGCGGGCAGCGACCATGTAGCCGAGATGGAGAGGCTGTCACCAACGATCTGTCCGGTGCCATGTCCTTCGGCGCCGATGCCGGGGAGCGTGAACGACAGCGTGACTCCGTGCCCGTCGCGTGCGATGGTCCACTGCGCGTCGTAGCGCGATCGGTCGAGTACCATGTGCCCATCGTAGCGCCCCGGCGCGATCGTCGACCTGTGCGGAGCCACCGCGTCGGGCGAGGGCAGAGCGAACGCCACGACATAGTCGCCTGGTTTGTCGCGGCCGCCCGATGCGGCGTACAGCTCCCGGTGTCCGCCGGCCGCGACGACCACGAACTGGCGGCCGCTGGCGGTCACGTACGTCATCGGCGATGCGTGCACACCCGCGGGCAACGCGGCCGACCACAATTCCGCACCGGTTTCGACGTTGTAGGCATGCAGGCGTTGGTCGAGCGCGCCGGCGGCGAACACGATGCCGCCCGCGGTGATCATCGCGCCGCCCAAGTTAGGCGAACCCCAGCGCGCGCTGTCGGACGCACCCGCCAGCCCGGCGACGCTGCCGAACGGCCGCTCCCACTTCACGCGGCCGCTCTCGAGATCGACGGCTGTGAGCGTGCCCCAGGGCGGCGGCGAGCACGGGGCGCCGTCCGCGGCGATGAGAAACGTGCGACGCATCGCGTACGGTGTCCCGCGCTGCGGCGAGAACTGATCGAACCGCGTGCCCGACATCGCGCGCGAATGCGCTTCGGCACGCGGAATCAGCTGAACGACCGTGATCACGCGATTCAATGGAAAGATCGCCAGATGCCGGGCCGGGTCGAGGGCGAGACCGCTCCAATTCGAGCCGCCGATGTTGCCCGGATAGATCACGGTGCCGCGCACGGAGGGCGGCGTAAATATCCCGTCGTTGCGCACGCCCGCGAGCTGCTGCTGGCACCAGACTTTGTCGTTAGGCGACGCACCGAACACGTCGCCGGCCTCGAACCGCTCCGGGACTAACGGAGCCGGCAGGGTCGGGAACGGCTGCGTGGGCCACGCCGTGTCGCCGGGCACGTCACTCGCGGGCACCGGCCGTTCGACGACGGGAAAGAGCGGACGGCCAGTCTCGCGATCGAGCAGAAAGACATGCCCCATCTTCGTCGTTGCTGCGACTGCCGGCACCTCGTTGCCATCGTGATGCCACGTGAAGAGCACGGGCTCGGCCGGGACGTCGTAGTCCCAGAGGTCGTGATGTACCGCCTGGAAGTGCCATACCATGGCGCCCGTCGATGCTCGCAGCGCCACGACCGAGTTGGCGTAGAGATTCGCGCCAAGCCTGTCGCCGCCGAAGAAATCGGGACTCGCGCTCCCGGTTGGTACGAAGACGAGGTCTCGCGCCGAATCGACGCTGATGATCGACCAGGCATTGGCAGCTCCGGTCTCGTGCGCGCCCGTCCCGCGCCACGTTCCATATCCGGAATCCCTCGGCGTGCGAGGTACGGGGTCCCATGCCCAGCGCAGCGCGCCCGTTCGTGCATCGAACGCGCGCACGACGCCGCTCGGCGCCTGCGCGCGGACGTTGTCGGCCACGGTCGAGCCGACGATCAGCAGGCCGCGCACGACCGCCGGCGGCGATGTGATCTCGTACTCGCCCGTGTACTGGGCCGGATTGCGCACATCGCCTAACCGAACGACGCCGTGGTCGCCGAAGTCGGCGCACGGGCGACCGGTTCGCGCGTCCAGCGCGATGAGTCGCGTGTCCACCGATGCCACGTAGATGCGCCGATGGCAGGCCGCAGTCGCCGGCCGCTCGGGATCCACCCAGGTGGACACGCCGCGATTAGTGAAATCGCCGTAGTCGCCGGAGGGATCGAGCTCCGAGTCGAACGACCACCGCTCGCTGCCGGTCTCCGGGTCGAGCGCGCGCACGCCGCCGAACGGCGTCGACACGTAGAGCAGGCCGTCCACGAACAACGGCGTCGTCTCATCGCGCGTCATGCCATCGCCTAACGAAAAATCGCCCGTGCGGTACGTCCAGACGGGCACGAGCCGTCCCACATTGGCCCGGGTGATCTGCGTTGCCGGCGAAAATCGCGAGCCGCCGGCGTCGTGCGCGTACACCGGCCACTCGACGGCCGCATGCGCCGGCTGTTGGGCCGGTGCCGGGCGCGCCGACGTCAAGACGCCTAACGCGATGCAGACGATTCGGAGACGCATCATCATAGGCTGGTCCTCGCCGGGTGCTCGGCGCCGGGGGCGGTGCCGAACCGGCTCCGATATTGTGAGGGAGACACACCGTACCGCCGCTCGAACGCGCGGCGGAACACATCGTCGCTGGCGTAGCCGACCGACCGGGCCACGGAATCGACGCTCACCCGCCGCGTCACCGACGTGAACCGCCGCCCAGCCTCGGCCAGACGCGCCTCTTCGACGAACCCGGCCGGCGTGACTCCGAACTCGCGCTTGAACGCGCGCGCGAACTGCCTAACGCTCAGGTAGGCGCGGGCGGCGAGGACGTCCACCGTCAACCGCGACCGCAGATGCGCGTGAATCCATGCGGCGAGGTCGCCGAACCGGTCGGCCGTACTCAGTTGGAATTGCAACGGCTCCGAAAATTGCTGCTGGCCGCCCGGACGCTTGAGGTACACCACGAGCTCGCGCGCCACCGCGAGCGCAACGCGAGGTCCGTGGTCCTCTTCGATCATCGCGAGCGCGAGGTCGATGCCCGCCGTGATACCAGCCGACGTGTAGAACCGGCCGTCTTTGATGTAGAGCACGTCCGGATCGACACGAAGCTTCGGATAGCGTTGGGCGATGTCGTGCACCGCGCTCCAATGGGTGGCTACACGTCGCCCATCGACGAGTCCCGTGGCCGCCAGGCCGTACAGTCCCGTGCACACACTCGCCACGCGTCGCACGCGCGGCGCCATGCGCACGATCCACTGCGCCGCGCGCTCCGACAGGCCGGGCCGCCGAAGGCCCGCACCGCCGGGAATGATCAACGTGTCCAAACTCACAATGGATGGGACTACGACGTCGGCACGCATCACGAGCCCCGAACTAGTCGTGAATCGCCGTCCGTGCAACCCGATCACCACGACGTCGTATGGAACCCACGGCCTCGAGTCGTGGTCGCCGCGATCGATCGTCGCGAACGCATCCGATGCAAACGCGTCCGATGGCCCAACGAGGTCGAGCGCCTGGACGCCGTCGAAGCCCAGGAATCCAATGCGCCGCGCCGCGGTGCGGCGATATCGCGCGGTGTGTGTCTTCACGTTCGGGGTTCCCCGGCTGGTTCGATGCGCCGAATCTGCGGCAAACACCCCGATGGCCGCAATGACATAGTACCGACGTTTTCGGACATTGGGCCGCATACAAAAAGGGAAGGCAGTCGGCGCGCTTCGCCAAGTGCCTTCCCTTGCCCTTGTCCTGCGTCGCGCTCAGGCGGCCTTCTTCCCCGACTGCTGCCAGCTCACCTGATCGTTCAACCCCTCCACGAACGCCTCGAAATGCGCCGGCGGAAAGCCACTCACACCGATCTCCAGCATATCACCACGGCCCACGCGTGCCTGCTCGGCTATGGCTTCCATCGCTTGCGCAAACGTCGGGCTCGTGACTGCGCCGGCCAGGCGCAGCGTTTCGTCGGGACCGCTGAGCGAAAACTCAAAGCGTGGCATGCGCCCTCCTGGAAGCAAGGTTCCGTCAAGACCCGCGTACCGGGACCCGTTTCCCGGTCAACGTAGATCGAGATCCACACACCCTTCCCGCTTCCTCCTCCCTCGCGTCGTTGTACCCCGTCATTGGATAAACGATCGGCAGCGCGCGGTCGTTCCGTGCTGTTACACCATGTCGCTACCTGTAGTTGCACGCGTCGTGCCCGCGACCGTCCGCCCGTCATGCTCCGAGGGCATCCAGAAACTCTGTTGCCCAGCGTGCCACGTCATGCGTCGTCACACGCTCGCGCAGCGCACGCATCCGTTGCGCGCGCTCGTTCGGCGCCATCACCAGGGCCGTGTGCAGGGCTTCGGCGGTCTCGTCCACGTCGTACGGATTCACGATCAGCGCTTCACTCAGCTCTTCCGCCGCCCCGGCGAACTCGCTGAGCACCAGGACTCCGTCGTCGTCCGTCCGCGTGGCCACGAATTCCTTCGCCACGAGATTCATGCCATCACGCACCGGTGTGACCACCATCACGTCGGCAGCGCGATATAAGCCCACCAGGAGCGACCTCGGCACGCCGCGGTGCACATAGTGGATTGGCGCCCACGTCGGCACCGCGTACATGCCGTTGATCCGCCCAACGAGCGTTTCCACCTCTTCGCGCACTTGTCGATACGCGCGCACGCCCTCGCGAGACGGCACCGCGATCTGCAGAAACCGGATGCGCTCGCGCCACTCGGGGTGCTTGACTAACAACTGCTCCACGGCGAGCAAGCGTCGCGGGATGCCTTTGCTGTAATCCAGCCGGTCGATGCCGACCAACAACGGCCCCGTGTCGTTGCGTCGGATGCGCGCCGCTTCGGTGCGCACCGACTCCGACTCCGCGCGCCGCGCGAAGTCGCGCGCATCGATGCTCATCGGAAACACGCCCACGCGCACGCGGCGCCCTCGATAGTCGAACTCGTTCCCGTGCGCGTCCGCGCCTAACAAGCGGTGCACCGCCGCCGCGAAGTGCCCGCGATGCCGGCGCGTGTGGAATCCAATCAGGTCCGCGCCTAACATACCGGTCACGAGCCACCGCCGCCGCGCGAGCGCGAAAAAGATCTCGGGCGTCGGGAAAGGAATGTGCAGAAAGAAGCCGATGCGCGCGTCGGGAATCCGCTCGCGAACGAGCGCCGGCACACGCAGCAGATGATAATCGTGCACCCAGATCCGGTCGCCCGGCTTCCACACCGCCGCCACGCAGTCCGCGAATCGCGCGTTCACCCGCTCGTACACGTCCCATCCTTCGACGCGCAACGGCAACTGATCCAGCCGGTCGTGACACACTGGCCACAGCACGCTGTTGGCAATCCGGTCATAGAAGACCGATACTTCTTCCGGCGAGAGCTCCACACCCACGAGGCGGCGCGACTCGAGTTGGCGCTGCACTTCGGCTCGACCCGCCTCATCCAGCGAGCTCATGTCGCCCGGCCAGCCTAACCACAATCCCTTCGACTGCTCGTGCGGCGTGCGGAGTCCCGTCGCCAATCCGCCCACGCTGGCCTTCACTTGCGGGCGTCCGCCTTTCTCCGACCCGCTCACCGTCACGGGCAAGCGGTTCGACACGATGAGCAGCCGTCCGCTCACGACGTGGGCTTGGGCGATGCGGCCTCGCCGGTCGGGGCCGCACCAGGGCTCGGGCCGGCGGGGGGCGGTTCCAGTTGCACGGTTTGCGTTGGGAACGCGAAGGACGTGCCCGACCGCTCGACAACGTCCATGATCTTGAGTAACAAGTCTTGCCGGATGCGATTGAACTCGTTGCCATCCGTCGTGAGAATCTGCGCCGCCACCTGAATATCGAGCGACGACGTATTGAACTGGAGGAAAAACACCGTGACCGTTTCGGGCGCCACGCGTTCCTCCGTCTTGAGCAGATTGTCGACCTCCGTGATCACCGCTCGCAACTGGCTTGCCGTCGTATCGTAGACCAGGGCCAGCACGCACGCGAAGCGGATGCGGTCCCGCGGCGCGAACGTCTCGATCTTGGAGTCCGCCACCTTCCCGTTAGGCATCGAGACCACGCTGCGCTCGGCCGTGCGAATGCGGATCGACCGGAGGCCGATGCTCTCCACTGTGCCCGTCACCGTGTCGATCGTCACCTGGTCTCCTTCGCGGAACAACCGGTCGCCGCCGATCGCGAACGCGCCGAACAGATTCTCGAGCGTCTTCTGCGCCGCGAGCGCAACCGCCAGGCCGCCGATACCAAGGCCGCCGATGATCGCCGCTACCGGATAGCCGAGCGTCGCGAGCAGCGATACGAAGCCGAAGATGCCGATGACCATCTTCGCCAGGCGTGACACCAGCGTCAGCAGACCGCGCGACGTGCCGTGCATCGCCCAGCCCGATACCGACATCACCTGGCGCCACACCTCGATCAGCCGCCACAGCGCCCAGAACAGCGCGATCGTGAAGCCGGCGTCGATCAGCGTGTTGACGTGCCGCGAGACGTTGGCGTTGAGCGACAGCCACGGCAGCAGGAACAGCACCACCACCAACATCGCCGCCAGCCGGAACGGCCCGCGGAGCGCGGTGCTGATGCTGTCGTCCCAATGCGTCTTGGTGCGCTTCGCCACCAGGCCTAACGCGCCGCGCGCCAACCGGCCCAACAGCATCCCGATGAAGTACGACACCACGGCCACGAGAATCAGCGCCAGCCACTGCCACCATAGGATGCCTAACGGACCGGTGCCGAGCAGCCACGATGGCAGGTGGTCGAGCGTCCATCGGTCCGGCAGCTGCTGGTACCACTTCGGGATGTTCGCCACCGTGCTGCGCGAGAACACCCATCGCGCTTCGCCGCCGGGCCGCGACTGCCGGACCAGCCGCACCGGATTGGTTCGGCCGCCGGGACTCGGAATCGTCCCGATCTGCTGCATACCCACCGGCATCCCCGTCGTCGTATCGCCGAGGGGCGCGCCCGAAATCTCGTCGAGATCGATGTAGACGTACCGGTCGAGCACAATGGAGAACTCGTGCGCCAGCTGCTTCGCACGCCCGCGCTCCGCCTCGGGCACATCGAGGTATTGCGACGCGCGCGCGAAATCGCCCGCCTGCGCGTATTCGAGGAACGCGGACAACGACGCGCGCGGGGAATCCGGCGCCGTGACCGAGACTTGCTTGCCGGTGTCGGCCGCTGCCGGCTTCTTGCCGAGCAGTTGTTGGATGATCTGCGCCGATGCCGCCGTTGGCAGTACGACACTGAGCACGCACGCGACCGTCGCGCCGCGCAACAGCATCGCCGACGCCGCGGGCCAGCGACGCGTGGCACGATTCATGGTTCTCATTCGTAGGTCATGCGGGGCGGGACGCGCATACGTGATGGAGCTTGCGCACATTCTGACAGTGTCATAGCTAGCGTTTGGGCGCGAATGAGGCGAAAGCTGCACAGCGCGCGCCCGGCGCGCCATCCGATCTGATACTGCACGTGTCTTCAACTTCTCCTTCGTCACCGGAAGACCACGAGTGGTCTGCTCCGGAATCGCCGCGAGCGCCGGAGCTGCGAACCCTTGCGCTCGAGCGCGCCGTCCGATGGGAACCGGTCGACGCCATTATCCCGCGTCTCCCCGTTCCACTCGGCGCCATGTCGGCGGTCGAACCGCTGGTGGTGCATCAGCAGGCGCTGGCTGACATCGAAGCGCACGCTGCGGCATCGCGGGCGTTCGCATTCGGTGTGCTCTATGGCGAGGTCTACCGATGCCCGCGCCTGCACATGAACTACGTACTCGTCGAAGGCGCAGAGCGGGGCACTCTCGATGATGCGCAGCCGGACGCCGATCTCCGCTCGACGCTTGCCGTGGTGATCGAGCGCCTGCACAGCAGCGGCGTGCGAGCGATCGGCTGGTATCGAGCCGGCGCGGCGGTTGGCCTCAAGCTCTCGTCTTCGGACCTGAGCATGCATGCGGCGCTTTTTCCGGAAGCGTGGACCGTCGCCCTGGTGCGGGACGCGCTGATCGTCCGCGCCAGCGCGGCGTTCGTCCGGCTGATTGACCACACGCAGCCGTACCCGGTTCCCTTTTACGAGCAGCTCTCAGCCGAGGCCTATGTCGAGGGTGAGCGTCCTCGGACAGCAATTGCATGGTCATCATATCATACGATGACCGATGTTTTGCTGCCGGAACTGCCCAACGCACCCCTGCCGCTGTTCGATGCCCGCCGGATGCGACGCACGCCCCCAAGTCGACCCGCAGTCCCGGGCCGGCCGCAATCGGCAAGAGCCAAGCCGTTCGATCCTGCGCGGCCTCTTCCGGGAACCGACGCTCAACCGATAGATGCTCCGCAGCCGGCGTCTGCGGCGCCAACCCCTGCCGCCGTCTCCATACCGTCGCCTCCCGAACCGGCGTCACAATCCATCGAACGCATCTTCGACCCGGCCCCTGCCAAGTTCACGCGAAGTGAACGGCCAATGGCCCCTCGACGCCGCCCGTTCCCGACGTTCTCTTTCCGGCCTCGCGTCTGGCTGCCAACGCTGACCATCGCCGCCATCGCCTTCGCCATTTTCGCTGCGTGGTACTTCACGCACTGATCGTGGGCGGGCCCGACACACATCCACCTTTGTCAGCGTTCCGTTAACCCACCGCGTAACGCGGTTGACACCGATTGTGCCCGTCCTGTCCGCTTTCACTCGAGAAAGCCGACAGATGCTTTCGATACGCGCGGAGCGCACCCAATGCCCGGTACGCTGGACTCGACGTGGACCCACGGACGCCGCGTTGGCGTCGGCCGATCGATCGCGCCGCTGGCGATCGCCGCACTCTCGTTCACCGCGCTCCTCGCGCCTAACGCAACCGCGCAGCAAGGGCGCCGCGGCGCACGCGCGCCGGATTCGACCCACGCCGCCGCGCCCGCGTCGGGACGACCCTCACACGACTCCGCCCGCGCCGGTGACGACTCGATCCGCATTTCCGAGATCGCCACACGGCCCCCCGTCGTCACGCACCACACGATGCAGCTGAGAGGCGCGTCGATCGCCTACACCGCGACCACCGGCATGCTGCCCATCCGCAACGACACCACCGGTGTCGCCGAGGGCTACATCTTCTATGTCGCCTATACCAAGGATGGAACGACCGATCCCGCGAAGCGCCCAATCACGTTCGTGTTCAACGGCGGCCCGGGTTCATCCACGGTGTGGCTGCACCTCGGAGCCTTTGGCCCGCGCCGCGTGAAGTTGAATGCCGACGGTTCGCCACCGGCACCGCCGCCCACGCTCGAGGACAATCCGTACACGCTGCTCGACCAGAGCGATCTCGTCTTCCTCGACCCGGTCGGAACGGGATACAGCCGTCCCTCGAAGCCGTCGCTCGGGCCTAACTTCTGGGGCGTCACCGAAGACCTGCGCTCGGTGGCAGAGTTCATTCGCCTCTATCTCACGCGCAACGAGCGCTGGCTGTCGCCCAAGTTCTTGGCGGGCGAGAGCTACGGCACCACACGCGCCGCCGGCCTCTCTGGCGTGCTCGCCGATCGCGGCATCGCGCTCAACGGCATCGTGCTCATCTCCACGGTGCTCAACTTCGAGACCCTGTCCGATCAGAAGGGCAACGACCTCGGCTTCGTCGGATTCCTTCCGTCGTACACCGCCATTGCGTGGTACCACAAGAAGCTGCCGCCCGACCTCCAACAGCAAACCGTCGAACAGGTCACGGCGCAGGCGGAGCAGTTCGCGGGCACCGGCTACACGCTCGCGCTCGAGCGCGGCGCCGGCCTGACGGCCGCCCAACGGAAGGCGGTGATCGACACGTTGTCCCGCTTCACCGGCCTCTCGCCCGCCTTCATCGATCACAACGATCTGCGCATCCCGCTCGACCGCTTCGACCAGGAGCTGCTGCGCGATCAGCACGAAACCGTTGGACGCCTGGACGGTCGCTTCACCGCGTACGGCACCGACCCCGGCTCGGAGCGCGGCGCGTTCGACCCGAGCGACGCCGACATCGAGAACACGTTTACGCCGGTGCTCAACGACTACATCCGCCGCGACCTCGGCTTCAACGACGACCAGATGTACTGGATTCTGGGCGGCGGCATCGGCCGCTGGCGCTACCCGCAGCGCGAGGGCTTCCTCGACGTCACGCCCTACCTCGAGCGCGCATTCGCCAAGAATCCGTACATGAAGTTGTTCGTCGCGATGGGCTACTACGACACCGCGACGCCGTACTACGCCGTGGAATACACGCTCGACCACCTCGCCGTGAGCGACAAGGCGCGCGCCGACATCACCACCGATCATTTCGGCGCCGGCCACATGGTCTACATCGACTCGCCGAGTATGGCGCGACTCCGCCAGGATCTCACGAAGTTCATCGACAGCGCGACCACTCGGTGATCCATGCCTAACGTAACGCTGCACGACCGGCGCTTCGCCGTCATCCATTCCCCACTTCCCCATTCCCCATTCCCTCGCCGTATGCGCTCTCTCTTTCGCCTCGCAGCCTCTGCGCTGCTGATCGCGCCCGCGGCCGCCGCGCAAGCCGCGCACAGCGCGCAACTCGACTCCGCCACCATCGCGGGATTCCGCTGGCGGTCGATCGGCCCCGCCAACATGGGCGGCCGCATCGCCGACATCGCCGGCATTCCGAGCCCGTCCAAGACGTTTTACGTCGCGGCCGCGGGCGGCGGAATCTGGAAGACCACGAACGCCGGCATCACGTTCCGCCCGATCTTCGAGCACGAGAAAGTCGTCTCGATGGGCGCGCTCGCGATCGCGCCATCGGATACCAACATCGTGTGGGCCGGTACCGGCGAGCAGAACACGCGCAACTCGATCTTGCCCGGCGGCGGCATCTACAAGAGCACCGATGGCGGGATGACGTGGAAGTTGATGGGGCTCGAGAACACGCAACAGATCGGACGCATCGTCGTTCACCCGACTGATCCGAACATCGTCTACGTCGCTGCGTTAGGCCACGCGTGGGGACCCAACAAGGACCGCGGCCTCTACAAGACCACCGACGGCGGCCAGACGTGGAAGCTCATCAAGTTCGTGAGCGACAAAGCCGGATTCATCGACGTCGCCATGGATCCCAAGGACCCGAACACGCTCTACGCATCGAGCTACGAGCGCGTGCGCGGCCCCTGGTACTACACGAGCGGCGGCCCCGGCAGCGCGCTCTGGAAGTCCACCGACGCCGGCGCCACCTGGAAAAAGATCGAAGGCAACGGATGGCCCACCACGATGCTCGGCCGCATCAACATCGCGATCGCGCGCACGAATCCGAAAATCGTCTATGCGGTCGTCGAGGCGGATTCGATCCGCGGCGGCAAGGCGCCGTTCCCGGTGCCGGCGAGCGACACGAGTCCTAACGCAGCGCAGCACACGCGGCTGTTGAGCGGGCTCTATCGCTCCGAGGATGGCGGCGAATCCTGGCACTGGATGAACGACAAGGACGTCCGCCCCTTCTATTACTCGCAGGTGCGTGTCGATCCGGAGAACCCCGATCGTGTCTACTGGTCGTCGACGCCCGTCAACTTCTCCGACGACGGCGGCAAGACCGTGCGCAACGCGACCGTCGGCATTCACGTCGATCACCACGCGATGTGGATCGATCCGAACGACGGCCAGCACTTCGTCGTCGGCGATGATGGCGGCGTGTCGCAAACGTGGGACCGCGGCGGGAATTTCGTGTTCCTCAACACGTTCCCGATCGGCCAGTTCTATGAAGTGAGCTACGATTTTGCGGTGCCGTATCGCGTGTGCGGCGGCCTGCAGGACAACGGCAGCTGGTGCGGACCGAGCACCAAGAAAGAAGGCTCGATCATGAACCGCGACTGGTTCACCGTCGGCGGCGGCGACGGATTCTACACGGCGCAGGATCCGACGAACCCGAACATCATCTACGCCGAATCGCAGGGCGGTGCCATCGGCCGCGTGGACTACAGCACCGGCGAGCGCACGTTCCTCGACAAGCCGACGTGGCGCGAGTCGCACCTCGCGTGGGAAGACTCGATCCTCGCCGTGCGCGGCGACAGCACGCAGCCGGAGACGGCAGCGATGAAGAAGCGCATCGCCGAGTTTCGTTCCAAGGAAAAGGCCGATTCGATCGATCTCGATATCCGATACAACTGGGATACACCCTACTTCATCTCGCCGCACTCGGCGAGCACGCTGTACATCGGCGGCAACCGCGTGCTCAAGTCGACGGACCGCGGCGATCACATCTATCCGATCTCGCCCGACCTCTCGACGAAGGACACGGCCAAGATCCGCATCAGCGTCAAGACGACGGGCGGCATCACCAACGACGCCACCGGCGCCGAGACGTACGGCACGATCACCACGCTGGCCGAGTCGTACATCAAGCCGGGCCTGCTGTACGCCGGCACCGACGACGGCAACGTGTGGCTTTCGCCTAACGATGGCGGCACCTGGGAGAACATCACGACGCGCTTCCCCGGCGTCCCGCCGAAGACGTACGTGGTGCGCATCGAGCCGTCGCACTTCGACACGCTCACCTTCTACGTCGCGTTCGACGGGCACCGCACCAACGACTTCACACCGTATCTGTACGTGACCACCGACGGCGGCAAGACCTTCCGCTCGTTAGTCAACGACCTGCCGAAAGACGGTCCGGCGTTCCTCCACGTGATCCGCGAGGATCCGGAGAACCGCGATCTGCTGTTCGTCGGCACCGACGTCGCCGCCTATGTGTCGATCGATCGCGGCGCACACTGGCAGCGCTTCATGACCGGCTTGCCGACGGTTCCCGTGAACGACCTCAAGGTCCAGCCGCGCGATCACGACCTCATCGCCGCGACGCACGGACGGAGCATCTGGATCGTGAACATCGGCGCACTCGAGCAGATGACCGACACGGTGCTGGCGCAGTCGCAGTACTTCTTCAAGCCGGGCACCGCGTACCAGTTCGGCGAAGCGCCGGGTCCGGACTTGAATCCGGGACAGCAGTTGTTCCAGGGACGCAATGCGCCGTACGGCGCCGACTTCGCCTATCGCCTAACGAACGGCAAGCGCGGCGACACGGTGCACATCGTCGTCACCGACGCCAAGGGCGACACGGTCGCATCGATGCGCGGCCCCGGCGGCGAAGGCCTGCAGCATGCGACGTGGGACATGCGCGGCAAACAGCCCAAGGGAAAGCCGCTGTCGCCCGCCGCGAAGCGCGACAGCATCGTCATGGCACGCAAAGTCGACCATGTGCTCGATTCGCTGGCGACGGCCAAGACGGCGCCGCAGCCGGTGATCGATCGCGTCAAGAAAGCGATCGCGAGCGGCGAAGGGTTAGGCGAGCTGTTCCGGCGCGGCGGCGGCGGCGGCGCGCCTCC
>DATEKK010000132.1:0-4144 GCA_035277485.1 Gemmatimonadaceae bacterium
TGCGCTTGACCACCTTGCAGTGCTCGCAAATCGGCTTCACGCTGCTTCGTACTTTCACAGAACCACACCTCGTAAGCGGGAAAATCCAGTCAAGTCTTATAGGATAACCGACTTACGAGGGTGATGCAAGGAGTTCGGCTCGCACGCGCGCGAGTGCGCCGCGAGGGTCCGCGTCCTGTGTGACCGTGCGGCCGACGACCACGTACGTCGCGCCGGCCGCCGCCGCTCCGCCGGGCGTCACCACGCGCTTCTGATCGTGCGCGCCGCCCCCCGCGAGACGCACGCCGGGCACCAGGATCTCGAGCGCATCGCCATGCCGAGCGCGCACCGCGGCCGCTTCGATTCCGCTACAGACCACGCCGCGTGCGCCCGCGGCCTGCGCGAGGTCGGCCAGACGCAGTACCTCCGCTTCGATGTCCGAGACCTGCCGTCCCCATGCCTCGCCGAGGCCCGCGGCGTCCAGCGACGTCAGCACCGTGACCGCCAGCACGCCGCAGTCGGCGCCGGCGCCTTCCACCGCCGCCTCGAGCATTGCTCGCCCGCCGGACGCGTGCACCGTAAGTAATCGCGCGCCGAGTGCCGATGCGCGTTGCGCCGCCCCACGGACGGTGTTCGGAATGTCGTGCAGCTTGAGATCGAGGAATACGTCCCGGTCGGCGCCCGTTGCCCCGCGCCGGCGGCGCACCGCTGCGATCACGTCGGGCCCTGCCGCGGTGAAAAGCTCGCTCCCCACCTTCACGAAATCACAGGCCTCACCAAGCCGGTCGACGAGCGCCACGGCGTCCGCCGCACCCGGCACGTCGAGTGCGATGATGGCGCGCGCGCGGCTCACGACGGCCACTCGAGGGTACCGATGAGCTCGCCTAACGACCGTACCCCGTGCGCGTCGCACCACCGCGCGAGATCGTGCACCACCCGTTCGGGAACGCGCGGGTCGCGCATGGCCGCGGTGCCGATCCCCACCAGCGACGCACCGGCAATGAGGTACTGCAGCGCGTCCGTCGCCGACGACACGCCGCCCACACCAAGCAACGGAACGCGAACGGCGCGATGCACCTTCCACGTCGCGAGCACGCCCACCGGTAAGAGCGGCGCGCCGCTCACGCCGCCGGAGCCGAAGCCTAACGCAGGCCGCCGGCGCTCCACGTCCACCACCAGCCCGGGCATGGTGTTCACGAGCGTGATCCCGTCGGCGCCCGCGTCCACCGCAATGCACGCGCTCGCCGCGATGTCGATCGACGCGGGGCTCAACTTCACGAAGATGGGCCGCTTGGTTGCCGCGCGCGCACCGCGCACCACTTGGGCCAGCGTGGCCGGGTCGGCGCCGAACTCCATGCCGCCCGCCCGCACGTTGGGACAGCTCACGTTGAGCTCGAAAATGTCCACGCCCGGCTGGTCGGTGAGCGCCGATACGACCGTCGCATAATCCTCCACTATGTCGCCAACCACGTTCACCATGACGCGCGCCCCGGCGGCATGCTCGGCGAGCCACGGTAGCTCGACGCGCTTCACTTCCTCGAGCCCCGGGTTGGCCAGCCCCACCGCGTTGATCATCACGCCGTCGCGCGCCTCGGCCACGCGCGGCGCCGGCGCGCCGGCGCGCGGCTCGGGACTCACCGCCTTGGTGCCGATGCCGCCTAACGCACCAAGCGCGATCACGCCGTTGAGCTCGCGACCGTACGCCGCCGTGCCGGGCGCGAGAACGATGGGATTCCGAAAGGAAACGCCCGCCACGCTCACCGCGAGCGCGCGTGCATGGGAGGACCGAGCGACGCTCACGTCCGCGCCATCCCGCTCACGGCGTGGCCACGCCTAACCGGCGCTGGTAGTGGTCCAGATACTCGACGGTCGCATCCGCGATCGTCGATGCGATCTGCCGCTGGCGCGCCGCGTTCGTGATGAACCGCGCGTCCGCCGGATTGGTCCCGAACCCGATCTCCACCAGCACCGCGGGCATGAACGCGGTCACCAACACGCGGAACCCGGCTTGCTTGACGCCGCGACTCGGCCCCGGTTCGATCGAACCGAGATGTTGCTGGATGAGGTCCGCCAGCTCGCTCGACTCGCGCAGATGCTCGTTCTGCGCCATGTCGTTCATGATGTAGCTCAGGGGATCGCCCTTCTTCGCCGAGACGTCGGTCTCGAATCGCACCGACGCGTTTTCCATCTCTTCCACGCGCTTGGCGTCCTCCGTCTTCGCCTCGGCGAGAAAGTACGTCTCGAAGCCGCGCGCCGCACCGGGATCATGCCACGCGGGGTTGGCCGCGTTGACGTGAATGGACACGAAGAGATCGCCGTGATGCTCGTTCGCGATGCGTCCGCGATCCGAGAGTGCAATGAGTGTGTCGGTCGTGCGCGTCATCACGACGTGGAGCCCGCGCTCGCGCAGCGCCGTGGCCAACTTCTTCGCAACCTGAAGCGTGATGTTCTTCTCGTACACCTTCCATCGGGTACCGATGGGACCCGACATACCGTTGTCCGGTCCACCATGTCCCGCGTCGACCACCACCGTGCGGTGCGCCACGCTCGACGGGACGCGCACGGGTGCATCGCTGCCGCGCATCGCCGGCGCCACGGCGGCTTGAAATGCCAGGAGCATCACGCCGATCATCGGACGCGCGCCGCCCGCGCCATCTCGCGCTCGTCTTCGCGGCGCCGCGCATCGTCGCGCTTGTCGTGCAGTTTCTTTCCCTTGCCGAGGGCGAGCGTCACCTTCGCCTTACCGCGCGTGAAGTGCACGTCGAGGGGCACGAGTGTAAGGCCCTGCCGCTCGACGGCACCGATCAGTTTTCGAATCTCGCGCCGGTGCAGCAGCAGCTTGCGCGTGCGGCGCGGTTCGTGGTTGAACTGATTGCCCTGCTCGTAGGGCGCGATGTGTGCGTTGAGAAGAAACACTTCGCCATGGTCCACGATCGCGTACGCATCCGTGATGTTCGCCTGCCCTGCGCGCAGCGATTTGATCTCCGTACCCGTCAGCACGATGCCGGCCTCCCACGTCTCCAGGAGATGATAATCGTGCCGGGCGCGCTTGTTCCGCGCGGCGGGCGTCTGCGCTGCCGAGTCGTCTGCTGTGGCCAAGGGCGAGGAATGACGGCGCTCACGGGCCGCCGGAGGGCGGCGCGGAACTGCCAGGTAATGGACGATCGTGCCAGTGGCAAGTTAGACCCCTCTCGAGATGCTGGCAACACGGGCATCCGGTCCGTGTGATATCATCAGCCCTATGATCATTGGAGAAATCGTCGCGGTCGCGCTGCGCGCGCTGGCGGCAAACAAGCTCCGCTCGCTGCTCACGATGCTCGGCATCGTCATCGGTGTGGCGGCCGTCATCGCGATGTTGGCGCTCGGCACGGGCGCGCGACGCGCGATTCAGGCGCGCATTGCGGCGCTCGGCACCACGCGTCTCTCGGTGAATCCCACCCGCGTGGTGCGCGGTGGCGTCGAGACGAGCGACATCCATCGCATTACGATGGACGACGTCCAGTTCCTCGAAGACCGTGCGCGGCTGATCACCGCCATTCAGCCGCAGCAGCACCGCGACCTGCAAGTCGAGTATCACGGAGCGAACACCTACGTCCAGATTACCGGCGCGACGCCCAACTTTCTCCAGGTCCAGAATTACAAGATCGCCGTTGGGCGGATGTTCACGACCGACGACGGTCGCGGACGCCGCCGCGTCGCCGTGCTCGGCACGACGGTGCTGCACGACCTCGGATTTTCCGCCGCGGCGGACGTCATCGGCAAAGAAGTTCGCATTCGCGGCGTCGGGTTCACGGTGATCGGCGTGCTGGCATCGAAGGGCGAGGCGGCCGGCGGCTTCTTCGACCCGGATGATCAGGTGCTGGTCCCATTCAACACTGGGCGTTTCATCGTCTTCGACACGCCGTACTTGAACGACATCGATGTCCTGGCGCCAAGCACGGCCGCGATCCCGCAAGCGGAAGCGGAGCTGCAACGGATCCTGCGCCGCGCGCACCGTCTGCCCGCCGGCGCCCCGGACGATTTTCGCATCCACAGTCAGATGGATTTCCTGAGCGCGCTCAGCGACACGACCAAGATCTTCAGTCTGTTGCTCGCCGCGATCGCGAGCGTGAGTCTGCTCGTGGGTGGCGTGGGCATCATGAACATCATGCTGGTGTCCGTCACC
>DATEKK010000133.1:0-24976 GCA_035277485.1 Gemmatimonadaceae bacterium
CTCGCTGACGCTCGCTGGGGGAAGCGAGCGTCAGCGAGCGCTTCCCTCTTCCCTGGTTTCACCGCCCGAGCTCAATCCGCGGGACACTCGCGTCCGCGCGCGCCCGCCGATAGATGATGTCGGCCGCGCCCAGGTCCTCCACCGCGAGGCCCACCGACTTGAAGAGCGTGATCTCATCGGCGGTGGCGCGCCCGCCTTCGGTCCCCTCGAGAATCTCGCCTAACTCAGCACGGATGTGCGATTCATCGACTGCTCCATCGCGAATCGGAATCACGAGGTCGCCGGCCTCGCGCAGCGCGGACTCTCGCCGGTCCACGAAGCACGCCGAGCGCAGCACGGCGTTCGTATCGACCTCGCGTGCGGCGGCGATGCTCGCGCCCACCACATTGAGATGCGTGCCCGGCGCGAGCCAATCGCCCATCACCACCGGCTCGCGCGCCGAGGTCACCGTGCACACGAGGTCGGCCCGCTCGACCGCCTCGCGCGGCGTCGCGACCGCCGTCACCGCGAGCCCGGGTCCATTGTATTGCCGCGCGAACTCGCCTGCCCGCGCGGGCGTGCGGCTCCACACGCGCACGCGTCGCACCGGACGCACCGCGCGCATGGCCTCGAGATGACTGTGCGCCTGCACGCCGGCGCCCACGATCGCCAGATCGCCCGCGTCCGGCCGGGCGAGCAGGCGCGTCGCGACGCCCGACACGGCCGCGGTGCGCACGGCGGTGATGGCGCCCGCGTCCATGATCGCGACCAACGCGCCGCGATCCGGATCAAAGAACAGCACTGCGCCCTGATGCGAGTCGTGCACCGTTCCTTCGTTGGCGGGGAATACACTGATCGCTTTCACGCCAAGAGATCGCGGATCATCGAGGTACGCCGGCATCACCGCCAGCGCGCCCGCGTTTTCGCCGGGGATGCGGACCACGGGACGCAGCGGAACCACCGCGCGTCCACGAGTGAGTGCACGGAGCGCACGCTCCATGGCGTCGATGCATTCGCGCATGGGGAGGAATTCCCGTACGCGCGTCCCGTTGACAACAATGGTGCTCACGCCGACACTCTCCATTCGGGATTCGCCGTGTTCGAACACATTCGGGAGACCTCGTGACGACCTTCGTGAACCTGCTCGAGCTCGAAGCGCTCGCCAAACCGCTCCTCCCACCGGCGGTCTTCGATTATTTCGCCGGCGGTGCGCACGACGAGATCACGTTGGACGCGAACCGCCGTGCGTATGATGCGATCGCGTTGCGGCCGCGCGTGCTGGTCGACGTGAGCCGCCGCGATCTCTCCACCACGTTGCTCGGCCAGACCCTCGCGTTCCCGATTCTGGTTGCGCCCATGGCATTGCAGCGCATGGCGCACACCGATGGCGAGATGGCCACAGCGCGAGCGGCGACGTCGCTCAAGACGGTGCTCACCGTTAGCACGCTCTCGAGCGTGACGGTAGAGGACATTCGGCCCGCGTGTGCGCTCGCGCCGTGGTTCCAGATTTACGTCCATCAGGATCGCGCGCTCACCGAAGGCATGTTGGCGCGCGTTGCCGCATGCGGGTACGGCGCGCTCGTCCTCACAGTGGACACGCCCGTGCTCGGCCGACGCGAACGCGACGTGCGCAACACGTTCCAACCGCCTCCGGGCGTCGCGTTCGCGAACATGATGGCGGGGAAGGGTGCGACCACCGGCTCGTCCGAGCGCGACTCGGCACTCGCCATGTACTTCGCGGCGCGCCACGACGCGAGCGTCACGTGGAAGGACCTCGCGTGGTTGCGTCGGTCGTGTCCCTTGCCGCTCGTGCTCAAGGGCGTCATGCGGGGCGACGACGCGAAGCGCGCCGCCGACCACGGCGTCGATGCGCTCATCGTGTCCAACCACGGCGGACGCCAGCTCGACACGGCGATCCCGACGATTCGCGCGCTGGCCGAGGTCGCCGAGGGCGCCGGTGCCAACGTCCCGGTGCTCGTGGATGGTGGCGTTAGGCGGGGCACCGACGTGCTCAAGGCGATCGCGCTCGGGGCACGCGCGGTGCTCGTGGGACGGCCGGTGTTGTGGGGGCTGACACTCGACGGCGAAGCCGGCGTGGTGCGCGTGCTCACGGCGTTGCGCGACGAGCTCGACACGGCCATGGCGTTGTGCGGGTGCGCCACCCTCGCGGACATCGGGCGCGATCTGGTCGTGACCTGAGCGAGAAAACGGGCCACTCGTATCGGCTCGCGTATCGAAGAGGGTTCGCGGCAAATCTTCATCGCGAAACGATCGCGCGCAACGATCGCGAACCCCATCCCATTGCTGTGCGACTCCGATAGCTTTCTCACACCGGCGACACGGCCGGTTCTCTCGTCGCACAGCAAAGACATTCGGGGATTTGGCCGCTCGGAGCGGCACGGCATCCTGGGGGAACGAGGCATGAGCAAGGGAACCACAGCCACGCAGACCGACGCCCTGTCCGTCACCGACGGTCGCACGGGCAAAACGTACGATCTTCCGATCACCGATGGCGCCGTGCGCGCCATGGACTTGCGACAAATCAAGGAGACGCCCGAGGAGTTCGGGACGCTCAGCTACGATCCAGCCTTCTTGAATACCGCGGCGTGCCGCAGCGCGATCACATACATCGACGGCGACAAGGGCATTCTGCGGTATCGCGGATATCCCATCGAGCAACTCGCCGAGAGCGCCACGTTTCTCGAGACCGCATGGCTGCTCCGCCACGGTGAGCTGCCCACGCCTAAGCAGTACGAGCAGTGGGTGCACGACATCACGTACCACACGTACGTGCACGAAAACATCAAGAACTTCCTGCAAGGTTTCCGCTACGACGCGCACCCGATGTCGATGCTGTGCAGCACGGTGGCCGCGCTGTCGTCGTTCTATCCGAACGCCAAGAACATCTTCGATCCCGAGGAGCGAAACCTCGCGGTCATTCGACTCATCGCGAAGGTGCCGACGCTCGCGGCGTTCATCTATCGCCACGGCAAAGGTCTGCCGTTCGTCTATCCGGACAACGACCTCTCGTACGTGGAGAACTTCCTCTCGATGGTGGCGCGCATGACCGAGCCGCGCTACGAATCGAGACCGGTGTTCACGCGCGCGACGGAAGTGTTGTTCATCCTGCACGCGGATCACGAGCAGAACTGCTCGACGACGGCGGTGCGCACGGTGGGATCGTCGCACGCTGATCCGTTCTCGGCGGTGGCGGCGGGGATTGCGGCGCTCTATGGCCCGCTGCATGGCGGCGCGAACGAGGCCGTGCTGCGCATGATCGAGCAGATCGGTCACCCGAAGAACGTGAAGGCGTTCATCGAAGAGGTGAAGTCCGGCACAGGCCAGAAGCTGATGGGCTTCGGCCACCGCGTCTACAAGAGCTACGATCCGCGCGCGCGCATCGTGAAGCGTTTAGCGGACGACGTCTTCAAGGAAGTCGGCATGGACAAGGACCTGGAGATCGCGCTCGAGCTCGAGCGGATCGCCTTGTCCGACGACTACTTCACGTCGCGCAAGCTGTACCCGAACGTGGACTTCTACACCGGGCTCATCTATCGGTCAATGAAATTTCCGACCGATTTCTTCACGGTGTTGTTTGCGATTGCGCGCACCGCGGGATGGCTTGCGCAGTGGGAGGAGATGTTGCAGGACAAGGAGCAGAAGATCGCGCGTCCGCGGCAGATCTACGTTGGGCACGACGAGCGGCCGTACAAGAGCACGCTCGACGGCAAGTAAGACGGGATTTCGAAAGCCGGTCAGCTTCGGGTTTTACACTCGAGGCTGACCGGCTTCGTATTGTCGCAGGCGATCGACTGGTCCATGCCGCGAGCGAGGACGCCGCACGCGGTCGACACGGCGGATTTTGTGGCTTCTGCTTCGGTGGATGCGGACGCGGTTGCGCAATTGCGTTGCCCCGAGAACTCGACACAGGCGTGACACTGCGCACGTTGGGCGCCGAGTGTGGACCAGAGGAGGAAGGCGGCAAGCCCAACGATCAGGACGGCGGCTATGATCGGACCGCGTTTCATGGCGAGCGACTCTCCTCGCGGATGGTTGAGGTGGTTGTCCCAACGATAGCGTCGCGGCCGCTGCGGGGGGAGGTCGCGAATCCAGTGTTAGCCGCTGCACGCATGGAGGACTTCCTCCCGCCGGGGAACACGGATTGGGCGGATTCGGCGCATTGGGCGGATCGTTCTGCTGCGATGAGCGGATCGCGACAACACTCTGTTGTTGTTCCCAAGGATTACTTGTCGGTGATGCGCGACGAACGGCGCTCACGCAGCCGCACGATCCGTTCAATCCGCAAAATCCGCCCAATCCGCGTTCGCCAGAGCGAGGAAGCCCTCCACGCGACTGAACGTCAGAATTGACCCACTCTTCAATCCCGGCGCGGTTGCCATGCGCTGGCGCGCGCGCTAGCTTCCCGGGATGGGTGGCGGGGCGGTTGGCTCGCTCCCGACTGGTGAACGTGGATGGACCTTGGGTCGACCGGGTCCTTTTTTTTGGTTCGCGAAACCTTCCATGCGGGACGGATCGTGGTTGAAGTCGTGATTGGCGAAAACGACCGGCTGGACGTCGTGCTCAAGCAGTTCCAGCGGAAAGTGATTCGCGCGGGTGTCCTCAAGGACCTGCGCAAGAAGCGGTATTACGAGAAGCCGAGCGAGGCGCGCCAGCGGAAGGCGGGTGCGGCGCGGCTCAGGCTCGCGCGCGCCAGGCGGCGCGCGGTCTAGGCGCGGCAGTCGGAGCGAACGTGTCGAAGCAGGACGCCATCGAGCTCGAAGGCACGGTCACGGAAGTGCTGCCTAACGCGACGTTTCGCGTCGCGGTGAACGACACCCACACGGTACTCACGACGCTCGGCGGCAACATGCGGCGCTTTCGCATCCGCGTCCTGGCGGGCGATCGCGTCCGCATCGAAGTCTCGCCGTACGACTTGACGCGCGGTCGGATCATCTTTAGGCACAAGAACTGAAAGGCAGGGAAGCGCTTTGCTTGGGGAAGCGCTTTCACTTTGGGAATCGGCGGCTAGCGCCGCCTTGGGGAAGTGGGACGCCGGTCGGCTGATCTCCCGGATCGGCGGCCTGGGGCAGATGCCCTAATTCCCCAAGCGTAGTGTTTCCCTAAGCGCAGCGCTTCCCCAAGTGCCACCGGCGCGCTTGCCTCGGTAAGGCCATGCCAATACGCCACATCTCCGACACCGCTCGCTGGGTCGCGTTCTATCGGGCCATGGAGAGCGAGCGCAGAGACGCGCTGTTCGTGGATCCATGGGCGCGCCGCCTCGCCGGCGCGCAGGGCGAAACCATCGTACGCACGCTGCCCCGCGCGCAGGCCAGCGCGTGGGCCATGATCGTGCGCACCGCGCTGTTCGACGAGATCATTCTGCGTCTCGTGCAGCGCGACGGCGTGGATCACGTCGTCAATCTCGCCGCCGGTCTCGACACGCGGCCGTTCCGTCTCGCGCTGCCACCGTCGCTTCGGTGGACCGATGTCGATCTGCCCGACATCCTGGCGTACAAACAGGAAACGCTCGCCGGCGTCCAGCCCAAGTGCGTGTACGAAGCGGTCGCGACCGACCTCACCGACGAGAACGCGCGCCACGCGCTGTTTGCCCGGTTAGGCGGAGCCGCTCGCCGCGCCCTCATCGTCACCGAAGGGCTGCTCATTTACCTCAAGCCGGAGCAAGTGGGGGCGCTCGCGGACGACCTGCACGCGCAACCCACGTTTCACGATTGGCTGATCGACATCGCGAGCCCGTGGCTCCGGAAGTACATGGCCAAGTCGTGGGGCAAAACGCTCGACGCGGGCGGATCGCAGATGCACTTCTTCCCGGAGGACGGACCCAAGTTCTTCCGCCCGCACGGATGGCGCATGGTGGAGTTTCGCTCGAGCCTCGAGGAAGCGCATCGCCTGCGCCGCGAGATGAAGCTCGCGTGGTTGTGGCGCTTCATGGGCAAGATCTCGTCCGCCGAACGCCGCGAAGCGCAGCGGATGATCTCGGGCGTGGTGCTGCTGGAGCGCGCGGGGACGCAGGACCGTTAGTCGTGCACCCGCTCGACGCTCGCGGCTTCCTCGAGCGAGGACGCCGGCAGCTCGAGCGTGAAGCAGCTGCCGCCGCCCGACCGATCGGCGTACGTCACGTTGCCGCCCTGCGCTTCGGCGAGACGGCGCGCGATGGCCAGGCCTAACCCGGCGCCGGCGCCGTCGTCGGGCGAGACGCCTGGAATGAGCCGGTAGAACGGGTCGAAGATCCGCTCGCGCTCGGCGCCGGTGATGCCCGGCCCGCGATCCGCCACCGTGATGTGCAGCATGCCATCCATGCGACGCACCTCGATGTCGATGGGCGTGTCGGCCGGCGAATACTTGAGCGCGTTTTCGATGAGGTTCACCAGAATGCGCAGCGAGTGCACGAAGTCGAACTGGCCGACGAGCACCGGCTCGGACCATTCGATGGACGCGCGCACTTCGCGTCCGTTGAGGGCGCCCGACACCTGTTGGATGGCGGCGCCCACCAGGTCCTCGGCGGCGTTGAGCTCGCGCCGAACGGGCAGCGCGCCGGCGTTGAGCCGCGACAACTCGAGCAGGTCGGCGACCATCCGGTTGAGCCGGTCGGCTTGCTGCTCGATGACGGCCGCGCGCTCGTCGCCCGTGAACGCGATGTCGTGCGCCAGCGCCTTGATCGTGGTGAGCGGTGTCCGGAGGTCGTGCGAGACGGAGGCGAGGAGCGCGTCCTTGAGCTGGTCCGCTTCGCGCAGCGCTTCGGCGTGCTCGGCCTCCGCCACGAGGCGCACGCGCTCGATGCCCAACGCGGCGTAGTACGAGAGCGCGGCGAGGAAGCGGCGCTGCGGCGGGTCGAGGGCGATCGGCTGCGTGTGGGCCAGGCGCAGCACGCCCACGGTGCGCTCGTGGACGATGAGCGGCACGAGCAGCGCGCGGGCGTCGCCCAGGGCGAGGTCGAAGGAGACGTTCTCGTTAGGCGGACGCGAGGCGCGGAACACCGTGCCGTCCTGCCTCACGGCGGCCACGCGGCCGTTGGCCGCCACCCAGGCCACCAGCTCGCGCGAGGCGCCGCCGTCATCGGACGGGCCCTCGTGGCCGGCGCCCGTGACGCGCACCTCGACGTCGCGCGTTGTGCCGCGCACGGAGATCTCGCACACGGCGGCGCCGATCGTGTCGCGAATCACGTGCGCGATCGCGCCTAACGCTTCCTCGGCCCGCCCAACGGAGAGGGTCTCTGCGCCTAACAGAGAGAGGCGGTCGATTTCTTCGGCGCGGCGCCGCGCGCCTTCCGCCTCGGCGCGCGCCCGCGCGAGGAGTTGCGTCGCCACCGCCGCGGTGGCGAGAAACGCGATCAGCACCAGCCAGTCCGGGCGCTTGTCGATCGCGAACGTGTCGAACGGCGGCTGGAAGAAAAAGTCGATGAGCGCGAAGCCCGCGCACGCGAGGCCGATGCCCACCGCGCGCCCCGCGCTGGCGCTCGCGCCTAACACGACCATCAGATAGATCAGCGCGACGTGCGCCTGGTCGAGATCATCGCGCAGCACCAGCATCCCGCCGGTGACTGCTGCCAGCACCAGCGTCCAGAACAGCCAGGGCGGGACCCAGCGGCTGGACGGTCGGCGCATTCAGCGGGGCATCTCGAATCGATAACCGACGCCCGGCTCGGTCACGATCAACTGCGGCCGCACGGCATCCTGCTCGATCTTGCGCCGGAGATTGGCCACGTGCACGCGCAGGTACTGTTGCGGGTCGCCGAACGCGCGGCCCCAGACGGCATTGAAGAGCTGCTGGTGCGTGAGCGTGCGACCCGCTTGCGTCACGAACGTGCGCAACAACTCCCACTCGATGGGCGTGAGATGGATCGACGCGTCACCGCGCCGCAGCGTGCGCGCGTTCATGTCGACCAGGAGATCGCCGATCGACATCGGCTGCACCTGCGCCGCCAATTGCGCCGCCTGCGCGCGACGCAGATTCGCGCGGATGCGCGCCGTGAACTCGATGGTGCTGAACGGCTTCGTGATGTAGTCGTCGGCGCCCGTGTCTAACAGCAGCGCCTTTTCCTGGTCGGAATGCCGAGCCGAGAGGACGACGATGGGCGCGGTGGACCACTTGCGCAGCTCCTTGCACACGTCGACGCCCGCGCGATCCGGGAGACCCAGGTCGAGCACGATGAGCGCCGGACGCTCCGTGTTGGCGAGGTCGATCCCTTGATTGCCGGTCGCCGCTTCCAGCACGCGAGTGACCTCGGATTGCAGGGCGTTGCTCACGACGCGTCGAATTTGCGGCTCGTCGTCGATGACCAGAACGGTGTCGTCGCGCATGTGTCTCCGGCGGGTATCGGTCCCATTGCAATTACGTGGCGTGGCCGTGCGCTGTAAAGCTACGTGCGACGACGCGCGCGCCGCGCAACGAGAACTTTGTGAGGCGCCCCGAGTCTCGTGGCGATACCGTGCGGAGCGCAGCTCGGCGGGATGACGCCAAGTCGAGGCGAGCACGTGTCTTGCACCCCATTCCGGCCAGCGTCGCCTGGCCGTTTGGAGAGGGCCAACGGGCGGCGCGGCAAATACACTGAGGCCGGGTGCCAGGGGCGCTCGGCGAGGGGCCGCAAGTAGAGGAGTCCTTGCGGCTTTCACGTCACGAGGACGGATGCGGGGTATGGCACTGAGCACATTCGAAGGGATCGAGCTCACGGAAGAGGTACCGAGCGAGGCGGCCGGTGCGCTCACGGCGGACGCGCTGCAATTCGTGGCGCGTCTGCATCGGCGGTTCAACCCGGTCCGCGAGGCGCTACTCGCGCGCCGGGCAGAGCGACAGGTCGATTTGGACGCGGGCGAGTCGCCGGGATTTCTCCCCGAGACCGCCCACGTGCGCGCCGGAAGCTGGCGCGTGGCCGACGCGCCGGCACCGCTGCTCAATCGGCGTGTGGAGATCACGGGCCCGGTCGACCGGAAGATGATGATCAACGCGCTCAACTCGGGCGCGAGCGTATTCATGGCGGACTTCGAGGATTCGCTGTCGCCCACGTGGCCTAACGTCGCGATCGGACAGGCGAATCTCATGGAAGCGGTGCGCGGCACGCTCACGTTCGACAGTCCAGACGGCCGCTCATACCGGCTCAACGACAAGATCGCGACGTTGGTCGTGCGGCCGCGTGGATGGCACCTGGTCGAGGCGCGCGTGCTCGTGGACGGCAGCCCGGTGTCGGCGAGTCTGTTCGATTTCGGCGTGTACTTCTTTCAGAACGCGCACGAGCTCATGAAGCGCGGGAACGGTTGGGCGCCGTACTTCTATTTGCCGAAAATCGAGAGTCATCTCGAGGCGCGGTTGTGGAACGACGTGTTCGTCGCGGCGCAGGAGATGGCTGGCGTTCCGCGCGGAACCATTCGGGCAACGGTGCTGATCGAAACGATTCTCGCCGCGTTCGAGATGGACGAGATTTTGTACGAGCTGCGCGAGCATTCGTCCGGACTGAACGCGGGCCGGTGGGACTACATCTTCAGCATGATCAAGAAATTCCGGAACCGGCCGAACATGGTGTTGCCGGACCGGGGTCAGGTGACGATGACCGTGCCGTTCATGCGCGCGTATACCCAGCTGCTGGTCAAGACGTGTCACAAGCGGGGCGCGCACGCGATCGGCGGCATGTCGGCGTTCATTCCGAGCCGGCGCGACGAAGCGGTGAATGCGCGCGCGCTCACGCAGGTGCGCGAGGACAAGCAACGGGAGGCAGGCGATGGCTTCGACGGCTCATGGGTGGCGCATCCCGACCTGGTGCCGGTAGTGCGCGAGGTGTTCGACGGCGTGTTAGGCGACAAGCCAAACCAGCGCGAGCGACAGCGCTTGGACGTGCCGGAGGATGCCGCGGCGCTGCTGGATGCGCGCGTACCGGGCGGCAGCGTCACGGGCGGCGGCGTGCGGCTCAACGTCAGCGTCGCGCTGCAGTATCTCGAATCCTGGCTGCGCGGCTCGGGCGCCGTCGGGATCAACAACCTCATGGAAGACACGGCAACGGCGGAAATTTCGCGCGCGCAGCTCTGGCAGTGGATCCGCAACGATGTTCCGGTAGCTGGCGCGCCGTTCACGGGCGACGCCTACCGCGCGACGCGCGAGGCCGAAGTCGCGGCGCTGACGCGCGACCGGCCCGACATGACTCGGTTAGGCGACGCGGCCCGCCTGCTGGATGACCTCGTACTCGGCGACGCGTTCGCCGAATTTCTCACGGTGCCGGGCGCGCGTCTGCTCGACCGCGACGGCGCAGATCATGGAGCGACCGGATGAGCACGAACGACTACACCTCGCAGGCCGCCGAGCTCGAACGCCAGTGGAAGACCAGCCCGCGCTGGCGCGACATCACGCGCACCTACACGGCGGCCGATGTCGTCCGGCTGCGCGGGTCGGTGCGCGTCGAGTACTCCATCGCCCGGTTAGGCGCACAGCGGCTCTGGTCGCTGCTGCACGAGCGGAACTACGTGCACACGTTCGGCGCGCTCACCGGCGCGCAGGCGGTCCAGATGGTCAAGGGCGGACTCGAGGCCATCTACCTGAGCGGCTGGCAGGTGGCGGCCGACGCGAACCTCGCCGGCCAGACGTATCCCGATCAGAGCATCTACCCGGCCAACAGCGTCCCGGCGCTCGTTAGGCGGCTCAACAACGCGCTCCTCCGCGCCGACCAGATCGAGTGGAGCGAGGGCCTGGCCGGCCGCTACTGGATGGCGCCCATCGTCGCCGACGCCGAGGCGGGGTTCGGCGGTCCGATCCACGCGTTCGAGCTCATGAAGGCGATGATCGAGGCCGGCGCCAGCGGCGTCCACTTCGAGGACCAGCTGGCCGCGGAGAAGAAGTGCGGACACATGGGCGGCAAGGTGCTCGTGCCCACGGTGCAGTTCATTCGCACGCTCAACGGGGCCCGTCTGGCGTCGGACGTCTGCGATGTGCCGACGCTGCTCGTCGCGCGCACCGATTCGTTAGGCGCGACGCTCCTCACGAGCGACATCGACGAACGCGATCGCGAGTTCACCACGGGCGAGCGCACGGCGGAGGGGTACTACGCCGTACGCAGCGGCATGGAGCCGACCATCGCCCGCGCGCTGGCGTACGCGTCGTATGCCGATCTGCTGTGGTTCGAGACGTCCAAGCCGGATCTCGACGAGGCGCGCGCGTTCGCCGAAGCGATCCACGCCGAGTTCCCGGGCAAGATGCTCGCGTACAACTGCTCGCCGTCGTTCAACTGGCAGCGCAACCTGGACGCCACCTCGATCGCGACGTTCCAGCGCGAGCTCGGTGCGTTAGGCTACAAGTTCCAGTTCATCACGCTGGCCGGGTGGCACCTCATCAACTATCACACGTTCGACCTGGCGCAGGCGTATCACGAGGAAGGCATGCCGGCGTACGTGCGGATCCAGGAAGAGGAATTCGCGCACGAGGCCGACGGATACACCGCCACGAAACACCAGCGGGAAGCGGGTACGGGGTACTTCGACCGGGTGCTGCTCGCGGTGACCGGCGGCCAGGCGTCGACCGCGGCGTTGTCCGGGTCCACCGAAGAGGAGCAGTTCACGCCCGCGGGTCGTGCCGGTGCGTAAGGCGAACATGAAGCGTTAGGCATGTGCCGTTCACCATCTCGTAATGTGGCGCTCGGCGATTGGTAATGCCGGCGTCGAGGCTGGCCTAATCTCATCGCCCTATCCTCGAAGCGACTCGTTCGCGGAGGGTAGGGCGATGCGCGTAGGGCTCATGGAATCCGAGCGGAAGCGGGAGCGGCAGGGCAGGGGGATGGCGTCGAGCGTCGTCGTGCACGCGGTGGTGATCGGGTTGGCCGTGTACGGAACGGCGACTGCGAAGGTGGTCGTTCACCGTGCGACCCCGACCGGAATCACGGTGTTTCACGAGCCACCGGTACCGCCCGGTCCCCACCCGAGGCAGCGTACCAGTCGACCACGGTGCGAACTCTGCCCGCCGGCGCCGATCGTGCAGCGTCCGTTGACGCTGCCGACCATCAACACCAAGGTCGACGTGCCGCCGCTGTCCTGGGATAGTCTCGTGGGCACGCCTGACAGTTGGGGGACCGGGCACGATGCGGGCCCCGAACCGGTCACGACGGAAGCTGGCGAGGACGGGGTGTTTCGCACCGTGGACGTGATGGCCGTTCCCGATGCGCGGAACCCGGCGCCCGTCTATCCCGCCATGCTGCGCGACGCCGGTGTCGATGGCAGCATCTCGGCCCGGTTCGTGGTCGACTCCACGGGGCGCGTTGCCGCTGCGAGCATCGCCTTCTTGGGCGGCGGCAACGCCCTGTTCGAGCAGTCCGTTAGGCGGGCGCTCGAGGCCGCACGGTTTTCGCCGGCGTTGGTAAACGGCCGCGCCGTGCGCGTCCTCATGGCGCAGACGTTCGAGTTCCGCCTGCGCCATTGACCGCTCGGCGATCACGTCTGCCAAGGCTCAGGCCGTTTCGTTCCCGCCGGCGTCTTGCGTTACCTAGGACACAGAGGTATATACCACGATGTCCTAGGTAACGAGATGCCGGCGGTCGCTCGACACGGTGCGGCGTCGCATCTCCCAGCACACGGCACATGGCGGACGCGTCAACGGAGTTTCTCAAGGGCACGCTGGATCTCATGATCCTCAAGACCCTCTCGTGGGCGCCGGCGCACGGATACGGGATCGCGCGCTGGATCGAGCGCTGCACGGACGACGTGCTCGAGGTCGAAGAGGGTTCGCTCTACCCGGCGCTGCACAAGCTCGAGGACGAGGGCCTCATCACGGCCGAGTGGGGCATCACGGAGCACAACCGGCGGGCAAAGTTCTACCGGTTGACGCCCGCGGGCAAGCGGCGACTGTCGGCGTCGCACGCCTACTGGGCGCGCTTCGCGGGCGCGGTGTCGAAGGTGCTCGAGACGGCACCCGCCTCCGCCTAACCGTATCATGTTCGATCCGCAGCAGGCGCCGGCGCCCGAGGCGCGCCGCGCGTTTACCTGGCGGCGCTACCTCCGGTTCTGGGGGCCCCACGCCGCCTCGGACGTGGACGACGAGCTGCGCTTCCACCTCGAGATGCGCGAGCGCGATTACCTGGTGCGCGGCCTCTCACCCATCGATGCGCGTGCGGCCGCCATCCGGCGGCTCGGCAATCTGGACACGGCACGCGCGTCCTGCATCGGTATCATCAACCGGAGGGAGCGACGGATGGCCCGAGCGGAGGTGGTTGACGTCCTGTGGCAGGACGCGCGCTTCGCGCTGCGCACCCTGGCCCGGCACAAGGCGTGGACGGCGGTCGCCGTGCTCACGCTTGCGTTAGGCATCGGCGCCAATACGGCAATGTTCAGCGTCGTCGAGGGCGTACTGTGGCACTCGCTTCCGTACCCGCATGCCGACCGCATCGCGTTCGTGCTGCGGATGCCGAAACAAGACCTCGGCAACGACCGGGTCTTCACGACGCCGACGACGAGCGTCGCGCGCGCGTGGCGGGACGGCGCGCGCGCGCTGCTCGACATCACGGCCTACTCCACGCGCGACGTGCTGCTCCGCGCCCGCAATGCCACCGGCGCCACGGGCAGCCAGGCTGGCAGCGACGCGGGCGCATCGCTCGCACACGCGGGCATCGTCATGGACGACTTTCTGCGATTTGTCGGCGCGCGTCCGCTCGTCGGCCGCGGTTTCACGCCGGATGAAGCGCACCAGCACGCGCACGTGGCGATGATCAGCGAGGCCATGTGGCGCGGCCGCTTTGCCGGCTCGCCCGACGTGCTGGGCCGCTCGATCGCGATCGATGACTCGTTGTACACGGTCATCGGCGTCATGCCGGAGTCCGTTAGACTGCCGCGCACGTTCGGGGCTCCGGACGGCACCGACATCTGGCTGACGCGCGATCTCGCGGACGACAGCACGTTTTCGCCGACGGTGATGGCGCGCTTGCATCCCGGCGTGACGGTCAAAGCCGCCGCGACCTTGCTCGATTCGATCGCGGCGCGGGCTGATCGGGCATCGGAGGCCTCGTCGACGCGCACCGGAGCAGCCTCCTCGCAGGCCGCGCCGCTCGAGTACACCACCGCAATCCTGCGTCCGGAGCAGCTCGTCGCGATCCATGACTCGCTGATGTTGCTGACTGGCGCGGTGTCGCTGGTGCTGCTGATTGCGTGCGTGAACGTGGCGCACTTGCTGCTGGCGCGCGCGGCCACGCGCGAACGCGAGATAGCCGTGCGCGCTGCGTTAGGCGCGAGCCGGAGTCGTCTCTTGCGCCAGCTCACCACCGAGAGCCTCGTGCTCGCGGGAGCCGGATGCGTGGCCGGGATCGCCGTGGCATGGCTGGCGATCGACGCGCTCGAGGCCCTGCGGCCGACGAGCCTGGTCGAGCTGGCGGACGTGCGGTTGGACGCCACGGCCTTCATCATCGCGCTCGCCATTTCCGTCGTGACGGGAATCGTCTTCGGCGTCGTCGGTGCCGCGCACGGCAGACGGTATTCGGCGCACGACGCACTCAAAGGCGGCGCCCGCTCGGTGAGTCACACGGCGCGCCAGCGGCGCACCCGCTCGGCGCTCGTGGTGAGCGAAATGGCGCTGTCGGCGACGCTCGTGGTGGGCGCGGCGCTCCTCGTGCGGAGCCTGGTCCATCTGCAGAGCACCGACCCAGGCTTCCGGCCGGACGGATTGTATTCGGTGTCGGTCCCGATGGTGAAGATGACGCAGCAAGCGATGAGAGAGCGGACACAATTCGTGCAGGAGCTCGAGGATCGCGTTAGGCAGATCCCGGGTGTGAGCGACGCCGTGATCGCGGACGCGGCGCCGCCCGTGCAATCGTTTTATGAAGGCGCGGTGCAAATCGAAGGACGCGCGCCGCCCCCACCAGGCAGCACGTCGTTCTTCAGCTACAACGGAACGCAGCCGAATTATTTCCGTCTGATGGGGTTGCGCCTGGTGCAGGGAACGACGTTTACCGATACGTCGAAAGCGGCAGGCCAGGTGATCGTAAACGAGGCGATGGCACGCAAGGACTGGCCGGGCCAATCGCCGATCGGCCGCCGGCTCCGCATCGTGAACGAAGACGGGTCCGGCAACTGGCGAACCGTGGTTGGTGTGGTTGCGAACGCGCGTCTCGCCGGGATGACCAGCGATCCCACGGAGCCGATGGTGTTCGTCGCGACGTCAGAGCACTTCAATCCGACGCTGCTGGTGCGCACGAACGGCATCGCGCAGCCGCTCACTGCGTTGCGCAAAATCGTAGCCGAGGGGAATCACGGGATGGCGCAGCCCGACGTGCGGAGCGTGTCGGATGCGATGTCGGCGTCGCTCACCCAACCGCGCTTCACGATGCTGTTGTTGGCGATGTTCAGCGTGCTGGCGCTCGTGCTTGCCGCTGTGGGACTCTACGGTGTGATGGCGTACGCCGTGGAGCAGCGCACGCGCGAAATCGGGATCCGCATGGCACTCGGCGCCAGTCGGCAGGAGGTGGCGCGTGCCGTCATGCGGCACGGCGTGTCGCTGGCGTTGATCGGCGGCGTGATCGGCCTGCTGGGTGCGTTCTGGGCGACGCGTCTCTTGACGAAGATGTTGTACGGCGTGGCGCACACCGATGCGGTGTCCTTCGGCGCCGGCGCGGCGGTATTGTTAGGCACGGCGGTGCTCGCGTGCCTGGTGCCGGCGCGGCGGGCGGTGTCAATCGATCCGGTGATTGCGATGCGGGCGGACTGAGCGCCGCGCGCGTCAGACCTCGCGGAGCACCTCGAGCGGGTCGGCACGCATGGCCCGGTGCGCGGGTGCGAGGCACGCGAGCAGCGCGATGCCTACCAGAAGCGCTTCGGCGCCCGCGAGCGACACGGCGTCCATGTGCGGCAGGCCCCAGAGCAGGCTGTCGAGCAGACGGGTGGCCCAGAGCGCGACCAGCGCGCCGGATGCGATCCCGCCGAGGGTCACGACGAAGGCCTCGCGTAGCACCAATCGGCGCAGGTCTGCGGGCCGCGCGCCTAACGCGAGACGCACCCCGAATTCCCGGCGCCGCTGGCTGACGGCGTAGGCGAGGGTCGTGTAGAGCCCGAGGGTCGAGAGCGCGAGCGCGGTCATCCCGAAGAGCGCGAACACGAGCGCGATGAAGCGGCCGCTTGCCGCGAAGCGATCGTATCGTTGCAGCCACGGAAACGGCGACTCGACATAACGCAGCGCGGGTGTGGTCTCGATTGCGCGCGTCACGGCCGTGGCAACCGGCCCGCTACGCGAGCCGGTACGTATCACGATCGTACGATCCGTACTCTCGTTGTTCGGACGCACCACGTACACGAGCGGCGGCGGCTCCAGGTACGGATCTCGCTCGAAGAACAACTCGACACTGCGTGCCACGCCGACGACTGGGATCCACGGCGCGCCCGAGCCCTGGCTCCCGAGCTCGAGCTCGTGCCCGACGGCACGCTCGTTCGGCCACAGCGCGGCCGCCGCGCGCTCATCGACGATCGCGACGCCGGCCGATGAGACGTCTCCGTCCTCGAAATCGCGGCCGGCAACCACGGGAATGCCTAACGTGCGCAGAAGGTTCGGGCTCGCATCGACGAAATAGCGGGCAACAATGCCGCGTGTCGCTTCCGCGCCCGCTTCACCCAGGAGCTGCGAGTGCTCGGGCTGGTCGAGGGACAGTTGCGCGGCAGACCGCACTCCGTCGGCACGAGCCGTGCGGTCGGTCATCGCCCGAAATACATCCTCGGCCGTAGTGCCGTTAGGCAGCGAGTGCCGCGCGAGACCCACCGGCATCATCAGCAGGTCACGGGGATCGAACCCGAAATCGTGCTCGCCGATGCGTGTCGCGGCCCGCCACATGAGACCGGCGCCGAACAAGACGACGAGCGCCAGCGCGATCTGACCCACCACCAACCCGCTCATCGTTCCGCGGCGCACCGTCGTCGCGGGCGATGCGCTCTTGAGCGGCTCGGCCGGGTCGACGCGCGAGGCGCGAAGCGCCGGCAGCACGCCGAATGTCGCGAGCGCCGCGGAGGTCGCAAGAAGCACAAACACGTAAACCCGCCACGTGACGTGCGGTGAGAGCAGTACTGCACCGTCGGTGAGATACGGCGGGATCGCGGAGGCGAGAATCTCCGCACCCCACCAGCCGGCTAACAGGCCAACGGTGCCCGCGCCGGCCGCGATCACCGTGCACTCGGCGAGCTGATCACGCACGAGCACTCGGCGTGACGCGCCTAACGCAGCGCGCAGCGCTAGCTCGCGCCGCCGCGAGATACCGCGGGCCGACACGAGGTGCCCGGCGTTGGCACACGCGATCAACAGCACGATCGCGGCGGCCGCCCCGAGCGCCTGATCGTAGCCGAAGCTCATCAGTCGGACCTGGAGGTCCCGGAGCTCGTACGCAAAGGGGCGGTTCGTTTGCCCAACGGAGGCGTTCAACTGCCGAGCCACCGCGGCAAGCTCGCCGTCCGCCTGTTCGCGCGTCACACGCTCGTGCAGACGGCCAACGATCGCCGCATACGGGAATGCGCTGGTGCCGGGCGCTGACATCGATGCTGGGATCCAGACGTCGATGTCATACGGGAACCGCACTCCGGGCGGCGCCACGCCAATGACCGGATACACCGTCCCGTTCACGGCGATGGTCGCGTCGCGCAGCGTCCGCGTGCCGTGCAGCGCGGCGCGCCACAGTCCATCGCTCACGACGACGCCGGCTGGTTCGGCGCCGCCGTCGCCGCCCAGATCCCTTCCAAGTTGTGGTCGCACGCCGAGCACTCGGAACAGATTCGGCGTAGCCTGAGCCGCGCTCATCGTGCGCGCAGTTCCACCCACGTCGACGATCGTATACGGAAGAAACCCGACGGCGGCGACCGACATGGTGCGCAGGGAGCGCAGTGCCGCGAAATTTTGCTCGACGATGTGATCCGGAGTCGGGCGCCCGGCATGCAACCAGATCGTGAACGCGCGCTCGGGCTCCGGATAGGGAACGAGCGGGTGCTGGAGCGCATCGAGCATCGCGAACATCGTCGTCGCCAGCGCGAGCGCTACCCCGAGCGTGCCCGCGGCGAGGGCGAAGAAGCCGGGACTTCGGCGAATCAGCCGGATGAGACTCGAAACCGAAGCCATGACCTGACGGGGCAGGGGATGCCCCGATCACGAATCACCCGCGCAAACGCAACCTGCCTAACGCGAGCCCGGAATCGCCGCCGGTTCCGTCTGGTACCCCATCGCCTTGAGCCGCGCGATGCGCAACGCCATCGGCGGGTGCGTCCCGAACAACTCGGCTACCTTGCCCTCCTTCGAGTTCAGGTGCCGGCCGGTCGGATCGGCAATGCACATCTGCGCCGCGCCGCCCTTGATCGCTTTGGTCGGCGCGTCCGCGTCCTCTATTTTCCCCAGCGCCGTTGCGAGCGACAACGGGTTGCGCGTGAACTGCGCGCTCATCGCGTCGGCCAGATATTCCCGGTCACGGCTCACACCGAGCGCCATGAGGCGCATGATGATGGGCGCGAGGATCCAGCTGATGATCCACAGCACGAGCAACGCCACCAGCAGGATGCCGTTGCCGCCGCCCCGCGAGTCGCGATCGCCGCTGCTGCGCCGGCCGCCGCCGCCCATCCCGCCTAACGGATTGCCGCCGTAAAACATCATCCGGCCCACCCCGTCGCCGATGAGCGTCACCGCGCCCACCAGCGCCGCGAGCTGCGTCATGAGGCGGACGTCGAGATTCTTGATGTGCCCCATCTCGTGCGCGACAACCCCCTGCAGCTCGTCGCGCGAACACAGATCCAGGAGACCCTGCGTGACCGCGAGACTCGACGTGTTCTCGTCGTGACCCGTCGCGAGCGCGTTCGGGTCGGCGTCGGGAATGATCCAGATCCTCGGCTTGGGCAGACCCGACGCCACCGACATCTCTTCCACGACGTTCACTAACTGCTTTTCCTGCGGCGTCTCCGGGTCCGTGAGCTCACGTGCCCCGGTGGACCACAGCACGCGCGTTGGCCCCGTCTTCCATGCCCACATCGCCATGCCGGCGGCGATGATCGACAGAATGATGCCGAAGAACGGAACGACGTGATGGTACGCACCCGGCGCGGCGCCCTTCGTGTACTCGTAGAAAATGAAGTCGCCGCCAAAGCCTAACCACGCGAAAAACAGGATGAAGCCAATCACCAGCCGTCGCGATCGCCGGCGATTGGCTTCTTGTTGGGCGAAAAGATTCCCGTTCTCGCTCACTTCTTCGGGTTCATGGAGAGATCGACCTTCACGTTCTCACGTTCGCCGGCGTCGGTGATCTCCCACAGCTCCGCCGGCGCGGCTTTCGCGAACCCGGCGACGAGGTTGGCAGGGAACTGCTGCTGCTTCGTGTTGTACTGTGTGGCGGTGTCGTTGTAGAGCTGCCGTGCGAAGGCGATCTTGTTTTCCGTCGATGTCAGCTCTTCCTGCAATTGCGCCACGTTGCCGGTCGCCTTCAAATCGGGATACGCCTCGACCACCGCGAACAACCGGCCGAGTGCACCCGTGAGCTGCGACTCCGCGGCCGCCGTTTGTTGGACCTGCTGCGCCGACGGCGCGCCGCCAGCTGTGGGAGCTTGCACCGCGATCGCTTTGTTGCGCGCCGCCACCACCGCCTCGAGCGTGTCCCGCTCGAAGTTCATCGCGCCTTTGACGGTTTCGACAAGATTGGGGATGAGATCGTGGCGCCGCTTGAGCTGCACGTCGATCTGCTTCCAGGCATTGAAGACCTGGTTCTTGAGCGAGACGAGATTGTTGTACACGCCCACGAACCAGAAGCCGAGCACGACGACGATGATCAGCAGGACAATCAGACCCATGGAAGCTCCTGGAAGGAGGTCGCATGCCGTCCGCCGGGGCGGACGTTACTCCCTACGTCATCATCGAGCCTGCTGTGTCAGCGAGCCGGCTCGCTCTCGGCGCTGGCCTCGGGCTGTTCCGGCTTGAGGAATCGCGATGCGGTGAGCAGGAACATCGGCGTCAGGAAATGTCCGAGCAGGCCGTTGATCCAGGTGAGCGCGATATAGAAGCAGCCTAAGCCGAGTGCGGTCCAGAGGACCCCGAGTACTCCGTTCGTGATCACGACGTGTCCTTGATGGATGACGGATGAGCGCAGACCCCGAGAATGTACGATAGCAGCGGGGATCGGGCCAGTGCGCACTCACGTCCGCGATGCCGCTGTCGCCGTCGTCGAGCAACCGTACCTTTGTGACATGAAGATCACGAGACGCATTCGTGACGAAGTGGCGCGGGCGTTAGCTCCGTATCCGCGCGTGGTCGTCGCCGTGTCCGGCGGTCTCGATTCGATGACGCTGCTCGACGCAGTGGCCCATGTCGCGCCGGAGCGCGTGCGCGCGGTCGCCGTGTTCGACCATCGCACAGGTCCCGCTGCGCGCCGCGCAGTGCAGCACGTGCGAGCGGCCGCCAAATCGCGCGGCCTGCCGCTCAGAGTGGGCGTCGCGTCTCGACGACTGCCCGCGCGTGAAGCGGCGTGGCGCGACGCGCGCTGGCGATTTCTGCGCGACGTGGCGCGCGAGCACGATGCCCAAGTGGTCACCGGTCACACGCGCGACGACCACATCGAGACCATCTTCCTGCGGGTGCTCCGCGACTCAGGTGCGCGCGGGCTCGCTGCACTGCACGCGGGCGCAGGCGTCGTAAGGCCGCTGCTTTCGTTCACGCGTGCGGAGCTCGAATCGTATGCGTCGGAGTGCGCGTTGACGTGGATCGACGATCCATCCAATACGTCGCTCAGGCACGCGAGAAATCGCGCGCGCCTCGAGCTCTTGCCTGCGCTCGAGCGCGCGCGACCTGGGTTGACGAAAACCCTGGTGTCGGTGTCGAAACGTGCATGGATGTTGAGGCAGGACGTCGACCGATGGATCGACACGAACGTCGCAACGCATGTCGATGCGGAGCACGGCCCATTGCACGGAGCGCGTGCGCTCGAGGTTGCCCGGTCGTCGCTCGCGTCCTATGATGCGGACCACCTTCGGCTCATCTGGCCCGCGCTCGCCGCGCGCGTTGGGCTCGCGCTCGATCGGCGTGGAACGGAGCGTTTGGCCGCGTTTACTATTACGGGTCGGCCGGGAGCGCGCGTGCAGCTCTCGGGTCGGTTCGAGGCAGTGCGCCTCGGTGAAACTCTGGTGGTGCGCCGCGCGAACGGTGATGCGATTCGCGGATCGCGCACGATGACCGCGATGCTGTCGATCGGCGGCTGGCGGTTTCGTCGCGTATTGGGTGAGGCGACGGCGGCGCCCGACGATCTGTGGTCGGCGCTGCTTCCACACGGTTCGCATGTAACGGTGCGGGCATGGCAAGCCGGCGATCGCATGGTGCCGCACGGAGCAAGCGTCGCGCGCCGATTGAAGGGACTGTTTCGCGACGCCGGAGTGGATGCGGTGCGTCGTCGCGCGTGGCCGGTGGTCCTGGTGGATGAGCGGATCGAGTGGGTCCCAGGAGTGCGCCGCAGTGGAGCGGCCACCGTGCGGTCCGGCCGACCGATGGTGATGTATCGCTGTGAACGTGACGACTGCTGATCCGAGACTGGACGGCCGCGCGATCAAACGCGTGGCGTTCGACGCAGAGCGAATTGCGGCCCGGGTGCGGGAGCTGGGCGAGGAAGTGACGGCTCGCTATCCCGAGGGCGACTTGCTGGTGTTGGGTCTGCTCAAGGGGAGCTTTATCTTTCTTGGGGACCTCGTGAGGCAAATCCGGCGTCCTCTTCAGGTCGATTTCCTGGTTGCAGCGAGCTACGGCGAGGCCATGGAATCGAGCGGCCATGTCAAGCTCGTCTATGATCCGGAAACCACTCTCGAGGGAAAACACATACTATTAGTAGAGGACATCATTGATTCGGGCCGGACGCTGAACCGGCTCATCGGTGTCCTCATGCAGCGCCGGCCGCGCTCGCTTGACATTTGCGCGTTGCTCCACAAGCACGTGGCCGAGCACCTGCAGTATGAGGTAGCACTCGTGGGATTCGACGCGCCAAACGAGTTTCTGGTTGGGTACGGGCTGGATCACGCTGAGAATTTTCGTCATTTGCCCTATATCGCGAGCTTGCAGTAATGGCTGACAAACTGCCGCCAAAACGAGACCTCAACTGGGGGCGCATCTCCAAGACGCTCTCGTTCTGGTTGCTGCTCATCCTGATCCCGATCGCGTTCTTCCGCCTGTCCGGAAGCACCGGGGATTCGCCGGCCGAGATCGACTACACGCAGTACAACCAGCAGCTGGACGCAGGGAACATCCAGCGCGTGACGATCGAGGATGGGAAGACCATCGACGGAGACTTCAAGGCGCGCATTCGGGTGAACAACCGCGACGTGAGCAAGTTCACGGTGCGGCTGCCGGTGGCCAACGATTCGCACGAAGTCGACCGGCTGCGGCAGAAGAACGTGATCATCTCCGCGCAGGACGCCAAGCCGTCGTTAGGCGGATACGTGATGACGTTCCTGCCGTGGATCCTGATCATCGGCATCTGGATCTTCCTGTTCCGTCAGATGCAGGCGGGAGGTGCGAAGGCGTTCAGCTTCGGGAAGAGCAAAGCGAAGCTGCTCACCGGCGACACGCCCAAGGTGACGTTCAGCGACGTCGCCGGCGCCGACGAGGCCAAGGAAGAGCTGCAGGAAATCATCGAGTTCCTGAAGGACCCGCAAAAGTTCACGCGGTTAGGCGGACGCCTGCCCAAGGGCGTGCTCCTGGTGGGCCCGCCGGGCACGGGCAAAACGCTGCTCGCCCGCGCGGTGGCCGGCGAGGCGGGCCGTCCGTTCTTCTCGATGTCCGGCTCGGACTTCGTCGAGATGTTCGTGGGCGTGGGCGCGAGCCGCGTGCGCGATCTGTTCGAGCAGGGCAAGGCGCACGCGCCGTGCATCATTTTCATTGACGAGATCGACGCCGTGGGCCGGCATCGCGGTGCCGGGTTAGGCGGCGGCCACGACGAACGCGAGCAGACGCTCAACCAGTTGCTCGTCGAGATGGACGGCTTCGAGTCCAACGACGGCGTGATTCTCATTGCGGCCACCAACCGGCCCGACGTGCTCGATCCGGCGCTCTTGCGTCCCGGACGCTTCGACCGCCAAGTGGTGGTGGACCTGCCCGACCTGCGCGGACGCGAGGAGATTTTGCGCGTGCACCTGCGCCGCGTGCCGGTATCCGAAGACCTCGATGTGAGCACGATCGCGCGCGGCACGCCGGGCATGTCCGGCGCCGACCTCGCCAATCTCGTGAACGAGGCGGCGCTGCTCGCGGCCCGTCGCAATCACGAGCGCGTGTTCCTCTCCGACATGGAAGAGGCGAAGGACAAAGTCATGTTAGGCGCCGAGCGCAAGTCGATGGTGATGAAGGAAGACGAGAAGCGCAACACGGCGTACCACGAGGCGGGACACGCAGTGTGCGCCATCAAGACGCCGGGCTGCGATCCGTTGCACAAGGTGACCATCGTGCCGCGCGGTCGTGCGTTAGGCCTCGCGTTCACGCTGCCCACGGAAGACCGGTACTCGGTCACGCGCCAGCAGCTCGAAGCGATGCTCGTCATGACGTACGGCGGCCGCGTGGCGGAGGAAATGATCTTTGGCCACGAGAAGGTGACCACAGGCGCGGCCAACGACATCCAGAAGGCGACGTCGCTGGCTCGGCGCTATGTCTCGCAGTGGGGCTTGTCCGACGCGATCGGTCCGGTGCTGGTCGGCGACAACGAACAGGAAGTGTTCCTGGGCCGCGAGCTGTCGCATCGGCGCGAGGTTTCCGAGAAGACCGCGCAACTCGTCGACGCCGAGGTCGCACGTCTGCTCGGCGATTCGTACAACCGCGCGCGCCAGACGCTCGAGATCAATGCGGACCTGCTGCACGCGATTGCCGGTGCGTTGCTGGAGCGCGAGACGCTGACGGCCGAAGACATCGAGATTCTCGTGCGCGGCGAGAAACTGCCGCCGCGGAAGATCTCGGGACCGCCGCCCGCACCCGCGACACCGGTGGCCGTGCCGCAGCCCAAGCCGGCCAAGCCGCCGTTGTTAGGCGGGCCGGAACCGGCGCCGGCATAATAAGACCGGGGGAAGCGGCGGCTTATGCCGCCTTGGGGAAGCGCTACGCTTCGGGAAGCGGCGGCTCACGCCGCCTTTGGGAAGCGCTGGCGCTTGGGGTGGTATCTCAGTATAGCGTTAGCAGCGCAAGTTTGTGTTCGGCGATTCACCATGCACCGCCCCATTCCCCAAGGCGGCGCAGGCCGCCGCTTCCCGAAGCGCAGCGCTTCCCCAAGGCGGCGTAAGCCGCCGCTTCCCTCGCTCTCATGTCTGCCTGGGCCATCCGCAGCGGCGCTCTCTCGCTCGACCGGCCCATCATCCTCGGCATCATCAACGTCACGCCGGACAGCTTCAGCGACGGCGGCAAGTTTTTATCTCCCGAACGCGCCGTGGAGCAGGGGCTCCGCCTCGTCGAGGAGGGAGCCGATGTCCTCGACGTCGGCGGAGAGTCCACGCGGCCGCAGGGCGCCGAACCCGTGGACCTCGCCGAGGAACTTCGACGCATCATGCCCGTCGTGCGGGCGCTGCGTGAACAGCTGCCTCAGGTCCCGCTGTCGGTGGACACCGTCAAGAGCGGTGTGGCGCACGCGGTGCTCGACGAAGGAGTCGAGATTATCAACGACGTGTCCGCATTTCGATTGGATCCGGCCATGTCCGCGGTGTGCGCGGAAGCACGCGCCGGTGTTATCCTCATGCACTCGCGCGGCGGCGTGAGCGAGATGGGCACATACCGATTCGCGAGCTACGGTGCGGACGTGATGGGCGAGGTGATTGGCGAGCTCGAATCGGCGGCGGCCGCGGCGGAGTGCGCTGGTGTCGAGCGGGCACGTATCGCACTCGATCCTGGCATTGGGTTCGCGAAGAGGACAGAGCACTCGGTCGCGGTGATCGGTGCACTGGACCGGCTGGCGAACCTTGGCTTTCCTGTGGCGATTGGTGTATCACGGAAGCGATTCGTGGGAGAGCTGAGCGGCGTGTCGACACCGGCCGATCGCGTGGACGGCACGATCGCGGCGAACGTCATG
>DATEKK010000134.1:0-69303 GCA_035277485.1 Gemmatimonadaceae bacterium
ATACGACGACTACGCCGTAGGACATGCCCTCTCGACGGGCTGACTGGGCGCCGCCCAGTGCCCACAGAATCGAAATGAGAATCGAGAAGGCGATCCCGAATTTCAATCCGTAGCCGATTCCCCATTTAAGGTTGCTAACGGTGTGCGAAGACGATCCTGGTACTCGCCGTGGAGTTCCTCTCGCCTTCCACAGCGCGCTTCGATCGTGGACTCAAACAGCACTTCTATCTTCGTTCGCCGACCGACGAATTGTGGATTGTGGACATCGAGTCGCGCGTCGTCGAGCGCTGGCGCGCCGGTGATGAGCGCCCCGAAGTACTCACCGATCGCCTCGTCTGGCATCCAACTCCGCGGTCGAGCCCTTGCGCATAGCGTTAGACGAGTTCTTCGCGGCGGTCCACGGAGAAGCCTAACGCGCGCACCGGAGCCCATCGAGTCGGTCGGCCCGCGAGGTAATCACGACTGGACGGAGCGGGATCGATGATCGCAGCCCGTGCTAACGGAAGAGTGGATTGGCGAGCGAGTGGAGCGGTGCTGTTGCGAGAGGGGCGTAAAGAGAGAACGAAACGCGACTCGCGAGGGCATACGGCCATAAATAACCCGCAAAGTCACTCACGAATCGCCTGAACCCAGTCGATATCAAGATCCTCATCGATTTCGAGGTCGTCGTGGCGAACCAAGTGTGGTGGCGCGCAGACGTCCACGCGTACCAAAGAGAAAATGATACCAGAGCGCCTAAAAAGATCCTCGGTCCGACATAGTAGTACGCGAAGGTCAAACGCCACGAGATTCGCTCGCCTGCCGGCGGATCCAATTCTTTTCGTCGAAGACTGACTGGAAGCATGCGCGTCGTCGCGCCTAGTCGTGCGCGGCGAGATCGCTGTCAACTACGAAGGACTTTCTGAGGCGAAAGCGTCCCGCGCGAATCTCGATCGAGTACGAACCTGCGAAAAGTGGCAGCGGCTTCGCTGCCTCGACAAAACCGGCTGGCACGGTTCCGTACCTGATCTCCCGCAACTCGCGCGACGCAGGCGATGCTGTGTCGAGAGCGGCAAGGAACCACGTAGGCGTCGGCGGCGCGCCACCGCGGCTTCTCTTGTTGTATGGGCCGCCATCGAACACGATTGCGTCGATAGGTGGGAGCGGTGCGCCGGTATCATCGGCCGCCAACTCCAGCACGAGATTGGCGGCAGTCGACCCGGCCTTCACGTGTGCCACGCCGCCATAACGGAGACAGGCGGTCAGTCCGGCGGCGACGAGAGACGCGACCAACACTCGGCGAACCATGTCCTAACTTATGGCGCACGCCAATCGGCGTCCAGACTAACGCTGGCCGGCCTCCCACATCCGCCGCATCATGTTCATCTGACCGGCATGATACACGTCGTGCGTCGCGACGCCTAACACCTCCATTCCGATCGTCAGACTGCGACCCGGACGAACCGTGGCCAGCAAGCGGCGGCTCGCACCCGGGACCGCCGCCACGAACCGCCTGTGGAGCGACTCGAGCAGACCGAGATCGCCGGTCCACGCGTCCGCGGTCGGCGCCGACGGCGCTTCCGGCCACCAGGGCTTCGTTAGGCGGTGCGGGAACGCGGGCGGCTCGATACCCATGCGCTTGAGCATCATGTACCGCGTGTACGCGAGATGCAGCGTGAGCTCCCAGATGTTGTGACGGCCCGCGCCCGGACGCCAGCTCGCGGCGTTCGCATCCAAACCCCGCAGCGCCTCACGCACCGCGGCGGACGGCCCGTGCCACCCGCCCCGGTAATAGTTCTCGCGCAACGACCGCAACAAGAGTGGCGTCGCCGGCGTGAGGTTCCGCTCGGCGTGCCTCCGCTGCACACCCGATCGAGCCATGTCAGATCCTCGTTTCAGATCGTCGTTATTGGTACCCTCGGGACTCATCACATAGTACCTGCCTACTAAGTAGGCAGCTTCTCCATGATGCGCTCCGAGAGGCACGTTGCCATCGCCACCGGGAACTTGTTCATTCCAATTCGTCGATCGACTTCGGCCAGTCCTCGCGCAACAGCCGCGACATCGCGCGATCGGCCAAAAGCCGCCCGCCCGTCTGGCACCGCGCACAATAATTCGTCTCGTTGGACGCATACCGGATCCGCTGCACCGGCGCGCCGCACACCGGACACGGCTTGCCGTACCGACCATGCACGCTCATCTCATCGCGGAACGCCGTCACCTTCTCCGGAAACTCGCCGCCTAACTGATCGCGCAGGCGGTCGGTCCATTCCCGCAGCACCGTTTGCACGGCCTCGTAGAGCCGCGCGACCTCCTCGGCGCTCAACTTCTTGCTCAGCGCGAGCGGCGACAACCGCGCACGGTGCAGGATCTCGTCCGAGTACGCATTGCCGATCCCGCTGAAGATGCGCGGGTCGGTGAGCGACCGCTTGAGCGTGTGATTCTCGCGCGCGAGCTGCTCGGCGAACGTCGCGAGGTCGATCTCGAGCGGCTCGATGCCGCCGCGATCCATGTCGCGCAGCGCTGCCTCGCCCTGCACGATGTGCAGCGATGCCCGACGCGTGCTCCCCGCCTCCGTGAGCGCGAGCACGCCGCTCGGAAACTGGAACGTGGCGAGCACGTTGCCCGGCGGCATCTTGGCGCCCGTCGCCCGCCAGCGCAGCCGGCCGGCGATCATGAGATGGATCACCACGAACAACGCGTCGCCCAGGTCGAGCACAATACGCTTGCCTAACCGTCGAACGCCAACGACGCGGCGCCCTTCGATCGCCGAGATGGACGGCGACACGCTGCGCAGCACGAACGGCGTCTTGATGGTGAGCTTCTCGAGCGCCTGGCCGATCACCCGCGCCGCCAGCGACTCGACGTAGATGGTGACGTCCGGCAGCTCGGGCATGCGCGCGGCGGCGGCTCAGCGAGCGCCGGCGCTGCCGGTGCGGCCAACCAGCACGCGCAGCGCCGTGGCCACCTCCCACGCGCACAAGAGCGCCACCGCGCCCAACACCAGCCGGCTCGACTCGTCGAAGCACAGTACGCCCACCAGGCCGCCCACCGCGGCGATCCACGCCAGCCACGCCAGCCACCGCGGCTGGGCAGGCTCGCGCCACTCCACGATGCCCAACACGAGCGCGCCTAACGCAATCAGTAAATTCCCGAACCGCGCCGCCATGAGGCCAAAGCCGTGCACGGCGTCGAAGATCGGCGCCATCTCGGTGCGACCCGCCACGAACATCGCGGCCATGCGGCCGCCCGACCGCGCCATGAGCAGAATGTCGAACGCATTCAGTGTCATGCCAATGCAGATCACCGCCAGCGCGCCGACGAGCGCCGTGCGCGCGTCCTCGCTCGCACCGCCCAACCGAACCCACACGCCCGTCATCACCAGCGCCGACCCGGTAAGCATCGAGAGATGCATGAGCCGCCAGCCAGACGTCGCGGCGATCACACGCAAGTCAGCCGAGCCGACACCGGCGCCCGTGAGCACAGGATGCATCACGGATCCCGCGCCGAGCAGCGCGGTCCCCACGAGCAGGAATACGGCCAAGAGCTTGGCCGGCATGATCGAATCGCTCACGAGGAGATCGCGCGCCTGATAGCCATACACGTATTCTTCACGGTGTGACGGCTTCCGCCACCCCCGCCTCCGCCTCCGCAACATCGATGCTCGGTCGCGTCTGTCTCGTCACGGGCGCGAACTCGGGACTCGGCCTCGCCACGTCCGCCGGCCTCGCCCGGTTGGGCGCGACGGTCATCATGCTCTGCCGAAATATCGACCGCGGCACCGCGGCGCGCGACCGCGTGCGCACCGAAACCGGGAACGCGCACGTCTCGCTCGTCGTCGCGGATCTCGCGTCACTCGAGGAGGTCCGGCGCGCGGCGGCCGAGTTAGCGCTTGAGCACGAGCAGCTGCACGTGCTGGTGAACAATGCCGGCATCCAGGCGCGCCGGCGCCGCGTCACGGTTGACGGGTTCGAGGAGACATTCGCGGTGAATCATCTGGCGCCGTTTCTGCTCACCTCGCTGCTCGCGCCGCTCTTGCGCGCGGGTGCACCGGCACGCGTCATCACCGTGGCATCACAGGTCGAGCGGATGGGCCGCATCCACTTCGACGATCTCCAACTCGAGCATGGCTACGGACCCGTGCGCGCCTACGCGCAGTCCAAACTGGCCAACATCCTGTTCACGTACGAGCTCGCATCGCGGCTCGCGGGCACGGGCGTAACAGCGAACTGCCTGCACCCGGGATACGTGAACACCGGCCTCATGCGCGAATCGCCCGACTGGATGCGTGCCCTCTGGCGCCCCTTCCTGCCTAACGCTGACCGCGCCGCGCGCTCGGCCATCTACCTGGCCTCTGCGCCCGAGCTCGAAATCGTGACGGGCCAGTACTTCGAGCGCTGCCGTCCGGTGCGCTCGTCGCGCCGCTCGTACGACGCGGCAACCCGCCGGCGGTTGTGGGACGCGAGCGCCGCACTCACCGGCGCGCCGCCGATCAATGCCTAACTGAGTTAGGAGTCGGGCGCGCGGAACGGAGCATGAGCGTGAACGTCGTGCCGGCGCCCTCCACGCTGCGCACGCGCAGGTCGCCGCCCATCCCGCGAGCCAGCCCGCGGCTGATGGCGAGCCCGAGCCCCGTCCCTTCGCTGCTGTTGGTGAGGCTGCGCTGGATCTGCACGAAGGGCTCGAAGATGGCCGTCAACCGATTGCTCGGAATGCCCGAGCCCGTATCGCTCACCCGCAGGAACACCACGCCCGTTGGGCCGCCGCCATCCCCGCGCTTCCCCGTGTCGACCGTGATGCACCCATCGCATTCCGTGAACTTCACCGCGTTGGACAACAGGTTGAGCAGAATCTGCCACAACTTTTCTGCGTCGGCACGGACGATGATCCCTGGATCGATGCGCACGTCGTACTTGAGCTGCTTCGCTGCCAGCTGGGGCTCGATCATCGGACTCACCTCCGCGACCGCGTCGACCAGCTTCACATCAGTGGTGAGATACTCGACACGCCCGGCCTCGAGCTTCGCGAAATTCAGGATGTCGTTGATCAGCGAGAGCAGATAGCGCTGGCTGCGCTGCACTCGCTGCAGGGCGAGGTGTTGCTCCGCGGTGAGGGAGCCATGCACCTCGAGGTCGAGCAGTTGGACGTAGCCGGCGATCGCGTTGAGCGGCGTCCGTAGCTCGTGGCTCATCGCCGCGAGAAATTCGCTCTTCGCGCGGTTGGCATCGTTCACCGCGTTCTCGGCGCGTTTGCGGTCGGTGATGTCGACCAGCACGTTCACCGAGCCGACCAACCGGCCGTCGTCGTCGTGAATGGGATTCGCGTTGGCGAGCACCACGCGACGGTCGCCGTCGAGTCGCTCGATCAGGATCTCGCAGCCCTCGTACGGCCGGTCGTTGCGGAGCGCGAGGGCCATCCAGCTGTCCTCATGCAGAATCGGCGCGCCGTCTGGCGAGAAGAGCTTGACCGACCCGCAGAATCGGTCGACGGGATCGCACAAAGCAGGCGCGCGGCCCCACAACTGGACCGCGCGCTCATTGTAGTACGTGATCAGCCCCTGCGCGTCGCACGTGTACGCCCCCGCCGGAAGCTTCTCCAGCAGTCTGCGAAATCGCAACTCGCTGACTGGTGCGGCAGCCTCGCCGCTCATGAGCCGATGTACCGTGACTGCAATCTGCTGCGCTCGTTTGTGCCTCCTGTGATGGTACGGAAACCCGTGCCGACCGCAAGGGCGAAAGGACGGACGGAAGACGGACAGAAGACGGACAAGGCGGACAAGGCGGACAAGGCCGGACACTACCGGAGTTCGTCCGGCTCTGTCCGGCTCTGTCCCGCCTCGTCCGTCTTCTGTCCGGCTTTGTCAGGCTTTGTCCGCCCTTCAGGCCTTGTCCGCCCTACTGCACGCGATACCGGACGGCCATTCCCTCCTCGAAGTGGAAGGACACGTGGCAGTGGAAGAGCCACGTGCCGACGTCGTCCGGGATCATGTCAGCGCTTTCCATCTGCATCATCGCGAGCTGCGTCACATCGGTGCGCATGCCGTTCAGGATGACGGTGTTGCCGTGCCAGTGCGGCGCATGGAAATCGAAGTCGTTGGTGGACGCCATGAGATACCATCGGACGCGCTCGCCTTTCTTGATCGTGAGATCGGCCAGCGGCATGCTGCCGTGCACGAAACCGTTGATGGTGAATTTCACGAACCACGGATACGCGTCGGCCGGCAAGTGAGGGTTGGTAATCGGGACGAGCGCATCCAGAGAATCCATCGTGAAGCCGTGGCCGAACGGCACGTTCTGGATCCAGCTGTTGTTTTCCTCCACCTGCATGAACGAGGCGACGATCTCGCGATCGACGTCGTTAGGCGAACCATCGGGCCGCGCCTTGGCGCGCGCGGTAATGATGATCGGTCCGAAGAGCCCGGTGTTGATGTCGCGCACTTCGTCCACGTGCGAGTGGTACATCCACATCACCGAGCTCACGTCCATCGGTCCCGGGCCCGCGCGCTCCGGAACGATCCACACGTAGGTGAACGTCGCGCCGGGTGCGACGCCGTCGTCGGCCTTGTCGGCGCCGCTCGTACCGTCGTTGTACGGCACGCCTTCCGCGTTCTTCTCGTAGAACACGCCGTGGGGATGAATGCTGTACGGCCGTTGGGCATTGTTCCGGAACACGACGCGGATCGTGTCGCCCACCACACCGCGGATGAGCGGTCCCAGAAATCCCAAGTGCTGCCACTCGGGCGGCCTGGGCTTGAGCGTGTGGAAGGTGCTGTCGGTGTACTCCCGATACAGCACCTTCTTGTAGACGGTGCTCACCGGACGCGGCTTGCCCTTCGCGAAGAAGGCGGTGTCCACGTACGGCTGTCCGGTGATTTCGTCGCGTCCGCCAGGTACATAATCCCACGACACGGGATCGGCCGCGATGAAATAGGTGCGCGTCATCGGCGGAACGGATCCGGTTTGTGCGGTGAGTCGGCTCACAGGAAGGAGAGCGAACAGCATCAGGGCTGCACGGTTCACGAAGGACATGGGCGCCTCGTCGCGCTGGTTGTGATCGCATGGGGTGTGATGCAACGCGCGCGATCTAACGGGACGCCGTTATCCAGCCGCTATTTCGGCGTTATCACCGGAAGCGTTCACTCGAACGGCCGTCCGTGGCCCGGTGCTTGCGCCGTCGTGCATGCAGGCAAGGACGCGCAATCCTTCCGATACAGGAGACGGACATGGCCTCGCGCAAAAAACACTCAGGAAAGTACGGCAAAGGCGCATCGAAGAGCGTCAAGCGCGCCATGCACAAGCGCAAGAAGGGAACGCTCAGGCGTGGAAAGTCGGGGCACGGCGGCAAGGTGAAGAGCCGCAAGCAGGCGATCGCGATCGGGTTGTCGGAGGCGCGGAAGAAGGGCGCCAAGGTGCCCAAGAAGCGGAAGTAGCTGCCTAACCGGGCGAGAGCCGGCCGCGCCGGCGCGGCGCCGAGTCCATGATGAACCACTGCGCGGCGAGCGCGAGCGCGACGCCGATGTAGACGAACGACGCCGGAACGGACATGATGAGTCCGGCGAGCTGCTGATCCTCGAGCAGCGTGAGGTGCCACGCAGCCGCGCCGGCGGCGTGGGCGGAATACCACCCGGTGCGCGCGAACGCGAGGATGGCGCCGAGCGCGCCGCTCTGCATGAGCGTGAGGGCGAGGTACACCACGGCGCCGCCGCGCGCGAGCCGCCGCCTTCCGATGGGTTGAAACACGACCCACCAGAAGAGAAACGCCGATCCGAGAAAGGTGAGGTGCTCGAGCGCGTGCAGCCGCTCATCGCCCAACGCGGCGAGATACGGGCCGGGCAGGTGCCAGAACCACAGCACCACGAGGTTGGCCAGCCAGATGCCTAACGGATCGCCCACGGCCCAGGCGGTGCGCCGAGCACGGGGCGACCCGCGCCACCAGCGCCCGGCCGCGAGCCGCCACGGGTAGGGCAGCGCCCACAGCGCCGGCAACAACGGTTCGCCTAACGCGAGCAGCGGCGCCGCCACGATCATGAGCAAGAGGTGCTGTACCATGTGCACCGAGAACAGCGTCTCCGCCAGCGCGTCCACCGGCGACAGCAACGCTAAGACGAGCGTCACAACGCCGGTCCCGAAGCATGCGACCTGCCCTCGGCGCACGCCGTGGCCCACGCCGGCGCTCCGCCAGAGCGCGCGCACGCCGATGGCGTACCACAGCGTGCACAGCGCGAGCGGCACCGCGATGGATGGTGTCCACTGCCAGGCCGACCACACGGCGCCCGGCCCGACGATCGTGTCCCCGCTCGAGATCACCGGCAGGCCGGAATGGCGAAGAGCGAGATCAACCCGAATACAATGAGTGCGCTGAACAGCACGCCGAAGGGGATGCCCATGAACGCCATGTAGTGGAACACGGCGCTGCGTTCCGGATCACCCCGCGGCACGTCGTCGGCGCGACTCTTCGTCTGGCCCCACACGCGGGTTGCGGTGCCGAGCGCCACGAGCGCGACGATCAGCGTGATCACCGTGATGATCAAGGACCCGGTCCAGGCGCCGCCCGTCTTTGTGGTATCGATCAAGTGGTCCATCGGGTAGCACGCGTGCGCGGTGATCGCGTACGCGCAGAGCTCGTACACGCTCCACGCCGCCGGCGCGCCGAGGAGGGCGAACCATGCGGCGCCGTAACCTTCAGCGTGCGGATGCCGGTGCGCAGCGGGTGCGACGGTCATGGCTCGAGCCCTCCCACATGCCTAACCAAGGCGCGGCGAGATGTAGAGCGATGCGAACACGAACAACCACACGATGTCCACGAAGTGCCAGTACATGCCGGCGTTGGTCACGGCGAGGTGCGATTCGCGCGTGAACGTGTCGCGCGCCGCCCAGATCTGCACCAGGATGTTCATCAGCAGCCCGACAATGACGTGCGCGCCGTGGAAGCCGGTGATCGTGTAAAAGAGCGAGCCGAACGCGCTGTCGCGCGCGCCGAACGGCTGCTTGCTCCACTCGATCCCCTGAATGATGATGAACGCCAAGCCGAGGATGAACGCGAGGGCCAGGCCGGCGCGGAGTCGCGCGCGATTGCCTACGCGAATCCCCCGTTCGCCCCATGCGTAGGCGACGCTCGACAGGATGAGAATGATCGTGTCGGGCAGCGAGAGCTTGAGGGACAACGGGCCGGTGGGCGGCCAGGGCGATCGGGACTGCGACCCCAGATAGAAAAAGCTGAACAGCAGGAACGCGAACAACGCCGCTTCCGTGGCGATCGTCCATACCATCGCCCACCACCCCGGCGCTCGGCCCTCGTGGATGCCTAACGGGATGGTGCGGTCGTACGCGGTGGTCGTCATGCGCGTTCTCCGGTCGCGAGATGACGGGGCCATAGCCAGCCGACGAGGCACGCCAGCATGCCGACGCCGCCCAGGATGGCGAGCCACCACGCCGAGAAGACGAGGCCGTACGCCGTCGCGAGCATCGCGACGGCGAGCAGGAACGGGAACAGCGAGTCCTCGGGCATGTGCAGCACGTGCAGCGGCTCCGCCTCGAGCGGCGACGTGCCGAAGGTTTCGCGCCCCTCCGCGAGCACCGCGCCTTCCGTGATGTGGCTGTGCCCTTCACCGGGTATCATGCCGGGCGTCTGGTCGCCTAACTGGTCCTCCCAGAGCGGGAGCCGGCTCCGGATGATCGGAATGACGGCGAAGTTGTAGGGCGGCGGCGGCGACTCCATGGACCATTCGAGTGTCCCGGCATCCCATGGATTGGAGCCGGCAAACGCGCCCCGCCTCAAGCTCACGAAGAAATTGATCACGAACAGCAGCACGCCGACGGCGAACACAAACGCGCCGATCGACGTGACCAGATTGAGCGTGCCCCAGCCGGAGCTCGCCGGATAGGTGTACACGCGGCGCGGCATCCCGAGGAGACCGGCGATATGCATCGGGAAGAACGCGAGGTTGAACCCGATGAACATGACCCAGAAATTCCACTTGCCTAACGTCTCGTTCATCATCCGGCCGGTCATCTTCGGAATCCAGTAATAGAACGCCCCGATCACCGGGAAGACGTTGATGCCGATGAGCACGTAGTGGAGGTGCGCGACGACGAAATACGTATCCGTCACCTGCCAATCGAACGGCACGGCGGCGGTCACGACGCCCGAGACGCCGCCGATCACGAACAACACGACGAATCCGGCGCAGAAGAGCATGGGCGTGCGCCACACCGGTCTGCCTAACCACATGGTACCGATCCACGCGAACACCGCGATCGCGCTCGGGATCGTGATGAGGAAACTGGCGCCGCTGAAAAACGACATCGACACGGCGGGCAGCCCCGTCGCGAACATGTGATGCACCCACACGCCGAAGCCGATGAGTCCGGTGGCAATCGTGGACAACGCGACGTACGGATATCCTACCAGCGGACGGCGGCTGAACGTCGGAATCATCTCCGACACCATGCCCATGGCCGGCAGCACGATGATGTAGACCCACGGATGGCCGAGGATCCAGAAGAGGTGCTGCCAGAGCAGCGCACTCCCGCCCTGGGCCGCGTCGAAGAAGTGCATGCCGAAGCGGCGCTCGAAGAACAGGAACACGCTGCCCGCGGTGAGCGCCGGCAGCGAGAAGAGAATCGAGAACGACACGGTCATCGTGCCGTACACGAAAATCGGCAGGCGATTGAGCGACATGCCCGGCGCCCGCATCTTCATCACCGTGCCGATGAAGTTGATGGCGCCGACCGTCGTCGAAATGGTGAGGAAGATCAACCCGAGGGCATAGAAATCCATGTTGAGCCCGGGGTTGAACGGCCGCAGCGACATCGGCGCGTATCCGAACCAGCCGTCGTTAGGCGCCTGGCCGATGGCCAGCGCCGTATAGATGAAGATGCCCGAGGCCAGGAACGTCCAGTAACTCAGCGCGTTGACGCGCGGATACGCCATGTCGCGCGAGCCGAGCATCAGCGGCCAGATGTAGTTGCTGAAGCCCGACAGAATGGGCGACGCGTACCAGAAGATCATCGTGATGCCGTGCATCGAGAACAGCTGGTTGTACGCGTCGGGCGACAGCAGATGCGAGTCCGCATGGATGAGCTGCACGCGCATGATCAGCGCTTCGATGCCGCCCAAGACCAGGAAGATCAGCGCGGTCACGAGATAGCGTTTGCCGATCGTCTTGTGGTCGACGGTACCGAGCATGCCGTAGAGGCCAGGGCGCGCTTCCCACGTCTCGTGGAGCCGCTCGACCGGTGCGGCCGCAATGGGTGCGAGAGTGGCCACGGCGATTCCTCTATTTGAGAGTCTCGAGATACGCGGCGAGCGATTGCAGCTCGCGCGACGGGACCGGAATCGATGGCATGTCGCTGCCCGGCTTGATGGTCTGCGCCGCGACGATCCATCCCATCAAATTGCCTTTTGTGTTAGGCAGAGTGCCGGCCGCGATCGTCGTGCGCGACGCGATGTGCGTCAGATCGGGTCCCACCGCGCCGCCCGCGCCGGTGCCGCGGATGCTGTGACAATTCGCGCAGCCCGATGTCATGAACGCGCGCTGTCCCTCGACCATGTTCGGGTCGGTGACCGGCGCCGCCGGCGTTCCCTGGTCCAAGAGCCATTGCTGGAACTTGCCCGGCGGATCGGCGATGACGCGGAGCTGCATGTGCGCGTGCTGCGCCCCGCAGTATTCACCGCACGTGCCGCCGAATACGCCGGCGTGCCGCGCTTCGATCCACGTAGTATTCGTCTGTCCCGGAATCAGATCGCGTTTTCCGGCCAGCTCGGGGACCCAGAAGCTGTGGATCACGTCGTTGGTCGTGAGCTCGAGCCTAACGGGCTCGCCGACCGGCACGTGGATCTCGTTGGCCGTGACGACCTCCTGCGAGGGACCGGCCCCCTGGTAGCGCACTTCCCACCACCACTGATGGCCGATCACCTGGATCGTTGCCGCCGGCGCGCGCGCGGGTGCGGCGACGGCGTCGAGGGTGCCGATCGTGAACAGAAACGCCGCGAGGAGCACGATGGCCGGTATGACGACGCCGCCCCACGTGATCCAGGGCATGCCGGGACTGCCGGCCGATACCGCGTCATCGCGGGTTCGGCGCCCGCGCGATCGCGCCCACGCCGCGAGAACCAGAATGCTGATGATGAGGATGACGGCGCAGGAGACGATCACGAGGAACCACCCGAGCGACGTTTCGCTGCTGCCGGTCACGCCGTCACGCGCCAGCGTGTTGAGCGGCCCGCAGCCCGCGAGGCCGCACGTGCCTAACGCCAGGCAACGGGACGCCCGAGCGCGCGAGGCGGATCTCATGGCGCCCTCACTTGGGGCCGGGCGGGTTGGCGGGCGGCGGCGGCGCATCCGGCTCTTGCGGCGTGCCTAACGTCCGGATGTACGTGATGATCTGCCACATCTGATCCTGCGGAATGCGCCCGCCCCACGCCGGCATACCCGCGGACCGGCCCTCGGTGATGGTGCCCAGCAGTTGGGCATCGCTGCTGCCGTAGATCCAGATGCTGTCGCGGAGACTCGGCCCCATGCCGCCGCCGGCGCGACCGCCGTGACACCCCGAGCAGTTGTACTGCACGAACAACTGCCGTCCTGCGGTCGCGGCCGCCTCGTTGCCCGCATACGGATTGTGCACGTCGCCGAAGAAGACGGTGGGATGAATGCCGGGCTTGACACCGATCGATGCCGTCGGCGTGATCGGCGGGCCGATCGCTCCCGCCGATGCCGCCGTGACCGTTCCGTGAGCGCCCGTGGAGCCACGCTCCTGGCACGCGACCGCGAAGATCAGTGCTCCGGCAAGAGCCATCGACGTGCGCACGTTCGCCGCGATCCTCATGGCGTTGTTCCTCCCGCTCCTGACGCAGTGTGCGGCGCGCCGGCGCTCGCCTGCGCTCCGCCGTCGCCGGTGCCTAACGGAACGTCGTAGTCGCGCAGAATCCGCCGGATCGCGGCGCCGCGCCGGTCGAGCTCCCGTTGCAGGGCGCCGAGCAGTGTCGTGTCGCCCTTCCTCACGCCCATCGCGATCGCGTACGAGAACGGAATGCCGTGACCCGCCATCGCGTTGGACACCGGGGTCACGTCGAGCGGCACGCGCGACCGCGCCGCGTAATATCCGGCGAGCGGCCCCCACGCGATCGCGACATCCACTTTGCCCTGTGCGACGGCGCTTACGAGCGTGGACGGCGGACTCGCCTGCGCATAGTTGCCGTAGATGCTGTAGCCCACCACGTTCCGCACGATGCCGCGCCCCGCGAGCGCGACGCCCGGCGGCAGACTGTTGTAATCGTCGCCGATGACGTGAATGCCGATGCGCACGTGGTGCAGCCGCGGATCATCCATTGACGCGACGTGCAGCCCGCTCGATCGTCGCGTGACGAACACGTACGTCGAGCTGTAGTAGGGCTTCGTGGTCGCCAGTTGGTCGTCGCCCGCGATGATGCCGATCACGACATCGCAGCGGTCGGCGCTCAGCGTATTGCGCACGAAGCCGCGCCGTTGGGCCCACCAGGTATAGTGGACGGGCTCATGGAGGTCATGCGCCACGAGCCTCGCGATGCGGTTCTCGAAGCCGTGGCCGGCGCTGTCGCTGAACGGCATGTTGTTCGGATCGGCGCACACGCGCAGCACGCGTGCCGGGGCCGGCGTGCCGTCAGGCGCACCCAAGGCCGCGAGGGCCGCGAGGCCGGCGATCGCGCCGAGGCGCATCGCAATCCCGATCATGGCAGCGCGAACACGTAAAGCATCCCGCCCGGCGCCGTGTACTTGGGCAGGTCGGGCATGGCGCCCGTCGCGCCTAACGCAGCGGTCGGATCGCTCGCCGACAAGCCGAGGGCGATGGCGCCCAGCCAGCCGCCGATGCCGGAGTACACCGCGACATACTGCTTCCCGTCGGGACCCTGATACGTCATCGGATTGCCGACGATCCCCGATCCCACCTTGAACTTCCAGAGCTCCTGTCCCGTGCGCGCGTTCACGGCCTTGAACCATCCATCCATGGTGCCGTAAAACAGCACGTCGCTGCCGGTCACCACCGGACCGCTCCACACCGGGAAGCGCTCGGTGATGGCCCACACTTTCTTGCCCGTCGCCGCGTTCCACGCGATGAGCTGCCCGCGGCCGTTCCATCCGCCGGGCCCTGCGTACATGCGAACGTCAGCGCCTAAATACGGCGTGCCCGCGATGTAGCTCGCCTTGAGCCCTTTGTAGTCCATGCACAGATCGGTACTCGGCGTGTAGAACAGACTGGTGCGCGGAGAGAACGCCGCCGGCTGTTGGTCGCGTGCACCAGTCGATGACGGGCAGATGTCGGTCGTGTTCACGCCTTGATGCGTTTCCTTGGACGGCACGCGGACGGGTTTCCCGGTTTGCGGATCGACGCCGGTCGACCAGTTGAGCGACTGGTACGGTTGGGCGACGAGCACCTGTCCAGTGGCGCGATCGATCGTGTAGGCGAACCCATTGCGATCGAAGTGCACCAGCACCTTGCGCATCTGCCCGTTCATGTTGAGATCGACGGGGATGTTTTCGTTCACGCCGTCGTAGTCCCACGAATCGTGCGGTGTGAACTGGTACGCCCAGTGCGCGTTGCCGGTCTTGGGATCGCGCGCGAACACGCCGGCGCTCCACAGGTTGTCGCCGGGGCGCATGTCCGGATTCCACACGCCAGGGTTCGCCGTACCATAGTAGAGCAGGTTCAACTCCGGGTCGTACGTGATCCATCCCCACACCGTGCCGCCGCCTAACTTCCATTGATCGGGCGGCCACGTGGACACCCCGAGGTTCTTGCCTTTGTATTGCGGATAGTACGGCTTGAAATCGGGACCGATTTTCACCACGCTGTCGGGACCGGTGGAATACGCGCGCCACAGCAGTTTGCCGGTGCCTAAATCCAGTCCGGCCGCCCAACCCTTCACGCCTAACTCAGCGCCGCTGTTGCCCACGAGCACGATGTTGCCCGCGATGAGCGGGGCCATCGTCATCGTCGAGCCTTCCTCGATTGAATCGAGCTGTATGTCCCAGGCCACCTTGCCCGTCTTCGCATCGAGCGCGACGGTGTGGTTGTCCAACCGGTTGAATACGATTTTGCCGTCGGCGTACGACGCGCCGCGATTGACGACATCGCAGCAGGCTTCGCCCTGCGATGCCGGCGCCGTCGTCGGCAGGTAGTCCCACTTCACCGGCCCGCCTGTTCTCGTGAGGTCGAGCGCGAACACGTGGTTCGGGTACGGCGACACCACATACATCGTGCTGTCGACGACGAGCGGTTGGCCCTCGAAGCCGCGCGCGGTTCCCGTGGAGAACGTCCACGCGACTTTGAGATTCTTGACGTTGTCGGCGGTGATTTGCGCGAGGGGGCTATAGCGCCAGCCTTGCGCATTGCGCCCGGGGAGCGGCCACGTCCCGGGAGGAGGAGCATCTGGTGCTTCGGCGCCGGAGCTGGCGGGCGGCGCACTGCCTGTCGCCGCCATTGCCATTGGTGCTTGCTCGCCGCGACACGCGGCGAACGACGCCACGATCGTCACGATCGCGATCCACGAGCTAGCCCGACGACTGCCCTGCATCCGATCCTCCGCGTGTGCGCGAGCGTGCTGCGCGTCCAAACTCGCCGGCGTCGCTCACGCGATGTCGGTGCGACGGATTGAGTGCGGGCCCGTTTTGCATAACGTGTTCCGCATGTCCGTCAGAACCATCTAATCGTTCACGTCGTCCGGTCGCGCACGCTTGGGGTCCCATACGACGCGCCGCATCATGGTCGCGGGCACGACAGTTGCTTTTCGCAAGATCACTCGCCGGCGGTCCGGGCGAGGTATTCCTGCGACGGAGGACGCCATGCTTTGGACGCTGATCGTGATTCTCGTGATCTTGTGGGCGCTCGGGTTCGGCGTGTTCCACGTCGCGGGCGGGCTCATTCATCTCCTGCTGGTGATTGCCATCATTCTCTTGATTGTGCGTCTGGCAACTGGCCGCCGGCCAGTGGCCTAACGCAGCGGTCGTGCGTGTGGCATTCCGTGGCCGCGCGCACGACCGGGTTCTTGCGCAGGCGCGCGCCGCCGAGCGCGGGGCGCGTGCGGGGCCGGGCGTCAGCCGTTGGGTGCGAGAGCTCGGCCCGGGGTTGATCACCGGCGCGGCCGACGACGATCCCTCGGGCATTGCGACATACTCGCAAGCCGGCGCCGCATTCGGCTACGGCTTGCTCTGGACGGCGATCCTCTGCATGCCGCTCATGGCGGCGGTGCAGACGATGTGCGCGCGTGTCGGCGTCGTGGCCGAGAGCGGATTGGCGAACGTGCTGCGCGTGCACTACTCGCGCTGGCTCTTGTGGCTCGTGTGTTTGCTGCTGTTCGCCGGCAATACCATCAACATCGCAGCGGATCTGGGCGGCATGGGCGCGTCGGCGGAGCTGCTCACGGGCGTGAACGCGCTCTGGTTCGTCCCCCTCTTCACGATGCTCATTCTCGCGCTGCTCGTGTTCGCGTCGTACGCGAGGATGACACGCATCTTCAAGTGGCTCACGCTGGTGTTGTTCGCGTACGTGGCGGCCGCATTCTTCGCGCGCCCGCACTGGCGCGCCGTTGCGTCGGGCACCTTCCTTCCCCGCGTGACGCCGGGCCACGACTACCTGCTCATGATCGTGGCGATCCTCGGCACCACGATCTCGCCGTACCTGTTCTTCTGGCAGGCCGCGCAGAACGCCGAGCAGGAGGAGCACGCGTCGCCTAACGGAAGACGGCGCCGGTCGCGGTGGGCCGTGCACCGGTCGCTCGCGGGCGCCACGCGCGACGTGCGGGCCGGGATGTTCGTATCGCAGGCCATCATGTACTTCATCATCCTCACCACCGGCGCGACGCTGCACGCGACGCACCCGGTGATCGAGACGGCGTCGGAGGCGGCGGCCGCGCTCCGGCCGCTCGCCGGCGCCGGCGCGACGGTGTTGTTCGCCGCCGGCGTCGTCGGCACGGGGTTGCTGGGCGTCCCCGTCCTGGCGGGATCCGCCGCCTATGCGTTAGGCGAAGCCGCGCTGTGGCGGACGGGCATGGACGAAACGCCGCGCAGCGCGGGACCGTTCTACGCGGTGATGGCGTCCGCGATGCTGTTGGGCATGGGGCTCGCGTTCGCGCACCTCAACGCGATGCGGCTCCTGGTGTGGTCGGCGGTGGTGAACGGCCTGCTCGCGCCGCCGCTCATCGTGGTCATCCTGATGATCTGCAACAACCGCGAGGTGATGCGCGAGCATCGCAACGGCTGGGGACTCAACGTGCTCGGCGGCATCATCGCGGTGCTGATGTCGGCGGCCGCGGTGGCGCTGGTGGTGTCGTGGGTCGGCGGCTAACGATGCCTAACAGGGAAGAGGGAAGCGCTCGCTGTCGCTCGCTGGGGGAAGCGCTGCGCTGGGGGAAGCGGCGGCGACGCCGCCTGAGGGAATGGAAGGACATCTGTCGCCACTGGGTGGAGAGTGCCGCATCGCGCGGCCTCGCGCACGGCACTTCGCTCCCGCAGACCATCGATGTTGTTCCATTCCCCCAGGCGGCGTCGCCGCCGCTTCCCCAGCGCAGCGCTTCCCCCAGCGAGCGACAGCGAGCGCTTCCCTCTTCCCTTCTCCAGATGCCGAGACGGATTCACGACGCTCAATGCAGCGACGTGACGTCGATGATCCCCGACGGATGCCCCATCCCGTAGCGGATCGTTGCGTCGCCGACGTCGAGGAACCGGATCTCCTGGATCTCGTGCACCCGAATCTGCCGAAGCGTGGCGAAGGGACCATAGTACATCCCGTCGATGAACACTTCGGGTTGGTCGGGTGTGTCGAGCAGGATGCTCGTTGGACCGCGATTCTTGAGGAGCGATGGGCGCAGCAGCGCAATCGCAGTGTACGCGTCACGGTCATCGACCGTCCGCAATTCCTTGGACGTAATCGGACCCGTTTCGTTGGGTCGCGCGACCAAACCGGACGTCGCCTCGTGATGCGCGCAGCCGGCGCTCACCGTTAGGCATGTGCACGCCAGCGCGGCGATCGACGCGCGACGCAGTGCATCCCGCACTCCACACCCGGGCGTAGACATTGGGACTCCCAGCGGGCTCCAGCATGACAATGTGGTCCAAAGCTGCCGGACGCAACCTCGTGGCCCAACGGGGCAAAACGAAGCAGCCCCGGCAAGAGTCGCCGGGGCTGCCGCATGTTTGCTGGTGCCTAAATCAAGATCATGAACCCGAGCACGTCGGCGTCAGGTTGCCGCCGCGAGCGTCGAATTCTCCCTGTGGGAGCGGAGCGTTCTCCAGTGGCGGATTCCCATTCTCTGTCCCGATTCCCACCGGCGGGTTGCTGCCGTTCAACTTGCCGAACAGGCGCGCATCCAACCACCGATCCCCGCTCTGCCACAGCAGCGAGAACCGCTTCTCGTAGAGAATCTGATTGAGAATGTCGGATGCCGAGCTCAGCGATTTGGCCGCCAGGCCGCCATCGTTAGTCCGAACGAAGTTGGCCAGCGCCAGGGCCGCCGGGAGATTCCCCTGCCCCCAATCGATTTCCGCCTTGAGCAGGATCAACTCCTTGTTGAGCAGGAGCGGCGTGGTGCTCGTGGGCGACAGATACAGATCGAACGTGATATTCGACGATACGCCCGCAACGGTGATCGTGCTCGTCGGCACGACATCGCGCACCACGCGCTGGTCGCCCGGATCGGATTCCGTCAACACGCGCGGATTGGCGCGCGTCGTGGTGCTCGACGGATCCCCGAACAAACCGTTCGTCGCGTCGCCCGTGTTGGTCGTGTAGACGTACACCGGACCGAGGTTCAGGTTGAGCGCGTTCGTCGTATCGACGAATGACGAGTCGAGATCGCCGGCGGCCGCCGTGAGCGCGGCCTGGTCGATCGTCCCGCTCGCCGCAAAATCGCGGTACGCAAGGTACACGTTCACCTTCGCCGCGAGCGCCCGGTTGAACTTGTCGAACGTTCCCGGTTGGTCGAAGCCCGCGAAACCCGACGGCAGCGAGAACGGGAACGGCGTGTTGACGCCGGCCACCAGTTCAGCGTGCGCCGAGTCGAGCAGCGCCACGATGAAGCGCAGTGCATCGGGTTTGCAGACGATCGCTGCCGGCGGATCCGTCGGCGGAACATCCACCGCGATCGGGATACCGGCCGTGTCGCGCGTCTCGATCGCCCGCAGGTACAACAGTGCTTTCATCGTGCGCAGGTAGCCCTGCGAGGAGTTGATCTCATCGCTCGTTAGGACGCCGGCCGATGGATCGACCACGGCGATGCCGTCGATGCCGATGTTCGCCAGCCGGATTCCATCGTATGGCCAAATCGCCGTACCGAGGAAGCCGCTCGGATCGACCTTCGTTCCGAGCAACTGTGTGACGAACCGCGGTTCGGACGTGGTGAGTATATAGGCGTCGCGTCCGATGATTTCGTTGATCGTGATTTCGCCCTCGTTGTTCGACCTATCTCGGCTCATCACGCCCACGGCGAGGGCCGCGACCTGCGCCCTCGACGTGATCTTGGAGAAACTGCTGACACTTGCATTGTTCAGGTCGGGGCGATTGACGTCGGTACACGCCGCGACCGCGAACGCGCAGACTGCCAGCGCGACATGGCGGAGTTGCATAACTCTCCTGCTGCGCGAGAGGAAAGCCGCTGGGGTGAAGGATGATGTGCGCATCAGAAGTCCACCCCCACCGTGAAGAAGAAGCTGCGAGAGGGGGGATACGGCGCGACATCCTGTCCGCGGTTGATGTTCTGGTTGCCGAAGTTGCTGACCTCGGGATCGAGGCCGCCGTACTTGGTCCAGGTGTAGAGGTTGCGACCGCTCGCCTCGAGACGAACCGAGGTCGCCGCGTCGCCGAACATGCTGTGCACGAGCGAGGGCGGCAACTCGTACGAGAGCGTGACTTCGCGCAGCTTCACGAACCCGGCGGGCTGGATGTAGCCCGTGATGCCGTTGATGAAGTCGCCGGCGCGGATCGCGGCCGCCGCGGTGTCTCCAGCGGTGCCGTTCAGGTCATACAACGCCTGCGTCAGGTTCACGGCATTGCCGCCGTGGTGCCAGTCGACCAGCCCGTAGAGATGCACCGGGCCGACGGCGAAATCGCTCGAGAAGGTCATGATGTACTTCGGTAACGCATCGCCCATCTGGATCAGATTGCCGTTTGCATCCAGACCGACGAGCTGCGACGGCGAGCGACCCTCCTGGATGAAGCCTTCGCCGAAGATGGCGGCGAATGCGTTAGGCGCCTCGAACGCGGGAACCGGGAGGTTGGTCACGGTGCCTTCGTTGCGGCTGAACGTCACGCGCGCGTTCCACGTGAAGTCCTTCATCTGCAGCGGGAAGCCGCTGATCGACACTTCCGCGCCACGGTTGCGAATCGACCCGCCGTTGAAAATGCGCGTCCCGAAACCGGTGCTCGGCGCCAACGCAGCCTGCAGGAGCAGGTCGGTGTTGTCCTTCTGGTAGCCGGTCAGCGAGAGCGACAGACGCGAGTTGAAGAGGCCGGCATCGACGCCGCCTTCGATTTCACGCTCACGCTCCGGGTGCAGATTGGGATCGGCAACCGTGCCGACCAACGCACCGGCGATCTGTCCATCGTTCGTGCCGCTGGAGATCGATGTGAATTTGTCGCCGTAATTCGGCTCGTTGCCCGTCTCGCCAAACGCCGCGCGAATCTTGAACTGATTGAACGCGCCGAACGTCGGCAGTTGGTACGAGGCCGCGAACTTCGGGAAGTAGTACATGCGGTTCACGAACGCGTTGTTCGTGCTCCGCTGTCCCAGGAGTCCGGCGGACAGGTACAACTTCTGGTTCATGAGGAGCACTTCTTCCTGGCCGAACAACGCCAGCGTGCGCGTCGACTGGCGATTCTCGAACACGTTCACCGCCGAGCCGCGGTCGATGTTCGCCTGCGAGCCGAGCAGGTTTTGCGTCACGACGTTGGTCGTGGTCAGGTCATCATAGCCGCGGCGGAAGCCGAGCGACGTCGTCGCCGAGAATCCGTTGTCGCCGTTCAGGTACTGGTGCTTGAGCGTGAGCGCGATCGGCGCGCGCGTTTCGCCCGCGTTCTCTTGTGTGGCGGTGCCATCCAAACCGTCCGCGGGTTCCCAATAGAGCTGCGGCGGCGAATACAGATTCGAGTTGTAGGCGTAGTGGTCGATGCCTAAATCGAGGATGGCCTGCAAGCTCTGCGGGCCCGCCGTGAACACCGTGTACGTCGCATTCACGGAGCCGAGGAACCGGTATACGTCTTCGGGCGTCCGCACCAGCGCGATCGTTTGCAGCGGGTTGCTTCCGTTAGACAGGAACGGATTGACCGGATAGACGCCGTTCACCGGGCGGAAGTCGAAGAACGTCGGCGTCGCCGAGAACACGATGTAGGGGCTGACGTTCACGTTGTCGTTGTTACTGATGCCGCGCTTCGTCAACGTGTGAATCAGGTTCGTGTTCACCTGCAGCTGCAGCTTCGATCCGAACATCTGCGTCAGGTTACCGCGCAACGACTGCTTGTCGTAGCCGGTGCCCTTCATGATGCCGTTGTCGTGCGATTCGAGTCCCGACACGAAGTACTGCGTGTTTTCGCTTCCACCGCTCACGCTCAAGTCCGTTTCGTACGAGAGGCTCTTGTCTCCATAGACTTCGTCCTGGAAGTCATGGAAGCCGCCGTTGTCCTGGAACCATTGTGTGAGCGTCGCGGTGTCGATCGCGCCGTTGACGAACGCTTCGGCCTCCGGGAGCGTGAAGCGGCGCAGCGGAATCGTGTGGGCGAGGCGGTTCGTGCCCAAGCGCTGCGTCACCGAGAAGTGTGGCTTGCCGGCTTGTCCGCGCTTGGTCGTGATCACGACCACACCGTTAGCCGCCTCCGATCCGTAGATCGCGGCGGCGGACGGTCCCTTCAGGATTTCGATCGACGCGATGTCGGACGGATTCAGGTCGGCGATGCGGTTCACGCCGTTGTCCTGGTTCGACGAGCCCATGCCGCCAGCCGACTGCGTGAGGGCGTTCAAACCGTTGTTGATCGTGGTGTTCGAGATCGGCAGTCCGTCCACCACGTACAGGGGCTCGGAGTTGCCGAAAATCGACGTGACGCCGCGCATCTGGATCTGCATGCCGCCGCCGGGCGCCCCGGAGTTAGACGAGATCATCGCACCGGCTACCTTACCGGTGAGCGCGTCGTCCAGCGTTTGCGCGTGCGTGTGTGTGAGGTCCTCGGCGCCGACCGTACCGACGTCGTTAGCCAGGTTCGCTTTCGAAACCTGAGTTGCCTGTCCGGTGATCACCATCTGGCTGAGCTGCAGGACGTCAGCCTTGAGTTGGATGGTGATTTCGTTTTGGTCCGCGGTGAGCGGGATGTCCTTGGCCGCGTAGCCGATGCGTCGTGCTTGGAGCGTGATCGCTCCGGCGGGCGCATTGTTGATGGTGAATTTGCCCGCGGCGTCCGTGTAGGCGCCGACAGGCGCGCCTTTCACGGCGACGCGCACGGAAAGAATCGGCGCGTTCGACTCGACGTCGACGACCGTTCCGTGGATGGTCCGCTGCGCGAATGCGGCTGGGCTGCACAAGATTCCGAGCAGCGCCGCTGACATGAAGACACGACAGGTTCGCACGTAACCTCCTGCATGCGGGAGAGAGGACAAAGAGAGCCTACATCGTCTCCCAGCGAGTAGGCCCGAAAAGGCGACGTTAAAGTCATGTCACCACTTCGTCAACTCTCGCCGATCTCAGCAGGAGCTATTGTCACGCGCGAACATGCGCCCGGCTCTCTGTGCGAGAACCGGACGTCGTCAGCGAAACGCAAAGCATTCGTGGCGCGCGAATGTCAGAGCGAGAGCAGGTACTGCACGAGGTCCGCCTTCTGCTGATCGCTGAGGCTGAGTCCTTTCGCGGAATCGTACCGGTTGACGACATCGAGTAGTGTGGCCGCGCTGCCGTCGTGAAAATACGGTGGATGCTGCCACACGCCGCGGAGCGGCGACGTGCGCCACATCTTGGTGGCGCTCCGCAAAGCATACATGGGATCGGTGGGAATCTCCGAGGGCGCGTGCAAGCGCTCGTTCGCATCGGTGAACGTCGGTCCGGCGTGACACGTCGCGCACTTTCCCTGGCCGTTGAAGATCAGTTTCCCGCGGGCGGCCGCGGCCGCATCGAAGCTGCCGGCCGGCGGCGCAGGCGCCGCAAGGCTGAGCTCGTACGCTTGCAGCGCCGGCAGTTTGGGCGCGACCGAGTCGGGCGACTGCATGATGTTTAGCCCCAAGCGCGGGTCCGAGAACGAGCCCAGGCCGTGCATCTGGGTGACGGCGACGTATTGGTTCCAATAGGCGACTTGTTGGCCATCGCCCGTGAACGTCTCGCCGTGAATGCCGGCCAGTCCGTACGCCGGCGGAATCACGGTCGGCCCGTTCTGGCCGTCGAAGTTGAACCGCGGGTCGTACTTGCCCGCGCCCCACGAGTTGTACACGGCCTTCTGCGCCGCCGTGAGCGCGGGCGACAACGCGATGATCGCGCCGGGATTGAGATCACGGTTAGGCCAACCGTCGAGACGCGAGCCGATGCCCGGCGCGATGCGGTTGTCCACGGTCGAATGACAGAGCGCGCAGGTGATGCCGACCTTCGTGATGTTGTTGTTGGAATCGACGGTTGCTTTGACGCCGACGACGGCGCCTAACTTGAGCAGCAGCACCGTCGTGGCCGGACTGTGCAGATCCACCTGGCCCGCCTGAATCGCCTGCAGCACCGCCGCCGGCAACGTGTCCGCATCCACCTTGAGCCCGACGGCCAGCGCGGTGGCCGGATCGACGTTGTTCTGGATGACGGTGTTCATGTGCAGCGTGTCGGTCCAGAATTTTTCGTCGCCGTACGTATCGAACCGGAAAATCTGCTTGCCCGACGCGATCACCTCGGGCGACGGCCGTGTGGGCGAGCTCTCGCCGCAGGCCAAGGGAGCGAGAATCGTCGCCGCAACGAACCCTAAGCGAACGGCCAGCCGAACGCCGGGCGGCACGGCCCCGGAGATTGTACGCATGAGTCACCCCGCAGAATCGAGAGACACCGGCCACACACGAACACATAACGCGATGCAGCGTTGTGAATTAGAGAATTCACAACAAAATCATTGAGTTATTGTGTATGAGCCGGCGGCCTGCGGCAACCGATACGGGGCGAATAGCCTCGCCCCGATCGTACAACGCCTCGATTGTGGGGTGAAATCAGCGCGATCGCGAACCTACTCGATCGCCGCGCGCATCCTCGCCAGACCCGATTCCAGCGCCGGCACCGAGACCGCTCCGATCGAAAATCGGAACCAACCGCCGTCGTCCGGCACGCCGAACGCCTGGAACGGGATCACCGCAAGGTTCGCCTCCTTAAGGAGGTATCGCCTGACGTCCTCGCTGCCGCGGAGCACCCGGCCATCGCGCGTCAGGCGACCATCCAATTCGAGCCGCACACTACCATAGATGGTGCCGGTGGGGGGCAGCGACGTAACCGGCAAGCCGGCCGTGTGCATCGCGGTGCAGGCAGTATGGATGGCGCCCAGGCGCGCCGCGATCGCGGCGTGCATGGATTGATGGTACGTGTCCACCGATTCGGCGTCGCCTAACAATCGCGCCGTCGCGATCTGCGCCGCGCGCGGCGCCCATGCCCCGACGTGGCTCAGGAAGTCCGCCATGTGCCGCATCACATCGGCCGGCCCCATCGCCCAACCCACGCGCACGCCCGTGGCGGCGAACGCTTTCGAGATCGCATCCACCGTGATGACGTAAGGCTCGATCTCGGGACACAAGATCGTCGGGTGCACGTGGCGCACGTCGCCTAACGTGAGCATCCAGTACACCTGGTCGTACAGCAGGAACAGCGGACGCTCGCCCGCGCCGCGGCGCTTGTTCTCGGCCAGCACCAGCTCGCAGATGTCGCGGAGCGTCGCCGCGTCGAACGCGGTGCCCGCCGGGTTGAGCGGCGAGTTGAGCACCAAGAGCCGCGCGCCGCGCACCGGAGACTCGAGCGATGCACGCGTGGGCAGGAATGAATCGGCCGCCGAGCACACCACGGGTCGCGGCGTGGCGCCCACGATCTGACAGTAGTCGGCGTTGTTCCACGACGGCGCGGGATACACCACCGCATCGCCCGGATCGAGCAGCGTGCGATAGGCGGCGTAGATCGCCGGCCTCGCTCCCGATGCAACGACCACGTTCTCGCCAGTGAGCGAGAGACCGAGACGCGCGCCGGAGAACGTTGCGATCGCATCGCGCAGCTCGGGCAACCCGCTCGACGGTGGATAGTTCGTTTCGCCCGCTCGCAGCGCGTCCTGCAACCCCGCCACCAATTCAGCGGGCGCGGGAAATTCGCGCGGGCTGAAATCGCCCACCGTGAGATTGCAAATCGACCTGCCCGCGGCGGTCAGCGCGCGAATCTCGGCCGCGATGCGAAGAATCTGCGACGCACGCAGCGAGTTGGCCGCGCGCGAGACGCGCGACGGCGATCGGTCGGCCGCGCTGGGCGCGGAGGGCGGAGCGCCGGCGCCGGCATCCGCGGCTGTGGCCAGGTTGGTGGAAGCGTCAAGCGTCATTGCTGCTCTCGAGAGAGTCGATCGTGCGCATCGCGCGGGCTCGGATGAAGGTAAACCGGCGAACCGCCGCCCGCGACTCAGGGCATCCCTCCGCTCTCGGTTCAGTGGGGCTTCACCTCATTCTGACCATGGGCCTGCCTTCCCGGCCGAGCCGGGAACCAGTACAATGGATCGCAACGGCGATGAGTTGTCCCATCGCCGCGGTCCCACCTGGCTCACGCGAGATGCTCCGAGCGCACTCGATTCCATGATTCGTTTTCGCACGCTTGGCGGCCTCGATCTGCGCGACGACAGCGGGCACGAGTTCCTGTCGATCCTGCGGCAGCCCAAGCGGCTCGCCCTGCTCGCGTACCTGGCTATCGCAACTCCGGCTGGTTACCACCGCCGCGACACCGTCCTCGCGCTCTTGTGGCCGGAGATGGATGGTGAGCGCGCGCGCAGTGCTCTCAGGCAAGCCGTGCACTTTCTCCGCCGCACGTTGGGCGCGGACATCGTGCAGGGCCACGGTGGTGAAGATCTGGGGATCGTGTCCGGCGATTTTTGGTGCGACGCGCGCGCATTCGATGATGCGCTCGTGCGCGGCGAGTCCGCCGAAGCGCTCGAGCTGTACGGCGGCGATCTGTTGCACGGATTTTTCGTCACCGGCGCGTCGAACGAGTTCGATGAATGGCTGGCGCAGCAGCGAGCGCGTCGCCGGCAACAGGCCATCGAATGTGCGTGGGCATTCGCCGATCGCTGCGAGGCAGCGGGCTCCGGCACCGACGCGGTGCGCTGGTCGCGGTGGGCCGCGGAACGCGCACCCGACGACGAGCGCTCGCACCGGCGGCTCATCGCGCTCCTCGATCGGTTAGGCGACCGTACCGGCGCGCTGCGCGCATACGAAAACTTCGTGCAGCGTGCCCGCGACGAATTCGACGCCGAGCCGTCGGCGGAAACGCAGGCGCTGGTGGCGGCGATCCGATCGCGCACGACGTCCGCGCCGACGGTGCCGGCCGCGGCGGCCGCGCCGGCCGTGCGTGCGCTGGCGCCTCCTCCTCGGGCACTCGACGAGATCGCGCCCACGTCCGAGCTCGAAGCGCGTGTGACGGCGGGTGCCCGTGATGGCGCCCCGCGCCCGTCTCGTGTGCGACGCGCCCGGGTGTGGTTGGCGACGGCAGCGGCGGTGCTCCTCGTGGCCGGCGCGCTCTACGGCGCGCGCGCCGTGCGATCCGGCGAGCAGCCGCCGGACGCCGCGGCCGGAACCGTGTACGACGCCGGCGGATCCGTTAGGCATTCGCGCGCGCCGCGCGAAACCGTGACCACGTCGTCGCCGGTCGCCTCGCGGTTCTTTGCCGCCGGGCTGCGCGCGCTCTACGACCACGGCGACGCGCGGCTGGCCCGATCGCTGTTCCTCGATGCGTTAGGCGAAGACACGTCGTTCGCCATGGCCGCGTATTACGCCGCGCAGTGCGCGTACGACCTCGACTCGCCCGAAGGGCCGTCGCTGATGGTCCGGGCGAAACGGCTCGCGCCGCGCGCCAGCGAGCGCGAGCGGCTCATCATCGAGACCGCGTGGGCATCGGGGACGTACGACCCCAACCTGATGGAAGTCGCCGAGTCGCTGGCGACGCGCTACCCGATGGAGCCCGAGGGACACATCGCGCTCGCCACCACACTCATCGCCGCCGGAGACTTCCTCGGCGCCGTGCCGCACCTCCGGCACGTGATCGACATGGACTCGAGCGCGCTGATCAGCGCGCAGCCATCGTGCTCGGCGTGCGTCGCGTTCGACAATCTCGTCCAGGCGTACATCATGGCGGATTCGCTCGCCGCCGCCGAACGCGTGGCGCGCGAATGGGTGCGGCGACAGCCGCGCTCCGCGGCGGCATGGGTGTCACTCGTGGGCGTGATTGCGCGGAGTGGTCGCGAGGCCGAGGCGGTCGAAGCGGAGCGTCAGGCCGCCGCGCTCGACCCGTCCGCGGACGGGGCCCTCGCGATGGCGGTGATCGCGGTGCATGCCGATGATTACGACGAAGCGGACCGGATGCTGTCGGCGCGCCTTAAGACGGCGGGACCGGACGCGGCGGCATCGGTGTTGTGGTGGCAGGTGATCGCGTTCCGGAACGAGGGTCGGTTAGGCGACGCGCTCGCGGCGGCGCGGGCGCTCGCCACGCCGGCCGAATCCCAGCGCGACCTGGCCGGCGACGCGGAAGCGCAGGTGTGGTTCGAGGAGGGGCACTACCGGGCCGCCGCGCGCCTGTTCGATTCGCTGGCCGCCGTCCCGCCCGCGGCGGCGCCTAACGCGCCCGGCTCGCTCGCCCGCCAGCGCACCTGGATGCTGACGCACGCGGCCACCGCGTGGGCGGCCGCCGGCGACACCCTGCACCTCGCCCAACTGGCGGACTCGGTGGAAGGATCGGCGCGCCTCAGCTCGTACGGCCGCGACTGGTCGCTGCCGCACTATCTGCGCGGGCTGCTCTGGCGGGCGCGCGGCGACTCGGCGCGGTCGTTGGGCGAGCTGTCGCACGCGATCTTCTCGCCGAGCGATGGGTATACGCGCGCGAACCTGGAGCTGGCGCGCGCGTGGTTAGGCGCGGGCCAACCGCGCGCAGCGGTCGCCATCCTGTCGTCGGCGCTGCGCGGGCCCGTCGAAGCGTCGAGCTTCTACCTCACGCGCACCGAGATCCACGAGATGCTCGCGCGGAGTTTCGAGGCCGCGGGCATGGCGGACAGCGCGGCGGCGCACTATGCGATTGTCGCGCGGAGCTGGCGAAACGGCGACGCGCCGTTCCGCCGCCGGGCCGCGATCGCCGACGCGGCGCGGCGGCGCTTGACGCACGCGGGCGCTTGATGCGCGGGCTCCGTTAGGCGCGGGGGCGGCGGGACCGAGCGGTTTGGCGCTTGACTGCGCCGGTGCGGTCGAGCGGCGGGATGCGCCGACCCGCGGCCGAGTGTGTGATCAGCGTCTCGAGCCGTGCGCGGCGCGTCGCCTCGCGTTTGGCGCTCGTCACCCAGTGTGTGGCCGTCCGCCGGTACCAGGGCGCTTGCGCAGCGAAGAAGGTCCACGCCGCCTGGTTGGAGCGGAAACGCCGATCCGAGCCGGCATCGAACGCCGCGCGGGAGCGCGCCTCGTACGAATAGATCTCGGATCGCTTCGCGTCGCGAGACTCGAATGCCGCGCGTCCGGCCGGGTGCACGAGGCCCAACGCCAACAGCTCGCCCACGCGCTTGATGTTGACGCTGCTCCACGTGCTGCGCGCGGTGCGCGGCGTGAATCGAATGGTGTAGCGCTCGGCGTCGAGTGACCGGCGCACGCCGTCGATCCAGCCGAAGCACAACGCCTGGTCGACGGATTCGGGCCACGTGATGGTCGGCCGCTTCGAGCCGCGCTTGTAGAAGCCCACCACGACTTGGGCGGCGGACGCGTGGTGTTCCTCGAGCCACGCGCGCCACGCCGCGGGCGTCGCGAAGAAAATGGGCTTGGCCATTCGTATCTGCCTAACGTAGGGCGGTTTCGCGTCGCGGCGGCCTGGCCGGGCACACCGCGGTCATCGGCTCCGGAAAATTCGACGCGCGCGGCGCGGCGTCAACCCGTTGCGGCGCGTCCGGACGTCCGGCCGTGACCCCGCGGGCGACGCACGGTTGCGCCCGCCACGAGGCGGATTGTAACGTTGGACGCGAAGCACCGTAGGGTACTGGAGACACCGAACGGAGGAGACGCACGATGCTGTCGTCATCACGCCTAACCCGATGGCTCGCCCTCGCGATGTTAGGCACCGCGCCGCTGCTCTCGGCGTGCATTGGAGGAGAATCCGGCCCGGCGTGGAGCGGCCCGCCCTTCTCCGCCGACCTCGTGGATCCCAGGCAGCCCGACAAACCCGGAGGCCACCTGTACCTGTCCGACGGGAAGCTACGCTTCGAATCCACGGACACGGCGTCGCCCGGCGCGCTGGTGCTCGATCCGGCGCGAGGGACGACGCTGCTCATCAACGATCAGAAAAAGGAATACTTCGACGCCGGGATGTTCACGTCGGTCGTCACGAAAATGTTCGGGCCCGTGCTCGCGTTTTTCCGTCCGGCCGGCGCAGGCGATCCGTGCACGCAGTGGAACTCGAGGGCCATGCCGTTCGCGTCGCTGTCGCACGACAAGTCCGATACCCCAACCCACTTCACGTGCACGAGCCTGGGCACCGAAAGCGTGGACGGCCGCGCCGCGCACAAATGGAAGGTGACGAGCGACGACAAGGACAGCGGATCGGGCACCGCCTGGATCGATGACCGGCTGCAAATCGTGTCGAAGTGGACGGGCAGCGACGGCGACGGCATGGAGATGCGCAACATCAAAGAGGGCACCGTGCCCGCGTCCATGTTCGCGGCACCACCGAGTTACAAGAAGCTGAGCGTGTCCAGCATCTTGAGCGGCATGATGAGCGGGTCGGACAAAGGGTCGCACCCGTAGCCGGCCGAAATCTCCGGGGTGGCGCGCGACGGGACTCTTCGCCTTATTCAGGGCGGTTCGTCCCGTCGCGGCCTCTCACCCTCAAGCCGGTTCGTCCTCATGAAGGCTCCTTCTCGTCATATCGCCCTGCTCTTCCTCGCCGCCGCCATACCGGCGACGGTTTCCGCGCAGCAACGCCGGCCGGCCCAGCGCACGGTCGAGCAACGCGATTCGACGGCCAAGTCAGCGCCTAACGCAGACACATCACCGGCCGACGACAACAAAGTGCAGCGCGTCGTCACGCAGCACTCGGTGGTCATCGGCGGCCAACGCATCGACTACGATGCCACGGTCGGCGACATCATCCTGCGCGACAGTGCCGACGAGCCGATCGGCGCGCTCTATTTCACCGCGTACACCAAACGCGGCGTCACCGATCCGTCGCGGCGCCCGATCACCTTCGCGTACAACGGCGGCCCGGGCTCGTCATCGGTGTGGGTGCACATGGGCGCGTTCGGGCCCAAGCGCGTCGTCACGCCCGACACCACACACGCGCCGCCGCCGCCCTATCAACTGGTCGACAACACGTACAGCCCGCTCGACAAGACGGACCTCGTGTTCATCGATCCGATCGGCACCGGCTTCAGTCATCCGTTAGGCAAGGCCACCGGCAAGATGTTCTGGGGCGTCGACGAGGACGCGCGCTCGCTGGGGCAGTTCGTCAGCCGCTACCTCACCGAGCAGGACCGCTGGAACTCGCCGCGCTACTTGTTAGGCGAGAGCTACGGCACCACGCGCTCGGCGGCGCTCGTGAACTACCTGCAGCAAGCCGACAACATGGATTTCAACGGCGTCATCCTCATGTCGTCGGTGCTCGACTTCCAGACCATCACGTTCGATCCGGGCAACCTGATGCCGTACGTGATGTACCTGCCGTCGTACGCCGCCGTCGCGTGGTACCACCACGCGCTGCCCGACCAGGCAGCACAGCTCAGGCCGTTCCTGAAGGAGGTCGAACACTTCGCGACCGGCGACTACATGCACGCGCTCATTCAGGGCGATGAGCTCGCGCCCGATGAGCGCGCCCGAGTCATCGCGCAGCTCCACAAGTACACGGGACTCGACACCGCATACATCGACCGCGCGAACCTCAAGGTGGACGCGTCGGAATTCGAGAAGGAGCTGCTGCGCGAGCACGGCGAAGTCGTCGGCCGGCTCGACGCACGCTTCACAGGACCGACGTTCGACCTGCTCGCCCAACGGGCGCCGTACGACCCGCAATCCTCCTCGATCAGCTCGGCGTTCGTGTCGACGTTCCAGACGTACCTGCACACGGAGCTCAACTTCCCGCGCGACAAACAGTACATGGTGAGCGGTCGCGTGAATCCGTGGAACTGGTCGCACGGGCAGCGCGGCGGATGGCCGGGGCACACGAATGTCGCGGTGGATCTCGCCGAGGCGCTGCAGCTGAATCCGCACCTGCACGTGCTGCTCAACTCCGGACTGTTCGATCTTGCGACGCCGTATTACGCGGCCGAGTGGACGATGGACCAGATGGACCTGCCCAAGAACCTGCGCGGCCACGTGCAATTCGCCGAGTACGACGCGGGCCACATGATGTACGTGTACGAGCCATCCTTGGCGAAGCTCAAAGAGAACATCGCATCCTTCATCGATGCGACGTCCGGCGTGAACGGCACGGCAGGACGGGTGGCGACGGCGACGTCGAAATAGAACCGAGCGTCAGGCGAAACGGGACGGGGCAGCGGCGGAGGATTGCCGCTGCCCCGTCTGCGTTCCGTCACGCGGATCGTCAGCGCACGCTACCCGGAAACACCGCGCGATACTGGCGGCCGAAGAATGCATGGATCGACAGAACGGGCCGGCCGCGCTGCCGCACGATGATGGGCGGCAGAGAATCGATGCGGGCAAAGTACGGCGCATATAAACGCCTAACGCCAGACGGCCCGCGCGTGTGATCGATCAGCACGGCATCGCGTCCGAGGAACGCGCGCTGATCCGCGAGATAGCCGAAGTGGTGCGGCGACCCGCACAGGCACAACACGGGCACGTCCGGCCCGAGCGTGTAACCGATCTTGCCGGCGTCCATCCATTTCACCGCCGCGACGAACGGGCCTCCGCCGCGGCCGACGCCTAACACGGCCAGGCGCGGGCGCGCATCGGCCCAGTCCAGCATCTCGGCGGCCGGCCCGCCTGTCGCGACCAGCGACGGCGCGACCCGATGCATCCAGCCCATCAACGCCTCGGACCACGCCGCCGCGAGCACGATGCCGAACGCAACCACCGAGCCCACGAGCCATCGGCGCGCGCGACGGTCGCGCGCGTCGAGTCGCCGCGCGACGGCGTCGCCGAGCAGGGGAAACACCATCAGGTAGCCCACCATCGGCCAGTGCGGGAGCCCGGGGCTACCGCCTAACGAAACCAGCGTGAAGAACGCGATCGGCGGCGCCGCCATGCAGCAGAGCAGCCAGCGCACCGCGTCAGCCGGCCCGCGGCGGAGCGCGCGCGCCAGCACGACGACGAGCGGCACCCAGAGCCAGGGGAGCAGGTAGAGCGCCTGGCCCGCCACGTTCTCGAGCAGCGCGACGATCCCGGACTCGCGGCCCCCCGCACCGCGCCCGAGCTGAAACGCAAACGAGGCCCAGCCGTGCGACGCGTTCCACGCCACCGTGGGCACCGCGCCTAACGCAGCAACGAGCGTCGCCGCGATGGGACCGGGGCCCGAGAGCGCGCGGCGCGATGCTCGGCGCGTCGCGAAGAACAGCGCCACGCCGATCGGCAGAAAAATCGCCTGGTACTTGGAGAGGGCGGCACCCGCCGCGCACCCGCCCGCGAGCAGCCACCAGCGAGTGGCCCGCGTCGGAGGCCCGGTGATGGCGTGCGCGAGGCACAGCACGGCGCCCGCCATGAACAGGTCGAGCGGCCCGTCCGGCAGCACCCATCCGCCGGCGGCCACCGTGAACACCGGTGCAATGGCCAGGAGCAGCGCGGCGATCGCGCCCGCTCGGGCGCCTCCAATCTCTTCGCCTAACCGGAACACGACCCACGTCGTGCCGGCGAACATGAGGATGAACGGCGCGCGGAGGAGGAGCGCGTTCTCGCTGCCGGTGGCTCGGGCGAGCAGCCCCGGAATCCAGAACGACAGCCCGGGGTGGTCGAAGTACGCCCAACTGGGCGTCCGCGCGACCACCACAGCGTACGATTCGTCGACGCCCAGTCCGACCGTCGCCGCGAGCGCGACGCGCAGGACGGTCCCGATCACCAGGACTGCGAGCAGCAGTCGCTTGGGACCTGCGTGGATCGAGCCTTCGCGCATGGACAGGCTCTGGAAAGTGGCCAGGGACGGAATCGAACCGCCGACACGCGGATTTTCAGTCCGCTGCTCTACCAACTGAGCTACCTGGCCGAAGCACAAAAAGTTAGCCGGTCCGCTTGCCGTCCTCAAGCGGATGTCCGGAGCGCGTGAGCCGCCTCGAACGGGTGAGTCGAATCGCCGCGCGCCTACGTCAAACGAATTGTCCCGGTCGCTGGCAGGCGCGGCAGCACTTGACGCGATCTATGGGACAACGAAGTATTGCGCATCCCCGTCATCCTCTTTTCCCCCGAGTCCCCCATGCGGCAACCCATACGTCTCTGCGTCGCGCCACTCGTGGCCGCCGCCGCGCTCGCGGCGTGCACCCGCTCGGCGCCCGATGCCAAAACCACCGACAGCACGACCGCCGCGGCACCCGCGCCCGCGGCCACGTCAAACGTCCTCACCATCACGGCCACCGACTACGCGTTCGACGCGCCGGCACAGGTTCCGGCCGGCTTCACCACCATTCGCGTCCAGTCGAACGGCAAGGAACCGCACCAGGCGGCACTCATCCGCATCGAGCAAGGCAAAACCTTCGCGGACTTCGCCGCCGCAGTGAAGGCCATGGCCAAGGAGCCCGGCCCTCCGCCGGCGTGGCTGGTCGACGACGGCGGCCCGAACCCGCCTATGCCTAACGGAACGGCCGAGTCGATCCAGTATCTCGCGCCGGGGACCTACGCCATCGTCTGCTTCGTGCCGAGTCCCGACGGCACGCCGCACATCGCCAAGGGCATGATGCGCGAGCTCACGGTCACGCCGATGAGCACGGCCGGCGCCGTCGCCGCGCCTAACGCAGATGCGTCGATCACGCTCGCCGACTACAGCTTCACCGACGCGGCGCCGCTCGGCCCCGGCCACCACGTCATCCGCGTGACGAACAACGGGCCCCAGTCGCACGAAGTGGTGCTCATCCGTCTCGAGCCCGGCAAGACCGGCGCGCAGTTCGCGCAATGGGTCAACGGCATGAAGGGCCCGCCGCCGGGCGCTTTGTTAGGCGGCGTCGCCGCGATGGCCCCGGGCGACACGGCCTACTTCCCGGCCGACCTCACCCCCGGCAACTACGCGTTCGTCTGCTTCGTGCCCGACAGCAAAGACGGAAAGCCGCACGTCATGCACGGCATGGTGAAGGACTTCGAGGTCAAGGGAACGTGACCTACCGGCTCCCGTGACGCGCAGTAACCACCGACTTGATCCCGCCGCGTACGTTGAAGTCGCCCACGACTTCCATGTAACTGGGTGATGCGCACGCGGCGAGATCATCGAGGATCCGGTTCACCGCGCGCTCGTAGAAAATCCCATCGTTGCGGAAGCTCCAGAGATACAGCTTGAGGCTCTTGAGCTCGATGCAGCGCTCCGCCGGCACATACGTGATGCGAATGGTGCCGAAGTCCGGCGCGCCACCCTGCAGCAGCGAGAGCTCCGCGGCGTCGCTCTCGATCCCGCCAACAGGACAGAGCGAGGTGAACTCCGGGCACTCGAGACGAATCTCGTACGCACGGCCGATATGTGGATTGGGAAACGTCTCGAGCAGCTCGGGGCGCGGCATGCTCAAGAATAGACGGCTGTTCTAGATCGAGCAACGCGCCGCAGCGCCGCGGAGCCGTGCGCTCAGTCGTTGCGCAGCCGCTTCGACATCTCCTCGAGTAACCGCCGTTCGTCGTGCGTCAGGCTGCTGATGCCGCGCTCGGAAATCTTGTCGAGCACGAGATCGAGCTCCTCCGTCTTTTTCTTGCCCACTTTGCTGGCGAGCGACGGACCCAGCGTCTCGCGCTTGGCCATGAGCGCGTTGCTGCGTGCGACGATCTCGTCGACTTCGTTAGTCCGCTCGCGCGAGCGCGGCTGCGCACGCGGAATCGCGCGCGGTGTCTCGTCGGTGATGTCCGGTACCTGCGACATACGCTGGCGCAGCCGGTCGATGCCGCTCGTACCGCCCGCCGCACCATTGTGTGCCGCGGCAACGCGCAGATAGAGATAGCCGACGAACAGTCCGCCCAGGTGCGCCATGTACGCGACGCCGGTGTCACCACCGTTGAGCGACACCATGCCCTGGACCACCGTGATCCCGACCAGCAACACGACGTACCAGCGAACCTTGATCGAGATGAAGACGAACGGGAAGAGCGTCACTTCCTCATCGGGCCAGCGCATCGCGTAGGCGAGCATCACGCCGAAGATCGCGGCCGACGCGCCCAGGAGATACTGGCCGTCGCGCGCGATCATGAGATGGAACAACCATCCGCCTAACCCGCAGAGCACGTAGTAGAACGTGAAGCTCCGCGCGTTCCACGCGCGCTCGACGCGCGGGCCGAACATCCACAGCATCCACATGTTCAGCAGCAGGTGCCAGAACCCCGCGTGCACGAACATGTAGGTGACGATGGTCCACGGACGTGTCGTGAGGTCGCGCACCTCGAACGCGAGCGCGCGCTGCACATCCGCCGGCCCAACCAGCGTCAGCTGGATGAAGAAGACCGCGACGTTGAGCGCGATCAACCACTGGACGGCCGGGGTAAGGCGCGGTGCTTCCTGTTCGTCGACGCTCGTGAAAGCCATGCGGACCTGCGTACGTGGACAGCCTTGTCGTTATAACACGATCGAATTGGGGCGGTTCCTCTCACCAACCCCTTAGAACCGGTGCCATGCGCTAACGACCACCGACCGGGCCCGGAATCCGAAGCCAAAAGGCGAGGTCGTTGTGGATGGCCATCCCGCGTTCCAATAGCGAAGCGTATCGCCGGTCCACCCCCGTGCGCTCCGCCCCAACTACTGGATGGACAACAATCTTCGTGCCGGGGGCTACCCGGTGTGCTTGCTCTATGAACCACAACATCTGCCCGTCCGTGGTCCCCTCGTGTGGCGTCAATACGGCAGCATGGTCGCGACCGGCAGCAGAAGCGGCCGCGAGTGAGGCCAGCGCCCGATCGAGGCTCGAGGCCGTGTTCACGAACTCGACGGTCACCTGAACCATGGACACGTACGGCGCCACTTTCGTGACCGACTCGGGCCGCTCACCATCGCAGTCCACCATCACCGGGATCGGCGACTGCCATCGCTGCAACGCGTCGACGATCAATTCCTCGCTGGCCAACGGGTCGCGGCCGCTCAGCGAAATCGAGTGCAGCGGAGACTGTCCCACCACGCGCTGGACATGCCGCGCCAACATCTCTGGCGTGTACAGCACCGCTGTCTCTGCTTCCGCCGCGAATCGCACGAACAGCTGGCGTCTCCCCATCCAGACGCCTTGGCTCTGGATGCCGGGCGAGATCCCTGCGATCGCGGCTGCCGGTCCCGTGGTGCGCGCCGTCACGTGTCGTGTCTCCCCCCGATCGCCGGCGATGGTTTCGCCATCGCGAGTTGCACGATGCGCTCGCACAGCGCACCGAAATCCATTCCCATCGCGGCCGCTGCCTGCGGCAACAAGCTCAGTGGCGTCATCCCGGGCAGCGTGTTCGCCTCGAGACAGAAAAATTCACCGCGGTCACTCATACGGAAGTCGATGCGCGCGTAGCCGTCAAGCTTGAGCGCGCGAAACGCTGCCAGCGCCAGCCGTTGAATCTCTGCCGTCTCGTTCGCTGAGAGTTTGGCGGGGAATTCTTCGCGCGCCATGCCTGGCGTGTACTTGCACTCGTAGTCGTAAATCTCGTGCGCCGGGAAGATTTCGCCCACCGGCAGCGCGCGATCTCCGAGCACGCTCACTGTGAGCTCCCGTCCGGGAACGAACCGCTCGATCATCACCTCGTCGTCGTATCGCATGGCGTCGGTCACTGCCGGCGCGAGCTCCGCACCCGAGCGAACAACCGAAAGCCCAACCGTCGATCCCTGCTTGGATGGCTTCACGATCACGGGCCATCCCAATTTTTGTTCGACACACGCGGCGTCTGGACGAACCTCACTGGCCTCGCTAACGAGCAGCCAGTCGGCCGTGGGGACACCAGCCGCGCGAAACAAGATCTTCGAGAGATCCTTGTCCATCGCGAGAGCGCTCGCCAGATGACCGCTTCCGGTGTATCGCACGCCAACCATGTCGAGCAACGCTTGCACGGTACCGTCTTCCCCGAACCCGCCGTGCAGTGCCAGGAACACGACGTCGGCCTTTCGAACCGCGGGCAGCGTTCCGAGGGATGGCGAGAGGGACGTTTGCGTCATGTGCTCGAGCGCACTCAACGACGGCGGCGCCGTCTTCATCACACCGGCGTTTTCCATCGCGCGCTCTTCGCTCTCGTCGATCACACCCCGCGCCGGATCGAGCGACGTCACATCATGTCCGATCTCGCGCAGCGCTCGCGCAATGCGAAGTCCCGACGCCAACGACACATCTCGCTCCGCCGACGTTCCACCCAACAGCACCGTGATCTTCATGGGGGAAGAATGGGCGCGCACTGATGGTGCGGCAAGGTAGACCGCGCGGCTACATTGATGCCATGCACGTCGTGAGTACTCCGGTTCGTTGCGCCGACCATCGCGCCACGGGTTCGCGCGCGCGCCGCGCCGTTCAAGGCGCGGTGCTTGCGACAGCGATGCTCGCCGGCTCGGGCTGTATCGATCGAGACACGACGCAGAAGGCCATCGAAAGCGTCCAGGAATCCGCGGGTGTGCGACCCGACAGCATGCCGGTCATGCTCAACGACAAATCGCCGTTTCTCTATCCCATGTCCCTGTACAAACAGGGCGTCCAGGCAAACGTCACGCTGCGCATCCGCATCGATTCCGTGGGTATGGTTGCGCCCGAGTCCACGACGGTGGTGGAATCCTCGGGATATCCGGCCCTCGATTCGGCCGCTGTGAGCGGTTCGCAATCGCTGCGATTCAAGCCGGCCATGCTGCACGGCCAGCCGATGAGCATCTCGATTCTGCTGCCGGTGTTTTTCCGCCGGCCGGACATGCCGCCGCTTCCCGGCGACACCGTGCTGCGCGACACCGCGCATTCCGCCCAACACCGTACGCCATGAGCACCTCCTCCGTGTCGACCTCCACTCCGCTGACGATTGCGAGCCAGCGCAACCGGATGCCCTACGACGACGTCCTCCAGACCATCGGGTGGACGCCGCTCATCCGGCTCAATCACGTGACGCAGGGCATCGCGACGCCCGTGTACGGGAAGGCGGAGTTCTTCAATCCCGGCGGGAGCGTGAAGGATCGCATCGGCCTTCCTATCATCGAACGGGCCGAGCGAGAAGGGAAGCTCAAGCCCGGCGGCACGGTGGTCGAGGGAACGAGCGGCAACACCGGGATCGGGCTGGCGATCGCCGCGGCGCTCAAGGGCTACCAGTGCATCTTCACGATGCCCGACAAGATGTCGCAGGAAAAAGTGCGGCTGCTCAAGGCATTCGGCGCCGAAGTGATCGTCACGCCGACGGCGGTGCCGCCTGATCACCCGGACAACTACGTGATGATGGCCAAGCGGATCGCGTCCGAGCTGCCTAACGCAATCCTGGCCAACCAATTCTACAACGACGCCAACCCGCAAGCGCACTACGAGACCACCGGTCCCGAGCTGTGGGAGCAGACCGCGGGGCGCATCACGCATTTCGTGGCGTCGGCGGGGACAGGCGGCACGATTACCGGCGCGGGCCGCTACCTCAAGGAGAAAAACCCCGCCATTCGCATCATCGCGGGCGATCCCACCGGCTCGATTCTCGCCGAGTATTGGCGCAGCAAGGGCAAGAACAAGGTCGAAGGAACGCCGTACAAGGTCGAGGGCATTGGACAGGACAAGCTGCCGGGCACGTTGGACATGAGCATCATCGACGACTATCGCACGGTCAGCGACCGTGACGCGTTCGCGATGGCCCGTCGTCTCACCCGCGAGGAGGGGTTGTTCGTGGGCGGATCGGCGGGACTCATCGCGCACGTCGCGCTGCAAGTGGCGCGTGAAGTGAACGACCCGCACGCGCTCGTCGTGACGTTCCTCTGCGACACGGGCGAGCGATATCTGTCCAAGCTCTACAACGATGACTGGATGCGCGAGAACCAGTTGCTCGCCCCCGATCGCGTCCGCATCGCCGACCTCCTGGGCGCCAAGCCGGACCACGCGCCGGCGGTGGTGTCGGTGGCCACCGGCGCCACGGTGCGCCAAGCGCTCCGGCTCATGAACCTGCACGACGTGTCGCAGCTGCCGGTGATCGAGGGCAACAACTGCGTCGGCTCCGTGAGCGAAGGCGTCGTGTCGGCCAAAGCGCTCGAGGACACGAAGCTGTTGGATGCCACGGTGAGCGACGTGATGGACGCGCCGTTTCCGTTAGTCGAATCGGGCCAATCGCTCGACAGCGTGGTGAAGTTGCTCACCAAGTCGAATCCGGCGGTACTGGTGCGGTCGCAGGATCGCATCACGGGCATCGTGACTCGCTCGGACGTTCTGCAATTTCTCATGGCGCGATGACTAACGAGCGGGGGCGGGGGCGGGGGCGGTCGGGCCGGCGACGCAGGAGTAGGACGAAGAACGGACGCAAGGCGGAGCTCGCCGATCGCAAGCAGCGCATCCTCACGCACGGTACGCCGTCGGTCACGTCGGGCATCGCCGATGCGATCGTGACCAAGGCCGAGAACATCTTCTTCCTCACGGATCCGTCGGGCTGCGTGCCGGTCGCGCCCGGTCACGGCCTGGGACTGTACTACCACGACTGCCGCTACCTGCGGGGCTACGAGGTTCTGTTAGGCAAAGAGCAGCCGACCATCCTCGCCGCCACCACGGACGACATCGGCCGCTCGGCGGTGCTCGAGCTGGCCAACCCGGACCTGCGCCTGGGCCGCGGCCGTCTCATCGCGCGCGAAACGGTGGGCATCCGGTGGACGCGGACGCTGCACGGCGACACCCCCGGCCTGGACGACGTGCTCGAGCTCCGGAATCTTGGCCTCGAGCCGATCGTGCTCCCGCTGACGCTCGAGTTCGACGCCCGGTTCGAGGATCTGTTCGCGGTGCGCGGGCTCTTCCAGCAAACGTTAGGCATTCGGCGCGCCCCGCGGTGGAGCGGGCGGTCGCTCACGCTGTCGTACGACGGACACGACCGCTGCCGGCGCACGCTGGCGATCACGTTCTCGCGTGCCCCTGAGAGCCGCGGCCGCCAGACGGCGCGGTTCGCGATCCGCCTGGCGCCGCGGCGCGCGGTTACGTTAGGCGTGAGGCTGCGCATCGATGAGCGCGCGGCGAGCCATGCCGCCGGCCGCGTCTCCGTACGCACGTACAGCACGCACCAGGCCGCGCCGCATCGCGCGCTCGCGCAGACGCCGCGCACGAGCATCGCGTCGGACCACGCGCTCCTCGACGCCGTGCTCGCGCGCTCGTTCGCCGATCTGCGCCTGCTGCGCAGCAGTATCAGCGGCGACGAATACTACGCCGCCGGCGTCCCGTGGTTCGCCACGCTCTTCGGACGCGACGCGGCCATCACCGCGATCCAGATGTTGGCGTACGAGCCGCGCATCGCCGAGCAGACGGCGCGGCTCCTCGCCGCCTACCAGGCGCGCGACACCAATCAATGGCGCGACGAACAGCCCGGCAAAATCCTCCACTCCATTCGCGTTGGCGAGATGGCGCGGCTCGGCCTCATTCCGCACACGCCGTACTACGGCTCGGTGGACGCGACGCCGTTGTTCCTGATTCTCATGGCGCGCCATGCGATGTGGACCGGCGATCTGTCGCTGTTCCGCGAGCTGCGCGAGCACGTCGACCTCGCGCTCACGTGGATGACCGACGGCGCGGACTCGAACGGCGATGGATACATCGACTACGTCAGCACGTCCGAACACGGTCTCATCAACCAGGGGTGGAAAGATTCCGGCGACGCTATCGTCACGGCGTCGGGCAAGCTTGCGTCGCCGCCGATCGCGTTGGCTGAAGTCCAGGGGTACGCGTTTCTCGCGCGCATTCTGATCGCGGATGTGTACGAGCGTGCGGGCGATCCGACACGCGCCATGACGCTGCGCGCCGAAGCCGAAGCGCTGCGCGGACGCTTCGAGCGCGACTTCTGGCTCGCGAACTTGGACTGCTACGCCCTGGCGCTCGAGCGCGACGCGCGTCCGCTCGCCGTCGTGACGTCTAACGCCGGCCAGGTGCTGTGGTCGCACATCGCGCGGCCCGCGCGCGCGCGTCGCGTGGCCAAGTGCATGATGTCGCCCGACATGTTTTCGGGTTGGGGGATTCGCACGCTGTCCACCCGCGCGAGGCGCTTCAACCCCGTGGGCTACCACCTGGGCACCGTGTGGCCGCACGACAACGCGCTCATCGCGACCGGCTTCCGGCACTACGGGCTCGACGCCGCGGCGCGGCGCGTGTTCGACAGCCTGCTGCGCACGGCCGCGTTCTTTGGGTCGTATCGCCTGCCGGAAGTGTTCGCGGGATTCTCGACCAGCGAGTTCCGAACGCCGGTGCGCTATCCCGTCGCGTGCCACCCGCAAGCGTGGGCGGCGGGCGCGGTGCCCTACCTGCTGGGCGCTCTGTTAGGCCTCGAGCCCGACGGATTCGCGGGTCACCTCCGCGTAGTGCGGCCGACCTTGCCCGATGGCGTGAACCGGCTCGACGTCCGCAATCTTCCGGTGGGCAAGTCGCGCATCTCGATCCGCTTCACGCGAACCAAGAAACACCGTGTGGCCGTGGACCTGCTCTCGGCGACGGGCACGGTGGAGCTGGTGGTCGAGGAACGCGCCTAACGGAGCGGCGTCAGGCAGTCGGGCGGCGCGCCGCCTCGACGAGGGCGGCAAGCCGGTCGAGTGCCTGGCGCGGCGTGAGGTCGTCGGGCTCGATGCCGCGCAGCATGTCCACCACCGGATGCGGCGCGTCCGCGAACAACGCGAGCTGCTCCGGCGGCGCCGCCCCACGCGCGGGCGCCACCAGGTGGCCGCCTTCCAGCCGGTGCAGCACCTCGCGCGCCCGCGCCAGCACCGGCGCGGGCAGTCCCGCCAGCCGCCCCACTTCGATGCCGTACGACCGATCGGCGCCGCCGGCGGCGAGCGTGTGCAGAAACAGCACCTGGTCGCCGACCTCGCGCACCATCACGTTATAGTTACGAACTGCTACTAATTCGTCGGCGAGCTGCGTCAGCTCGTGGTAGTGCGTCGCGAACACCGTCTTGCAGCCCACGCGGTCGTGCAGGTGCTCGCTCACCGCCCACGCGATCGACACGCCGTCGTACGTCGATGTGCCGCGGCCGATCTCGTCGAGCAGCACGAGGCTGCGCCGCGTCGCCGTGTGCAGGATCGCGCTCGTCTCGGCCATCTCGACCATGAACGTGGATTGGCCGCGGACGAGGTTGTCGCTCGCGCCCACGCGCGTGAACACGCGATCGGCGATGCCGACGCGCGCGAGAGAGGCCGGCACGAAGCTGCCCATTTGCGCCATGAGCACGATGAGCCCGATCTGTCGCAGGATCGTCGACTTGCCCGCCATGTTGGGCCCGGTGAGGATGATCACGCGCGCCCCTTCATCGAGCGACAAATCGTTCGGGATGAACTTGTCGCGCGGCATCATGCGCTCGACCACCGGATGCCGGCCGGCCACGATCTCGAGGTCGAACTCCTCGGTCATCGTCGGCCTAACGTAACCTTCCCGCTCGGCGACCTCGGCGAGCGATGCGAGCACATCCAGCGTCGCGACGATGCCTGCGACGCGCTGCAGGCGCGACACCTGCGTGCCGGCGCGCGTGCGCAGCGCCTCGAACAACGACCGTTCGCGCACCTCGAGCCGCTCCGACGCCGTCAGTACTTTCTCCTCGTACTCCTTGAGCTCGGGCGTCACGTAGCGCTCTTCGCCCGCCAGCGTTTGACGCCGCTGGTAATGCTCCGGCACGAGATGCCGGTTGGCGTTCGTGATTGAGATGTAGTAGCCGAATACTTTGTTGTAGCCGACCTTGAGCGACGTGATACCCGTTCGCTCGCGCTCCGCCGTCTGGATGCGCGCAATGGCGTCCTTGCTCCCGTCGCGCAGCGCGCGCAGTTCGTCGAGCTCCGCGTCCACGCCATCGCGGATCACGCGCTCGTCGCCCACCGCGACCGGCGGCGCGTCCACGAGCGTGGCCGCTAAGTCCTGGGCGAGATCGGCGCACGGGTCCCATCGCGCCAGCATGTCGGCCACGAGCGCCGCCGATGCGACGCGGCGCGCGGCCTGCTCGACCGCCGGCAGCGCGCCCAGGGACGTGCCTAACGCACCGAGCTCGCGCGGCGTGGCGCGCGCCGCCGCCGCTTTCCCGGCCAGGCGCTCCACATCGCGCACGTCATCGAGCGCGGCGCGCAGCGCGGCGCGCGCGAGCGAGTCCGACGCCAGCGCGCCCACCGCATCCAGCCGCGCGTCGATGGCCCCGCGTTGGGCGAGCGGCGCCAGCAACCACTGGCGCAGGAGCCGCGCGCCCATCGGCGTCGTGGTGCGGTCCAACACGGCGAGCAGCGTGCCCGCCGTCCCGCCTCCACGCAGCGATTCCACCAGCTCGAGGTTGCGGCGTGTCATGTCGTCGAGCGGCATCGAGCTGCCGTCGCGCTCCACGATCGGCGTCGCGAGATGCGGCAGACCCGATGGCTGCAGCTCGCGCAGATATCGAACGAGCGCACCGGCCGCGCCCACCGCCGGCGCCTCGTCGTGGCCGATGCCGAATCCCTCGAGGGACGCGACGCCGTACTGCCGCGCGAGCTCGTCGGACGCCAGCGCCGGATCGAATTCCCACGCGTCGCGCTCGGTGACTAACGCATCTTCGTCGCGCGATGAGGCAGCGCGAAACGCGCCGGCGGGCGATCCGCGTGCCACCAGAATCTCGCTCGGCGCAAGACGCGCGAGCACCGCCGGTGCGTCGGCCGCCGTCGATCGAATGAGCCGCAGCTCGCCGGTCGACAGGTCGGCGGCCGCGATACCGATGACTGACGCGTCAGCGCACACCGCGCACAGATAGTTGTTGAACGCGCCGTCGAGCAGATCGTCCGAGAACGCGGCGCCGGGCGTGATCGTTTCCACCACTTCGCGCCGCACGATGCCCTTGGCGAGTTTCGGATCTTCCACCTGCTCGCAGATCGCGACGCGGTGGCCCTGCTCGACCAGCCGGCGCAGATAGTCGTTCAGCGCTTTGACGGGCACGCCCGCGAGCGGCACCTCCGCCGCACCGCCGTTGTTCCGGCTCGTCAGCGTTAGGCCGAGGGCGCGCGAGCCGAGCTCGGCGTCCTCGTAGAACATCTCGTAGAAATCTCCCATCCGAAAGAGCAGAATCGCGTCCTGGTGGCGCGCCTTGATCTCCCGGTACTGCTGCATCAACGGCGTGGCCGTCTCGCGGCTCACGGCGTCTCCGCGCTCGTCACATAGGCGGTCAGCTTCTTCGCGCGCATCGCACGCACGGCCGCATCCGCATCGGCGCGCGTCGCGTAACGCCCCACGCGCACGCGGAACGGTTTTGCCGTGCCCACCACGCGGGCCGGATACCCGCGCGCCACGAGCACGTCGCGCAGCCCGTTGGCCGACGCGAGCGTCGAGAACGCGGCCACTTGAATCGTGTACCGGCCGTGCGCCGACGTGCCGCTCGTCGCCTGCGGCGGAGCCGTCTGCGGCGCAGACGTCGCGCTCCGACTCGGCGCCTGCGTAGTCGTCGCCTTGGCCGTCGTGTCCACGCCCTGGCAGCGCTGCTGGAGATAGCCGATCTGGTTGGCGAGCTCCACTTCGCTGGATGGCGTTAGGCGAGACGCGTCGGCCAGCCGGGCGCACCCGGCCGGCAGATTGCCCTCATCGAGCAGCGTGCGCGCTACCCAGAACGCCGCGCGCGGACGATTCGGACTGTCCGGATGCTCGACGACGATGCGCTGCAGGTGCGCCACCGCCTGATCGCGATCGCCGCGCGCGAGCTCGAGCTGCGCGAGCCGCATCAACGCATCGGCGCTCCGCGCCGACGCAGGATACGTCACGATGATCGTGCGCAGATCACGCTCGGCGTCCGCCGCGGTCGCGGCGACCACCGCCCGCCAGTACAACGCGTCCACGTACTCCGCCGAACCGGGCGGCGCCGAGTCGAGCTTCCGCCCGACTAACGCACGGGCGGAATCGCCGCGCCCTTCGGCGGCGAGCCGTTGGGCAGCACGAAAAATGGTGTCGTTCCCGGTGGAATCGGCGCGCGCGGTAGTCTGGCGCTGGGAGTCTTGCCGGACCGAGTCCGGATGTGCGACCGCAATCGGCGCCGAATCCGCGTGCGCGGAATCCGCGTGTGCCGTGTCGCTCGTCTGTCCCCACGCGAGCGTCGGCACCAGCAGAATCATACCCAGGGCACAGCGTATCGTCATGGCGGGAGATGGTTAGGCGTCAGGCGACGGCGCGTCGGGCCGGCTCCCCGCCGGCGGCGCACATCGACAACACGAGTCGCGCGAGGATCTCTTCATCGGACGATACCCGCGTCTCCTTCAACGCGATGTCCGCGGCGAGGAGCGCCTCCATGGCGCGATCGAGCGCCGCCTCGTCCCACGCATCGATCGCTGCCGCCCACGACCTCACCGCCTCACTCCACGGCCGCCCCGTGTACGCGCCGCCGGCGCTCTTGAGCAGCTCGTAATACTCGCGCTCGAGCCGGCCCGCCGACATCCCGCGCCCGCGCATCGCACGCCCCCACGCCAGCGCCTGCGTCTGGGTCGTCAGCGCCATCACGACCGGCACCGCGGAAATCTTGGGCTGGTCGAGCACGTGTCTCAACAACGCCAACGCACGCGGCGCGTCGCGCCGAGCGACGAGGTCGAGGAAGTCGCCTAACGTCTCGCCGCGTCGCACGCCCACCACCGCCGTCACCGCCTGCTCGTCGATCGGGCCGCCGTTCGTGTAGCTCGCGAGCTTGTCCAGCTCGCCCGCCAGCGCGGCCAGATCGTTCCCCGCGTGATCGAACAAGAGCGCCGCCGCCGCGTCGGCGACCGATACGCCTAACACAGCCTGCGCGTGGTGCACGATCCACTTGGGCACGCGGTTGCCCGTCAACGGCTCCGTCTCGAGCGAGAACGTGCGCTGCACGAGCGATCGGTCGGGCTTCCCGCGCTCACCGGGTCCGAACACGAGAACGAGTACGATGTCGCTGGTCTTCGATGCGGGCTGCTCGAGAAAATGATCGACAACGGCCCGCACATCCTTGCGCATGGATCCCGCATCGCGCACGAGCACGACGCGCCGTTCCGCCATCATCGGCGGCGTGGCGAGCAGCGATGCGAGTGCTTCCGCTGTGACCGAAGCCGCATCACGAATGTCGAGATTGAAATCGCGCGTCGCCGGATCGAGCGCGGCGGCGAGCAGCTGGCGCACCGCCGCGTCCTTCAGGAATTCTTCGTCGCCGTGAATGCTGTACGCGCGTTCGAAGGAGCGCGACGCGATGGATTTATAGAAGGCGCGATCGTCCGGCATAGCGGCGAATATAACGCGCGCGGGCTGCTACCGTCCCAACTCCTCCGCCGCGAAATGCTCCTGCGCCTGCTCGGCCATCACCGCGGCCGGCCACACCGGCAGACCCATCGATGCCGACGCCACGAACGCCGAGTTGACTCCCGATGGCGATTCGGTGGGCGTCATTGGCGGACGCACGGCGATGACAGGCGGCAGCCGGAGATCGCGCGCCGGTTGGGCAACGTCGAACACCATCGCGGCAATGAATCCGACGATCACGACGCTCGCCGCAGTGGCCAAAAACGATCCGACGCCCGGACCGCGGTAATGCTCCGCGCGGGCGTCGACTTCCTGTGCATCCAGAAGCTTTTGATTCAGGCGATCGAGAAAATCGGCTGACGGCTCCAACGCGGGCAGGTTACGCAGCACCATTAAGCCACGCCGCATCGCCGTGTCGTACCGGGAACAGCGCACGCACTCGGCGAGATGCAACTGCATCTCGACCACGTCATGCGAGTTCAGCGTATCGTCGAGAAACGCCGGATGCAGATCACGGAATTCGCGGCAAATCATAGGTGCGGTCGAGCTCCACAGCGTGACGACTGGCAAGGGATACCCGATCGCGTGCACCGGGTTCCGGTGCCTACGATGTACGCGGGTTTGTTCGCCCGGAAGAGGCCCTAACGACGCTGAGCTCGCAAGGACGAGCGTGCACCGGCGCAAACACGAGGTGCGAGAAATGCAGCGCTAGTGGGAATGCGGCGCGCCGCCGACAGGGCGAGCCGCGCGGCCGCGCATCGCGCGCCGGCCGCACGCTGGGAAACGCCGCGCTCGCTCACACAACGGGACGCGGCGGACAATGCTTGTGATGCGTGACGCCCGTCCTGGCCTGAGATGGCGAGTACACCCAATCGCCCCGATGTCTCCTCTAGCGAAGGCATCTCCTGCCGAGCTCCAGACCGTGCTGGCGCGCGCAATGGAGGATCGTATGAGCACCCAAATCGGCGTACACGAACACGCCATCGTTCATGAGGCCGAGAGTGCCGCGGCAACCGAGTCCATCACTGGAGCGATCGCCGTCGTGCTAGCCATTCTGGGCTTGATCGGCGTGCTGACCGGCCTGTTCGCTGCGATCTCGACCATCGCGGTCGGCGTCGCGCTCGCGGTCGCCGGCAGCGCACTCGCGGCCCACTACACTCGGACGCTCAGTGGGAACGAGCTCGTATTCGAGCGGCACGAAGGCGAGCGCGGGATGAGGATGGAAGCGCTCGCCTCGGTTGGCGGCGTCGTATTGGGCATCCTCGCGCTCATCGGCATAAGCCCGATCGCGCTCTTGCCCATCGCCGCCATCGTGCTCGGCGGGGCCTTGCTCATGGTCGGCGGCTCGGCCGCACGCGTGGAATCGATCACGCGCTCGCAGGTCGCGACGGGCACGGGGCACATCGTGCTCGAGCACGCGCCCTATGTCGCCACCGGCTCCGACTTGCTCGTGGGGGTGGGCGCCATTGTGTTAGGCATCTTGGGTCTCAGCGGACATGCTCCGATCACCCTGGCGCTCATCGCGATGTTGGGCATCGGCGCGGCCGTGCTGCTGAACGGCTCCACGATCGCCGCGCGGCTCTTCGGCCTGGTCAGCTGACCGAAACGCAACGGGCGGAGCCCACGTGGCCCCGCCCGCTGCGCTCCCCACCCGTCCCTGCCTAACGCTATCGCAGCGCCGGCTCGATGATCGCGGCGAATGCGTTCCGCGCGCGGTTGAGCCGCGACTTGACCGTTCCCAGATTGCAGCCGGTGATCTCGGCGATCTCCTCGTACGACTTGCCCTCGAGCTCCCGCAGAATGAACACCTGCCGGTGATGCTCGGGCAGCTGCGCCACCGAGCTCTCGACCAGCTCCCGCAGATGACGCTTCCGATACAGGTCGTCCGGGCGCGAGACGTGATCCTCGAACTGCAACGGCCGGTCGTCATCCTGCCAGTTCTTGCGGATGGTTTGGAAGAACACGAGCGGACTGCGCGAGCGATTGCGGAGCTCGTTCTTGGCCAGGTTCGACGCGATGGTGTATACCCACGTCGAGAACTTCTTCGACCGATCGAAGCGATGCAGGTGGCGATACACCCGGATGAAGACCTCCTGCACCAGGTCCTCCGCCCGCTCGCGATCGCCGATCGTTCGATAAATGAAGTTGAGCAGCCGGGTCTGGTAGCGCTCCACCAGCACTTGAAAGGCGCGCTCCTCGCCGCCGAGGAACTCGGTGACGAGCGCCGAGTCATCCAGCGCGTGTAGGCGCTCGCGAACTGGAACCGGCGATTCGATGGCGTGCCGAAGTGCGACGTCAGCCATTGCTACTCCCCGACCATTGAAGGGTTCGCTCTATTCGAGAGACGAAACGCCACGCGGTCGTGCACACATTCCGCGACACTCGAAAAGGCATGGCCCGTGCCCGAGCCGCCGTGGATTCCACGCGCCGCGTAACACGATGCCTGACAACAATTTGCCTTGAGCCTGCCATCCGATGGAAAATAGTTGGTTCGGTGCGGGCGTGTCTACTTTCGGAGACGAAAGCCGCGAGACGATGGGACACGTTTGCAAACTCAGGGGTACTAGATCGCCGCGCGAGCACGTCTAGTTTGACCAGCCACAACTGGAAACAGTTGCCGCGCGCCTAACTGATCAGTCTGTCACCGTTGTCCTCCCGCTCCCGAAAGGGCGCCCACCCGTGGAACCCAACGTGACCATCAGTCCGCGTGTCGTCGCGATGTCTGCCGCGATCGCCCTCGTCGCACCATCAGTCGTACCCGCACAGCAGGCGGCCGCGCCGGACACGAGCGCGGGCACCGTCGTCTCCGGCGACGTCTACGACAGCGTCGATGTCGCCCCCATTGGCGACGCGATGGTCCAGATGGTTTCTCAGTCGAACGCGGCGGTGTCGTTCACGAGCACGAGTGATTCGGTCGGGCACTATCGAATCGCGCACGTTCCGCCCGGGAAATACATCCTCGGCTTTCTCGACGAGACGTTGTCGGAGCTCGGGCTGAGCGTGGTGGAGCGCATCGTGGAAGTCGGATCTGCCCCCGTGGACAACGTGCGGCTGGCCACGCCCGGCTCCGAGGCAATGCACGACAGGATCTGCGGACGCGCGGCGGACGGTGACTCCAGCGGCGTGATGGTTGGCTTCGTGCGCGACGCGGCGTCGGGTACGCCGCTCGGGATGTCGACGGTGGTGGCGGTCTGGAACCGGATCGCGATCGACCAGCGCGGCGTGCACAACGATCGGCACCAAGTACCCGCGAAGACCGCGCCCTCGGGTTGGTTCGCGGTCTGCGGACTCCCGTCGGATCGTGCGCTCGAAACGCGCGCCGAGCTCGGTTCGCGCGCCACGGGATTCATTGAGGTGAGGCTGCCGCGCCGTGGGGTGCTGGTGCGCGACTTCGACCTCGGCTCCGACACCGTGCTGGCCGCGAACCACGAGAAGGGCGCGTCTCCGTTAGGCGAATCCCTGCGTCACGGAACGGCGCAACTAATCGGCACCGTGGCGGATTCCACCGGACGGCTATTGGCCGGCGCACACGTGACGCTGTGGGGATCTTCCACCGCCATTACGACCACCGACGGACGATTCTTCCTGGATTCCCTGCCGTCGGGCACGGGCACGCTCGAGTCCCAGTATCTCGGCTTCGAACCGGTGCGCGTCGTGGTCGACCTCGCACCCGGTCGCACCGATACGGTGCGGATCACAATGAAAAAGTCGGTGCACGTCCTGGCCGCCGTGAAGGTCGAAGGGAAATTGGGCCTCGAGCGCTACCAGGAGTTCAACGACCGACGAAAGACCGGCGTGGGCCACTATTACACCGCCGACGACATCGCCAAGACGAGACCAGTGCTGCTCACCGACTTCTTCTACACGGTGTCGGGCGTCCGCGTGCAGCCGGTGTCCGGCGCTGACTACGAATTGTTCTCCACCCAGGGTGGCGGCATTAGCGACATGTGCAGTCCCGCGATCTGGGTGAACGGTGTGCGACTGCGCGAGGGTGGACTCAATGAGGTGGTCCGCCCCGAGGACGTGACCGGCATCGAGGTCTACGATGCGTCGACCGCGCCGCAACAGTATCGCATCGGCGAGTGCGGGGTCGTGCTCATCTGGACCAAGTGAATCTTGCCTAACTGTGCGTCAGGCGCCGAGCCGGAAGCCTGCGACATAGAGCAGGGTGAGGGCCGTCTTCGCATCGACGATCGCGCTGTCGCGCACCATCTCGAGCGCCCGCGACAGCGGCATCACGAGATTCTCGACGAATTCGTCTGCCTCCGGACGCGCCGCGCCGCGCGAGAGACCGGACGCCATGAAGGCATGGATTCGCTCGTCGGTGAAGCCCGGCGTCGTGTAGAAGGTGTAGACGTGATCCAACCGCTCCGCGGTGCAGCCCGCTTCCTCGAGCAGCTCGCGCCGCGCGCACGACTCGGGTGACTCGCCCGGCTCCAACCGGCCGGCTGGACACTCGATCACGAAGCCTTCCGCGGCGTAGCGATACTGGCGGATGAGCAGGATCTGTGGGTCGTCGCCCGCCGGATCGCTCAGGAACGGCAGCACGAGACTCGCGCCCGGATGCCGCACCATCTCGAGCTCGCCCGTCGACCCGTCGGGAAAGCGGACTGTGTCGAGATCGAGGTTGATGATGCGGCCCGTGTACTGCCGCGTCGAAGACACCCGGCCGGGATCAGCCATGCGTTAGTCGGCAGGGATCTCGACGCCGTCGGCGCCGTACTCGAACAGCGGGCCGAGCGCCATCGCCGCGACCGGCGCTTTGATCTCCGACGCGTCGCCCACCACGACCACCTGCAGCGCGTCGGGATGCAGGTACCGATCCGCCGCGCGGTGCACGTCCGCGATGCTCACCCCGCGCACGGCATCGCGATACGTGTCGAAATAGTCGACCGGCAGATCGTACGCGGCGAGCGCGGCGAGCGCGCGCGCGATGGCATGGGTCGTTTCGTACTTGATGGGAAACACGCCGCCCAGGTAGCTGGTGGCCAGCGACAACTCGTCGGCCGATATCGGCGCCGAGCGAATGCGATCGATCTCGGAGAGCACCTCGCGCGCGGCGTCAGCGGTGACGTCGCTTTCGACGGCCGTCGATACGACGAACGGCCCCGCGCCCCGGCGCCAGGCGAAACCTGAAAACGCCGCGTAGGTGTAGGCGTGCTCCTCGCGCAGGTTGAGATTGATGCGCGACGAAAACAGCCCGCCTAACACAGCGTTCATCACCATCACGGGGAAATAGTCCGGATGCGTGCGCGGCAATCCGATGTGTCCGATGCGCAGCTCCGACTGCGGCGCGTCCGGTTTGCGCACCAGGTGCACCGCCCGGGTTGTACGCGCCGGCGCCTCCTCTGGCGGCGCGCTGCGCGGCGCCGTTCCCTCCCAGGCGCCTAACGTGCGACGCGCGAGCTCGAGGCCGTCGTCCACGCTCAGATCGCCCACGAGCACGAGCGTCGATCCGCGCGGCCGATAGCGATCCAAGTAGAATCGGCGCACGTCGTCGCGCGTGACGGTCGACACGGTATCCGAGCCGCCTTCCTCCGGACGCGCGTAGCGCGAGACGGGATCGTACACGAAGCGCGCGAACATCTCGTCGGCCAGACCGCGCGGCTCCGTGCGCATCTGCAGCAGGTCCGCCAGGCGCTCGGCGCGCAGCCGCGCGATGTCGCGCTCGGGGAACGACGGCTCCAGCACCAGCTCGCCCAGGAGCGCGAGGGCCGGCTCGAGATGCGCGCGCAGCACGGTCATGCCGGCATTCGCCGTATCCCAATCGGCGCCGGCGAACACGCCCGCGCCTAACCGCTCGAATTGCTCGGTGAGCGCGTTGCCGTCGCGGCGCATCGTCCCCTCGAGCAGGCCGCGCGCAGTGAGATTCGCCACGCCATCCTGGGCCCCGGGCTCCGCCGACGCACCCGCGTCCACGAGCAGCAGCGCCGTCACCACCGGCAGCATGCGCACCGGCGCGACGATGACGCGCAGCCCGTTGTCGAGCGTCGCAATCTCGAAGCGGGGAAACCGGTACGGTTTGGGCGGCGCAGCGGCCGGACGAGCGGGCGCCACGCGCGCGCCGCCTAACGCAGTCGGCGCGCCGCTCACCGCGCCGCTCCGGTGGCGGCTTCGGTCTCGTCCGGCTGGCCTTCGTCGCCGTCCTTCGGGACGAAGAGCAGGCTGGCCCGGTTGTCGTTGCCCAACCGCTCGCGCGCGAACGCGTTCACGCGCTCCACCGTCACCGCGCCATACCGGTCGGTCTGCTCGTTGAGCAGGCTCGGATCGTCGAACATCGCCGCGAACATCGAGAGCTTGTCCGCCCGCTCGCCCGCCGATTGCAGCGACGTCACGAACGCTGTCTCGATGAGGGCGACCGCGCGCTCCACCTCTGCGGCGGTCACGCCGCCCGCGCGCAACGCATCGACCTCGCGAGCCACCTCGGCCTCGAGCGCGTCGCTCGGCACTTCAGGGCGCGCGGTCGCATCGATCACCAAGAGATCGGCGCCTTGTGTGAGATCGAACGTGAATGCCGTTGCCTCACTCGCGATCTCGCGCTTGCGCACCAGCTCGCGCTGCAAGCGGCTCGCTTTCCCCATGCCGAGGATCGCGCCCAGCACGCTGCAGTCGTAGTACTCGTCCGTGCCGAACACCGGCGCGCGGAACGCCAGGAACAACCTCGGCACCATCACCATGTCGGGCACTACCTCGCGGCGCCACTCGCCGAACAACGGCGGCAGATGCATGTCGGGCAGCGGAGGAATCGGAACCTTCCCCCGCGGAATCACGCCGAAATATTGATCGACGAGGGCGCGCGCCTGTGGCGGCTCGAAATCACCGGCAATCGAGAGCACCGCGTTGTCCGGGCGGTAATACGTGGAAAAGAACGCCGCGATGTCCTCGAGGCTCGCGGCCGACAGATCCTCCATCGACCCAATGAGCGAGTGGTGGAACGGATGACTTTCCGGATACGTGAGCGCCGGCAGCCGCTCGGACCACGTCCCATAGGGCTGGTTGTCCATGCTCCAGCGCCGCTCGTTCTTCACCACGTCGCGCTGCGTGTCGAGTTTGGTCTGCGTCATGGCCGGCAGTAGTGCACCCATCCGATCCGCCTCGAGCCATAACGCCAGCGCGAGCTCGTTCGACGGCACCGTCTCGTAGTAGTTCGTGCGGTCCAACCATGTCGACCCGTTCAATGTGCCGCCGGCGCGCTGGATCAACTCGAAATGCTCGTTGGCCGCGACGTGCTGCGAGCCTTGAAACAACATGTGTTCGAACAGGTGGGCGAATCCGGTTCGCCCCACGCGTTCATTGGCCGACCCGACGCGGTACCACAGGTTCACGGCGACGATTGGCGCCGTATGATCCTCCGACAGTGTGACGACGAGCCCGTTGGACAGGCGATAGCTCTCGATCGGAATGCGCATACGACGAAACTTGCACGGCGTGGTGGGGCGGGGAAACCCCGATCGTCCGCGCACGCACCCTCTCGTGCTTGACACAATCTTGAGGGTGCGTCATGTTCACGATCCCCCGGTCCTCGCGTGAGGCGCGTCCATGCGGCGCGCCTCGCGGCGTCGAATGGAGGGACGTGCGTGGCTCCGTCGCAATCGATACCACGCGGTCGCGTGTGCGTTCTACAACCACTTTGGTACGGAGGTGGGTCCCATGGCAGCGGAATTCTTCATCGGCGAATCCCTGATCGGCGACGGGAACGAGGTGGCGCACATCGACCTCATCATCGGCTCCAAATCGGGACACGCGGGACAGGCGTTCGTGAGCGCGCTGTCGAATAACAAGGACGGCTTCACCAGCCTCCTGGCTGTTGTCACGCCCAACCTCGCGGCGAAGCCCGACACGATCCTGTTCAACAAAGTCACCATCAAGGGCGCGAAGCAGGCGGTGCAGATGTTCGGTCCCGCACAGGCCGCGGTCGCCCGTGCCGTCGTCGACTCGGTGTCGTCCGGCGTCATCCCGCGCGACAAGGTCGATGACTACTGCATCCTGGTCGGTGTGTTCATCCACTGGGACGCGAAGGACGACAAGAAGATCTTCGACTTCAACTACCGTGCGACCAAGCAGGCGCTCGAGCGCGCGCTCAAAGGTCAACCGCGCATCGACGATGTCATCGCCGGCGAGAAGACGGCCCGTCACCCGTTCGCGAGCGGCGCGGAAGGATAATTGCAGCGCTGGGCCGCGCACGCGCTCGAGGCGCGTATGCGGTCCACGGCGACGCCGAAAGGACACGACCACACGGGGCGCTTCTCGGCGCCCCGTGTTCATCGATGGGTGGCCGGGATGAAAAAACTCCTGCTTCAGCTCGATTCGAATCGACTCCCCAGCGCGTTCGACGAAGTCGTCGCGCACGACGGCGGCGCCGACGCCATCATGCAGCGCGGCGGCGTCACGGAAAACGATGTCCGCGACCTCGTGTACGGGTGCATCTTCACGCGCGGACCGAAGGATCTCCGCAACACCGCGATATTCATCGGTGGCAGCGACATGCCGGTGGGCGAGAAGTTGCTCGCGGCGGCGCAGAAGGCCGTCTTTGGCCCGTTTCGCGTCTCGATGATGTTGGACTCGAACGGTTCCAACACGACAGCCGTCGCCGCCGTCGTGAAAATCACGCGTGCCGTGCGCGACGTGCGGGACAAGAAAGTGCTCGTGACCGCCGGCACCGGGCCTGTGGGTCTGCGCGCAGCCGGCCTCTTGGCCAAGGCCGGCGCACACGTCACGATCACATCGCGTCGCGACGAGGAAGGCCAGCGCGCCCGCTCGAACATCCAGACGCGGTTCGGCGGCGACGTCGCCATGGTGTGCATGCGCAACGCGTCCGAGGCCGCGCACGTGCTCGACGCCGTGCGTCCCGAGATTCTGCTCAACGCCGGACCGGCCGGTGTGCTGCTGGTCCCGCGCGACGCGTGGTCCAGGCGCCAGGGTCTCGCGGTCGCGTGCGACCTCAACGCCGTGCCTCCGTTAGGCATCGAGGGCATCGAGGTGAACGATGACGGCAAAGACAGGGACGGCGTGACCGCCTTCGGCGCGATCGGCGTCGGCGGGTTCAAGATGAAAGTCCACAAGGCGTGCATCGCGCGCCTGTTCGAGCGCAACGACGCCATCCTCGACGCCGAATCCATCGCCGAGCTCGCGCAGGGCCTTGAGGCCTAACGCGACCGACGCCGGATCGCGCCCACATGCCCCGCACGCTCGGCATCGATCCCGGCACGGTCACCATCGATCTGTGCGGGCTCGACGACGGCGCGGTCTTTGTCGATCGATCGCTGCCCACCGCGCAGGCGCTCGCCGACGTCCCGGCCTTCATCGCGATCCTCCGCGACGCGCGCGCCGCACTCATCGCCGGTCCGTCCGGCTACGGCCTGCCGCTCACGCCTGTCGAGCGCGCGGGCGACACCGATCTCCGTCTCGCGTACCTCGCGGCGACGGATGACCATGGCGGCATCGGCGGCCTGCGCGTGCTCGCGCGCGCGATGCGCGACGCCCAGTTGCCGGTGCTGTTCACGCCGGGCGTCATCCACCTCACGTCTGTGCCCGCGGCGCGCAAGATCAATCGCGTGGACATGGGCACGGCCGACAAAGTCTGCGCCGCCGCGCTCGGCGTGCACGACCAGGCGCGACGCCGCGGCTGTCCGTACACCGACGTGTCGTTCGTGCTGCTCGAGTTAGGCGGCGCGTTCTCGGCCGCCATCGCCGTGCGCGACGGCCGCATCATCGACGGAATGGGCGGCACCGCCGGACCGATGGGCGTGCGCGCGGCCGGCGCGCTCGATGGCGAGGTCGCCTTCCTTGCCGGCACCGTCACCAAGGACACGCTCTTCGGCGGCGGCGCCGCGAGCGTGATCGGCCTGACGCAGAACGCGGTGGAGCGCGTCGCCGCGCCGGCCACCGAGCGCGAGCGCATGGCGCACGACGCGCTGATCGAGAGCGCCGCGAAGGCCGTTGCGGCGCTGTGCACCGTTGTCCCACAGCCGTTCGAGATCCTGCTCTCTGGCCGCCTAACGCACGCCGGCGCGATCGCGCGCGAGCTCCGGCTCGCGCTCAGCCCGCTCGCGCCGGTTCGGCGGCTCGAGGGATTCGCGCGCATCGCGAAGGAAGCGGCGCAAGGCGCCGCGCTCATCGCCGACGGTCTCGCCGGCGGCCCCAATGAATCCCTCGTCAACACGCTCGGCCTGCGCGAGGCCGCCGGCACCGTGCTCGACCACCTCTTCGTGATCACTCCCGATGCCGCGCGCCACCGCCTCGGCATCGACTGACACGGCTCGCGCGCTCAGGCGAGGGCCGCCAGCGGAGCGCGTCGTCGTTGCCGGCTTTTCGACGCGCGCACTGGTCGAATCGGCGGTACGAGCAGGCTATCACGTGGCCTCGGTCGACGCGTTCGCGGATCTCGACAACCGCGCGGAACCGGCACTCGCCCTGCTCGGCTCGGGACCCGGCCTCGGCCGGTACGATCCGTTAGGCATTGCCCGCGCCGCAGCCGCCGTGCCCGCTGCAGGAGTCGCGTACGTCGCCAGCTTCGAGAACCATCCCGACGCCGTGCACCTGCTCGCACGCGGCCGGCGGCTCCTCGGCAATCCGCCAAGCGTGCTCACTCAGGCGCGTGCGCCTTTGGTGGTAGCGAGCATACTGCGCGCGCATGGCTTTGCGGCGCCTGAGCTACGCCTTCGCAGCGGTCACGGAGTCCGCCGCACGGCGTGGTTGGCGAAACCGTTCGCCTCAGGCGGCGGCCACGGCATAACGCGCTGGCGGCATGGCGACACGTTGCACCGAACGCATTTCCTGCAACAACGCATCGCTGGGCAACCCGGCTCGCTGGTCTTCGCCGCCGACGGCACGTGCGCCGTCCCGTTCGCCTTCAGCCGGCAGCTCGTGGGTGAGCCGGAATTCGGGGCGTCGGGTTTCGGTTACTGCGGCAGCATTCTGGTCCCCGCCAAGTCGGCAACGTTCTCGAGCGACGACGCGTTGTTCGACACCGCCTGCGCCATCGCCGACACTCTCACGCGCGAGCTGCAACTGGTGGGAGTCAACGGAATCGACTTCATTGCTCGCAACGGCACGCCGTACGTGACCGAGGTGAACCCGCGGTACACTGCCTCGATGGAACTCGCCGAACGAGCGTTCGAATACTCGGTTTTTGGGGCGCACGTGAGCGGATGCGACGGCGTCGTGCCGAGCTTCGATCTCGCTTCCGCTCGCCGCGATTCTGCCGCCGAGGCGTTCGGCAAGGCGATAGTGTTCGCGAAGCGGACGGTTGTGGTCGGCGACACGCGCGCATGGCTAGACGATCCTTCGGTGCGTGACGTGCCGCATCCCGGTGAGCGGATTCCACGCGGCAGCCCCGTCTGTACGATATTCGCACACGGGTCCACCGACGCCGCCTGCCACGCCGCGCTTGTGCGACGCGCGCGAAAGCTGTATCACGAAATCGGGGGCAGCGGGAGAAGAAGCGCATGAGCCAGATGCCGGGAGGGGGCCTCGTCGAGCACGTCACCTGCCTGGGATGTGGCTGCTCGTGCGATGACATCGCCGTGGCCGTGCGCGACGGGCGCATCGCCGAAGCGCGCGGCGCGTGCTCGCTCGGCTCCTCGTGGTTTGGCGACGGACGCGTGCCTGCTGTCGTTCGAGCACGCGGGTCCGCCGTTTCTGTCGACGCCGCGCTCGACGCCGCTGCGACGCTTCTCGATCAAGCCCGGCGCGCACTCGTGTTCCTCGGCATCGACATCTCGTGCGAAACGCAGCGTGCCGCGGTCCAAATCGCCGACACGCTGCACGCTGCAGTCGATGGCGTGAGCTCGTCTACGGTGGCCGCCGGCGTTCTCGCTGCCCAACGGCGCGGTCGCGTAAGCGCGACGCTCGGCGAGATCCGGAATCGCGCGGACTGCATCGTATTCTGGGGCACGAACCCGGCTACGCGGTATCCGCGCTATGCGTCGCGCTATGCACCGGAGCCCGAAGGGTTGTTCGTCCCGCATGGCCGCCTGAGCCGGCGGATCGTGTCGGTCGACGTGGGCGATGCCCGCGGTCCCGACGGCGCGGACCTGCGAATCGCGGTGCGGTCCAGCCAGGAGCTCGACGCGATCGCGGCGCTCAGGGCCGCGGTCGCGGGCCGTCCGTTAGGCGGAGCGCCCGCCGGCGGAGAGCTGGCGGATCTCGCCCGCACGCTCACCGCCTCGCACTACGTGGTCATCGTGTACGACGCCGAGCCCGGCGCGTTGCCGGCCGAGCCCGCGCGCGCCGAATCGCTCACCGCGCTCGGCCAGGAGCTCAACGCGGTCACGCGGGCCAGCGTGACGCCCCTCCGCGCAGGTGGCAATCGCGTGGGCGCCGAGTCCGTGCTCACGTGGCAGACCGGTTATCCGATGACGGTCGACTTCTCGCGCGGATTTCCGCGGTTTCGACCGGACGACGGCGGGCGCGCGCTGGTCGCGTCGGGTGCCGTGGACGCGGTGCTCGTCGTCGGTCGTCCGTTAGGCATTCCGTTCGCGGTCGATGCCGTGCGGTCCGTCGCCATCGGCACGGCCGCCTCGGAAACATCGTGCGAGGTGGCGATCGACACCGGAGTCGCCGGAATCCACGAGAGCGGCACGGCGTTCCGCATGGACGACGTCCCGCTTCCGCTGCGCGCGCCCATGCCCGGCCCGCCGGTAGCAGCGGACGTGGTTCGCGCGCTCGCCCAACGCATCGGCGCACGCCGGGCACGCCCATCGTGAGCGACCGCCTGCGCATCACGGGCGGCGCCGTGTACGATCCCGCGAACGGCGTTGACGGCGACGTGCGCGACGTGTGCGTCGAGGACGGCCGCATCGTCGCGTCGCTACCGGATGACGCGCCGCGGCTCGATGCGCACGGCATGGTCGTGATGCCCGGCGGCATCGACGTCCACGCGCACATCGCCGCGTCGAGCGTGAATCAAGCGCGCCGCGTCCTGTCCGATGAACGAACGGCGGATCCCGCGTCACCGCCCGCGTTGCTCGATGCCGTTGCGCGCTCGGGCACCGGCGGTACCGTGCCCACCACCTTCACCACCGGCTATCGCTACGCGGGACTCGGCTACACCACGGTGTTCGACGCGGCGGTGTCGGCCGTGGGCGCGCGCGACACGCACGCGCAGTTGGACGACACGCCGATCATCGACGCCGGATTCTTCGTGCTCATGGGCAACGACGCGTACCTGCTGCAGCAGGTCGCGTCGGGCGAGCACGACCGCGCGCGCGACTACGCCGCGTGGCTGTTAGGCGCGACCGGTGCCTACGCGATCAAGTGCGTGAACCCGGGCGGCGTCGAATTGTGGAAGCGGAACGTGCGCGCGGTGAAGAGCATCGATGATGCGTCGGGCATACCGGGCGTGACGCCGCGCGCCATCATGGAAACGCTGGCAGACGCGGCGAATGCGCTCGCGCTGCCGCACCCGGTGCACATCCATTGCAACAATCTCGGTCTGCCCGGCAACGTGGCCACGACGCTCGACAGCATGCGCGCGCTGTCGGGTCGCCGCGCGCATTTCACGCACGTGCAATTCCACGCGTACGCCGGTGGAAACGGTACGCCGTGGTCGTCGGGTGCGAAGGAGCTCATCGCGTACATCAACACGCACCAGGAAGTGACGGCGGACGTTGGGCAGGTGATGCTCGGACACGCCACCACGGTGACGGCCGACGGTGCGGTAGAGTATCTCCTCCACGCGAGCACCGGGCGCCGGTGGGTGAACGTCGATATCGAGCTCGAGACCGGTTGCGGGATCGTGCCGTACGAGTATCGCGACGCCGCAGCGGTCGCATCGTTGCAGTGGGTCGTGGGTCTCGAGCTCTTTTTGCTCTCCGATGATCCGTGGCGCGTTCTCCTGTCCACGGATCATCCCAACGGTGGCGCGTTCACGAGTTATCCGGAGCTGATCCGGCTGTTGATGGATCGCGCCTACCGCGACGAGCGCCTGAAAGCGGTGAACCACAAGCTGCTCGCCGGCAGCGCGCTCGCCGACGGCCTCGCGCGCGAGTACACACTGCGCGAGATCGCGATCATCACGCGCGCCGGCCCGGCGCGTCAGTTAGGCCTGACCAACAAGGGGCACCTGGGTGCCGGCGCCGACGCCGACATCACGATCTACGCGCGAGACGCGAACATCGCCGCCATGTTCGCGACGCCGCGATACGTGGTCAAAGGCGGCGTGCTGGTGGTGGAAGAAGGCCAATTGCGGCGCGCCCCGCCGGCGCATCGCCTGCACGTGCGCCCGCGCTTCGACGACGCGGTGATGCGCGACCTCGCATCCTGGTTCGATCGCTACGCGACCGTTGCGTTGGCCAACTACCCGGTTGCGCCGCTTCGCGACGCGCCGGTTGCCTCGGGTGCGAGCGCCTAACGTGCAGATCCACGGCGTCGCGATCGAAGACACCTTCGCCGAGGCCTTCGGCATGCGCGCGGCGCGCGTGATCATCACCGCGCGCGATCTGCGTTGGGCCACCGAGGCCGCGCGCAAGATGACGGGCTTCGCCACCTCGGTCATCGCCTGCAAGGTGGAAGCGGGCATCGAGCGCGAGGTGCCTCCGTCGGAGACGCCCGACGGCCGGCCCGGCGTGAGCGTCCTGCTCTTCACGATGGATTCCGACAGTCTCGCCAAACGTCTCGTCGAGCGCATCGGCCAGACCGTGCTCACGTGCGTCACGACGGCGTGCTTCGACGGGCTGCCTAACGCATCCGAGCGCATGCCCGTGGGCCGGTCGTTGCGCGTGTTCGGCGACGGCTTCCAGGGCAGCAAGTTGATCGCCGGCGAGCGCTACTGGCGCATCCCCGTCATGGAAGGCGAATTCCTCGTGCAGGAGTCGTTCGGGCGCGTGAAAGGCGTGGGCGGCGGCAACTTCCTCATCCTCGCCGAGAGCGAGGCCGCCGCACTCGAGGCCGCGGAGGCATCCGTGGACGCGATGCGCGGCATGCCGGGCGTGGTGCTGCCCTTCCCGGGCGGCATCGTGCGCAGCGGCAGCAAGGTGGGCAGCAAGCGCTACGCCAACATGGTCGCCACGACCAACGACGCGTTCGCGCCCACGCTGCGGGCCGTCACGGCGTCGTCGTTGCCTGACGAGGCAAATGCCGCGCTCGAGATCGTGCTCGACGGGGTCGATGCGCCATCGATTGCCGCCGCCATGCGCGCCGGCATCCACGCCGCCTGCCGCGCGGGCGTCCATCGGATAACGGCCGGCAACTACGGCGGCAAGCTCGGCCCGCATCACTTTCATTTGCGGCAGATCCTGACCGAGCATCCCGCCGCATGAGCGACGCCGTCACGCTCACACTGCGCACGGCGCTCGCCCGCCGGCTCGAGGCGGAGTCCATCACGCCCGACGCCTTCGCGACGCTCGACGAAGCAGCCATCGCGCGCCTGCCGGTGTGGGACGGGCCGCAGACCATTCCGTTAGGCGATGTCTTCCAAGTGCGCGGCGGTTCGTCGAACCGCGTCCACGTGGCCGGCGACCTCGAGATGGTCGACGCCATCGGTGCCGGCATGACCACGGGCGAGCTCCGCATCGAGGGCGCTGTCGGACGCTACGTCGGCACGCGCATGGCCGGCGGCGAGCTGCGCGTCACCGGCAACGCCGGGTATGGCGCCGGTCTCGAAATGACCGGCGGCCTCCTCGACATCACCGGCAACGCCGGCGATCGGTTAGGCGCGGGACGACTCGCGGCCGCTCGCGGTATGGCCGGCGGCGAGATCATCGTGCGCGGCAACGCCGGCGCCGAGGCCGGTGCGGGCATGCGGCGCGGCACCGTGGTCGTCGCGGGAAACGCGGGACCGCGCGCCGGCATGGGCATGATCGCCGGCAACGTCATCGTCTTCGGCGGTGCAGGGGAGGACCCCGGACGGTTCAACAAGCGCGGCACCATCGTCGTGTTCGGCCGCGTCTCCGTTTCCGCGAGCTACCAATACGACTGCACGTATCGCCCGCCGCACGTCGCGGTGACGCTCGTGCATCTCAAATCGCGCCGCAATCTCTCGATCGATCATGCCATGCACGCCGCACGCTTCAAGCGGTACAGCGGCGACATGGCAGAGTTGGGCCGTGGCGAAATCCTCGCGCGGAGCGACGAGCGGTGAGCGCCCTGCACCTGAACGAGCGCGCCTGGTTGCTCGCCGACGGCATGGTCGAGCGCGCGAGCCAGCTCCGCATCGCGAGCAGCCAGCTACCGTCCGGCACGCGCCTCCTCGACGCCGGCATCGAAGCGGCGGGCGGACTCGGCGCGGGCCTCGCGCTCGCGCAGCTCTGCACGAGCGGTCTCGCCGACATTAGTCTCAGTTGGTTACGAATTGGGGCCGACTCGTATCCCGGCGTGCGCGTGTGGACCGACCACCCCGCCCTCGCCTGCATGGCCTCGCAATACGCCGGGTGGGCGATCCAGGTCGGCAAATACTTCGCCATGGCCTCGGGCCCGCTGCGCGCCCATGCGCGGGTCGAAGCGGACTTGTTCTCGAAGTTAGGCTACGGGGAGCAGGCCACGCGCGGTGTGCTCGTCCTCGAAGGACGCACGCCGCCCACCGACGAAGTGGCGCACTACATCGCGTCGCGCGCGAAGCTCGACCCGCGACAGGTCACCATCGCCATTGCACCCACCGCGTCGCTCGCCGGCGGCGTGCAAGTCGTGGCGCGGATCCTCGAGACCGCGCTCCACAAAATGGAGTCGTTAGGCTTCGATGTCCGCCGAGTGGTGAGCGGGATCGGCGTCGCGCCGCTCCCGCCCGTCGCACGCGACGACCTCCACGCGATCGGCCGGACAAACGACTGCGTGCTCTACGGCGGCCAGGCCCACTTCACCGTTCGCGCCGAGGACGACGAGCTGTCGCAGCTCGCCAGCCAGCTCCCCGCGTCGGCATCGCACGACTACGGCACACCGTTCTACGACATCTTCAAGCGCTACGGCGGAGACTTCTACAAGATCGACAAGATGTTGTTCAGTCCCGGCGAAGTCTGGCTCACCAGCGACACGTCCGGCCGCACCTTCCACGGCGGCAAGTTGGACCCCGAGGTGCTCCGTACATCGCTCATGAGCTGAAGCGCTCACCGCCCATCGTTCGCCACTTCCGATTCCCCATTCCCGATTCCCCATTCCCGAGGTTCCGATGTGGTGCGTCGTCGTCATCTATAACCACCCGAAGGACACGGCGGCATTCGAGAAGTACTATGCCGCGAACCACCTGCCGCTCGTGACGAAGCTCGCCAAGGAAATCGGCTTCTCGCGCGCTGTGCTCATGAAGTTTCCGCGCAACCTCGATGGCTCCAAGCCCGCGTTCTATCGTAAGGCGGAGCTCTGGTTCGACTCCGAGGCCGCGCTCACGCGCGGCACCGCCACACCGGGCTTCGCAACGGTCGCCGGCGACCTGCCTAACTTTGCCACCGGGGGCTTCACGGCTCTCGTCGGCGAGGAAAGCTGACGCCCGTATTCGTCGCCATCCTCGCTGCTCGCACCGGATGGCACACCGATGCGCTCACGCGCGCCCTCGCCGCTCGGGGCGCGCGCGCAGCCGTGTTTCCGTACGAATCCCTCGTCGCATCGCTCGGACGAGGCGCGCGGCTCGCCGCGCACGACACGGATCTCCTCGACGCAACCGCCGTCCTCGCGCGCATCATCCCCAACGGATCGCTCGAGCAGATCGTCTTTCGCGTCGACGCCCTGCATGCGCTCGAGGATGCCGGCGTTCCCGTCATGAATCCGCCGCGCGCCATCGAGCGCACCGTCGACAAGTTCTACACCTCGGCGCTCCTCGCGCGCGCGGGCCTCGCCACCCCGGAAACAGTCGTGTGCGAGCGCGCCGACGATGCGATGAACGCGTTCCGCGACATGCGCGATGTCATCGTCAAACCGCTCGTCGGGTCCATGGGACTTGGCATGGTGCGCGTGAGCGATGAGGAGATCGCCTGGCGCGTGTTTCGCTCGCTGGAAGCGATCCACGGGGTGTATTATCTTCAGCGCACAATCGAGCATGAAGGACGCGACGTCCGCGTCTTCGTCGTTGGCGACCGTGTCGTGGGCGCCATCGAACGCTCGGCGGCGGGTTGGCGCACCAATCTGGCTCGTGGTGGACGCGCACGCGCGATCACGCTGCCCGCCGACTGGCACGCCATGGCGCTGTGCGCGGCACGCACCGTTGGCGCTGCGTACGCCGGCGTCGATCTCCTGCCCGCTCGAGACGGTTCAGTCTATGTACTCGAGGTGAACGGCATCCCTGGATGGCACGGGCTCCAGACGGCTACCTCCGTCGACGTCGCGCAAGCGATCGTCGATCATCTGCTCGACGCCTATCGCGTCCAGCGCTGACGCCAAGTCGGCGCGCGCACGCACGCCCAACGACACCCGCCGACATCGCCAGCGCCGCCCAACTGGCGTGCTTGCTCGAGGCCAGCGCACCAAAGCCGGGCAACGTCGCACCACCCGCGCGCACGCACTTCCGTGACACGCGCTACGAGCACTTCCTCGCCAGCGCCGCCGCCATCGGACCCGCGATGCTCCTCGCGCGCCGCCATTCTCTTGGCACGACGATTCGGGCCGCGTGCACCGCAACCGCTCGTTGGACACGCGCCAATACCAACCTCGGCATCATTCTGCTGCTCGCGCCACTCGCCCGCGCCGCGCTCGACCCGAACGATGGGACCCTGCGTGACCGCGTGGCGCGTGTGTTGCGGCGCACCACCGTCCGCGATGCCGCCCAAGTCTACGCCGCCATTCGTCTCGCGCATCCCGGCGGGCTTGGACACGCCGGTACGCAGGATGTGGCTCGCGCGCCAACGCAGGCGCTGCGCGCGGTCATGGCGCTCGCCGCTGATCGCGACGGCATCGCGCGTGAATACGCCACCGATTACGCGGTTACGTTCGAGCTCGGCGTGCCCACGTTGTGCCGCGCGCGGCGCGATGGACTGTCATGGGACGACGCAATCGTCGAGACCTATCTAACGCTGCTCGCCGCCGCACCCGACACGCACGTGGCGCGCAAGTTGGGCCACGCCGCGGCCGCCGCCATCTCTCGCCGCAGTCGAGCCGTGCTCGCGGCTGGCGGCGTGCGCAGTGCGGTTGGACGCCGGCGCACGGCCGCGTTCGACCTCGCGCTGCGCGATACGTCCAATTCGCGAAACCCTGGCACCACGGCTGACCTCACCGCCGCGGCGATCTTCGCCGTACTTCTCGAAGGAGGCTGGAGCTAGGCTCCGGATGGAACCGATGCGAACCCACGGCGAGTTTAGGATACGGGTCAAGAAAGACTACACCGTCTTCTCGTCGGCGCACTTCATCACGTTCGCCGGCCACCGGTGCGAGTCGCTGCACGGACACAACTATCGCGTGGGCGTCGCGCTCGACGGCGCGCTCGACGAAGACGGTTGGTACGTGCTGGATTTTTCGTTCATCAAACGCCTCATGCGGCAACTCTGCGACGAGATCGACCACAAGGTGCTCCTGCCCCTCGAGAACCCCAAGCTCGGGATCGTCGCACACGACGACACCGTGCGGGTCGACTACGAGGGCAAGCAGCGCTACGTGTTCCCCGCCAGAGACTGCGCGCTCCTGCCCATCCCCAACACGACGGTCGAGATGCTGGCCCGCCACCTGGCCGGCCGCCTCCTCACTGAGTTAGGCGAGGCCAACGTGGCGCATCTCACCTCGATCGAGATGGAAGTGGAGGAAAGCTTCGGGCAGTCCGCGACCTATCGCGGAACGCTCGCCTGACAGTGCTAATGCCTAACGATCAAGGATTCAGATCATGGTGACTTTGCTCCTCGCCGCAGCGGCGATCCTCTCCGGCCCGGCCGGCCGGCCGCACCCGGCGCCGCCCGCCGCTGCTCCGCACATGGACATCCGCGTCGACTCGGCGCATTCCCGCATCATCGTCACGGCAGGACCGTTCCGGTTGCCCGCCATGGATCCGAACATGGACATGTCCGACATGGCGCCGAACGACGTGATGCCGTTCGCCTGGCCCGTCGACGGATACCTCCGCGGATTCAGCGTGCGCATGCGCGACGCCGCCGGCGACACCCTGCCGCGCGACATCCTCCACCACCTCATCGGCGTCAACTTCGACCGCCGACAGCTGGTGTATCCCGCCGTCGAACGCCTCTTCGGTTGGGGCGCCGAAACGGATCCGGTCGAGCTGCCGGCATCGATGGGCGTCCCCATGCACGTCGGCGAAAAACTCGGCATGTACGCCATGTTCCACAACGAAACCGGCAAAGACATCGACGCGGCGTACCTCGAGGTCACACTGCTCTACACGCCGGCCAAGGGACACAATGTGCTGTCCGTCATGCCATTCTACGTGGACGTGAACAACCACATCGGCGGCGTCACCACCTTCGATGTGCCGCCCGGCAAGTCATCGCATAGCTACGAATTCGAGCTCCCGATCGCCGGCAAGCTCGTCGGCATCGGGGGCCATATCCACGACTACGGCAGCAGCCTCGAGCTCCAGGACGCGACCAACGGCAAGGTGCTCGCGCGCCTCAAAGCGCGCCGCGACCACGACGGCCGCGTGAAGGGCGTCGGCCGATTCATTTTCGGATTCAACAGCGACGCGCTCTCGCTCCAGGCGCACCACCCGTATCGCGTCGTGGCCGTGTATGACAACCCGACCAAAGAGACGTTCAAGGATGGCGGCATGGGACACATCAACGGCGCATTCGTCCCGGCCGACGGCGCCACCTGGCCTAAGCTCGACCTCAACGACCCGCTCGTGAAGCGCGACATCGCGACGCTGCCGATCATGACCGACATGAAGGACCACACGGCCGGCGCGGCGTCCGAAGGACAGAAGGGCGGCGACGCGCACGCGGGCTCGTCGGGTAATGCGAACATGCGCGACATGCCCATGCGGGACATGCCGAACATGCCGGCCAACCATCAGCCGCACCCGAAGACCGACTCGACTCGCACCCGCAGCGACCCCTGACCGACGCACCGGCCTAACGGATATCGGTCCGTTAGGCCGGTGCGGCGGCGCCGGCCAGCGCCCGGCCGTCGATCCGGCCATCGTGCAGCGCGCTTCCCACGAGGACCCCGTGCACGCCCAACGCACCAAGCCGTCGCACGGCATCCATGTCCTGGATCCCGCCGCCAACCACCAGCGCCGCGGGCGCAGTGCCCTCGGCCACGCGGCGAGCCAGCGTCTCGTCGACACCCGCGCCACTGCCCACGCGCGCGAGATCGAGCAGTACGACGCTCGTTGCGCCGGCCCGCACCGCCGCCCGCGCCAGATCGACCGGCGACCGGTCACGCAACGCGGCAGCGCGAGCGATCGGCACGCCGTTCCGCAAATCCACGCTGAACGCAACAGGTACCGGCTGCGCCGCCCGCACGATGTCCGCCACCGCATCCATCGCAGCGAGGGTCTCCGAGCCGGCGATGATCCGATCGACACCGGAAATCGCCGGCCACGGGTCCACGTCGGCAGCCGCGTAAATGCCGGCATCAATCCATATGCTCGCGCTACCGTGCTCGCGCGCCGAGCGCGCGCATGCCCGCACCAACGAATCCTGCGGCGCGCGCCCCTCGATCGCGTCGAGATCAGCCACATAAATGCTCTGCGCGCCCAACGCACTGTAGGCGGCCGCGATCGCCACGGCGTCGCCCGGCGCTGCACCGGGCGCCACGCGCGACACGAGCGGCGCATACCGCGCGCGGTCGCCGCCGCTTGCGTGCACCGCTTGCCCGCCGCGCAGATCGAGCACCGGGATCAGCCGCATCGCCCGCCTAACGGAATCGCGCCGTGACTACCGGCCAGGTGGCCGGCTGGGACGTGGGCGGCGTGAACCTCAAGTGCGCCGTCGTACAGCACGGCCTCGTTGCGCGCGCACACACCCGCCCCTTCGAGATCCAGCGCACGCCGGGCGATCTCGTCGCGGCCCTGCGCACCGAGGCCGGCGACGCGAGACTCGTCAACGGTACGCCACATGCCGTCACGATGACGGCCGAGCTCTCCCAGCTCTTTCGCACCAAGCGCGAAGGCGTCGCCTTCGTGCTCGATGCGATGGCCGGCGCCTTCCCCGACGACGAGATCGCGATCTACACGGTGGACGGCCGCTTCGTATCCGCCGATGAAGCGCGCCGCGAGCCGCTCCTCGTGGCCGCGTCCAACTGGCACGCCACGGCAACCGTCGCCGCGCAAACGTGGCCTGACGCAACGCTCGTGGACATCGGGTCGACCACCACCGACATCATTCCCATCGCACACGGCGCCGTGGCCGCGACGGGCCGCACCGATCCCGACCGCCTGTCTAACGGAGAGCTCCTCTACCTGGGCGCCGTGCGCACGCCGGTCGAAGCCATCGTGCACGACGTGCCACTCGGATCGTCCTCCGCCGGCGTGTCGGCCGAAGCGTTCGCGCTGTCCGGCGACATCTACGTCTGGACCGGAGACCTCGCCGCACACGACTACGGCGCGCCAACGCCGGATGGCCGCGCCGTGACGCGCGAGTTCACGCGTGAACGACTCGCCCGTATCATCTGCGCCGACCGCGAGATGCTCGACGATCACGCCATTGACCGAATCGCCGCGCACGTGGCCGGCGCGCAGGTGGCGCGCACGGCCGCGGCACTGGCTCGCGTGCGCGCCGGAATCCCCGCCGAGGCGCCGGTCGTCACCGCCGGCATTGGCGCGTTCATCGCCGAGCGC